>CAZLTY010000169.1:508-10681 GCA_964562575.1 uncultured Pirellulales bacterium
GATGAGATGGAGAACGCGGAAGTTGTTTCTGGACGGGTCCTTAAGGCCGCTGATCATCGGATCGGACGGACTGCACTTGCTCAAGAGGTCGCAGCTTTCTCCGTCCGCTGCTCGCCCTGCGGGGCGGTCTTGCCGCGATAGACAATCACCTTGGTCGGGCATTTGGTCATTGCAAGCTCGGTCTGCTCACTTGGCTCGTACTGCAGATAGTCCAGCCGGGCCAGATTGTCCTCCACTACAAACAGGTCACTCTGCTTGGTGCAGACCTTGCAGCCGATGCAGCCTACCTTGCAGATCGATCGCGTGCTCTTTCCCGTCTCTTTGCTGCTGCAGGCAACGGTTATCATGTTCTCGTGACCGAAAGGCACCATCTCGATCAGACTGCGGGGGCAAGCCTTCGAGCAGGCAGTGCAGCCAGTGCATTTCTCGTAGTCGACAGTGGCGACACCATCGATAACGTGCAGGGCATCAAATTTGCACGCCCTGGTACAATCACCGAGACCGAGACAGCCGAACACACAGGCCTGCACGTTGGCCAGAGCGTTGGCGGCGGTGCAGCTTGGTATGCCCTGGTAGTTGCCATTGACGGTTCTGTGCTCGACGTGGGCATGGCAGTGCACGACGGGCCTTTTTGCCGGACCGGATTCACTGACCTGAAGATTCAGAATCTCTGCGATGCTCGCCGAGGTATCGGCCCCGCCTGGGGCACACTTGCCGATCAGCTCGGGATCGGCCAGGACGGCCTTGGCATACTGGCCGCAACCGGCGTAGCCGCAGGCGCCGCAATCGAGGTTCGGCAGGGCCTCGTGTATTTGCTCTATTTTCGGGTCAACCTCCACCTTCAGCTTCTCACTGGCGATCAACAGCACCAGTGCAAAGCCGCTGCCGAGCCCGACCATCGTAGCACCGGCAAGAAGTATGCTGCGGATTTCTTCTCCGCCGGCCGCGGCGGCAGCCAAGAGCACGACATACGAGATACGAAATGCGAAATACGAAGAAATCATCTAATCATTCCTGCAAAACCCATGAAGGCGAGCGTGAGCAGCCCGGCGGTAATCAGTGTAATCGGTGCGCCCTTGAGACAGACCGGGACATCGGCCAGCTCCAGATTCTCACGAATGCCGGCCATAATACAAATTGCCATCGTAAAGCCGATCCCGGCTCCAAAGCTGCGAACGACCGCCTCGACAAGACTGCCAATTTCCCAGAGGTTCAGGAACAGGCACAATCCAAGGATCGCACAGTTCGTTGTGATCAGCGGCAGAAAAATCCCAAAGCTGTCGTACAGTGGAGGGAAGAACTTTCTGAGGTACATCTCGACCAACTGGACCGCCCCGGCGATAACCAATATGAAACATACGTACCGCGTGACTTCAAGGCCGAACTGCATCAGGATCCAGTTGTCGATCATCCAGGTCAGCGTGCCGCTGAGCGTAACGACAAACGTCACGGCCAGCCCCATGCCGAAAGCCATGTCGATCCTGCCCGATACGCCGAGGTAGGGGCAGATACCGAGAAACTTCGTGAAGACAAGGTTGTTAATCAGGACGACGGATATGAAGCCCAACAATAAGACCTCTAGTGTTTCCATATGCCCGGCCTCTTAATCTTTCTTTCCCGTTATGGTGTTTACGAGTCCCAACATAAGTCCCAGGGTCACAAACGCTCCGACAGGCATGCCCATCGCGGCCCACGGCACGAACCAATCGGGCATTACGGTCGCCTCGAACAATTTACCCGTCGAGAGCAATTCCCTCACGCCAGCAAGCGCGCACAATGTGAGCGTAAAGCCCGTCCCCATGCCTAAGGCGTCAACGATGCTTATCGCCACGCCGTTCTTGCTGGCGCAGGCCTCGGCCCGGCAGATGATGATACAGTTCACTATGATCAGAGGCACGTACGGTCCCAACGCCGCGCTCATCTCAGGCTGAAACGCCTTTAGGAACAGATCCGCTATCGTGACAAATGTTGCGATCGTGAGCGTGAACATCAATATCCGCAGGTGCGGCCTGAGAAGATTGCGCATCAGGCTAACCACAACATTGCTGCAAACCAGCACGAAAATAACACAGCAGCCCATCGTCAGAGCGGGCTTGACCGCCGCAGTCACAGCCAGCGTCGGGCACATCCCCAACAGAAGCCTGAACACGGGATTCTCACGCCACAGTCCAGCGAGCAGCGTATCCTTATAGACGCCGGCGGTACCTTCACCGTTACTTGCCATTACCGATTAGCCCCTCTTTCTGCACTTGGACCTTTATCGGGTCCAGGAACGTATTTACGATTGTTACCACCGCCTGGCTACTCACCGTCGCTCCGCTGATCGCCACAATTTTCGAATCTTTTACATCCGAGTCACCAAGCTTCATCAGCACAAGCTCCGTGGTCGGCGTGTCTTTGAACTGATCGCGATAGAATGAATCCTTTATCTTATCCCCGAAGCCCGGGGTTTCGTTGCTCGAAAGCACGCCGTAGCCTTTGAGTTTTTCAAAACCGGCGTCGACCGTCAGGACGAGCTTTATCTTGTCGGCAAAGCCCGACCCTTCGCATGTAAACGCCCAGCCGACGAGATTGCCATCGGCCGAAAGGGCCTTTCGGACGGACGTTATCTTCTTCTTGCCCTTGCCCGACTCGAACTCGACATTTTCCAGAATTACTTCAGAGCTGTTGGCATCCGGGATCATTTCCTTGACGAGGTTGTTGAACTTGTCTTCTTCGTTCTGCAATATCCTGCCTTGCCAGCCGGCGTTCGCTACGGCGATCAGCAGGCCGAAGAAGAACGATGCGACGATCAGGAGCCAGCTCTGTTGAAAGAAGTACTTCACCTTATCCACTTGCCTTGCCTCCTGTGGGAATTCGCTGGTAGAATCTGTCGATCAGCGGCGTCACGGCGTTCATCAGTAAAACCGAATACATGACGCCCTCGGGATATTCCCCGACAATTCTTATGAGCATCGTTATCGCCCCGACGCCGATGCCGAAAACCCACATCCCTCTGCGCGTCAGAGGCGCCGTCACAGGGTCGGTAGCGATGAAAAACGCGCACATTAATAATCCGCCGCTGCACAGGTGGGTAAACGGCGAAATGCTGGATTCGGAGTCGATCAAATAAGTTATGGCCCCAAAAGCAAAAGCACTCAGCAGAACGGCTAACGGGATGTGGAAACTAATCGTCCGCCGTATCAGAAGATAAATGACGCCGACGATGAGAGCCAGTGCGCTCGTCTCACCGAGGCAACCACCAACCTCGCCTGTAAAGGCGGCCCCAAGTTGCCTGTTAACAGCTTCGGCGTCTCTCTTGACCTTCAAGGCCTGTTTGCTATGCGCCAGCGGTGTCGCCTGCGTGCGGGCATTGACTGTGTTGTCGGCAGCGATCTTTGGCATCTCGGAGTCCATAGTCGCCGGAACCATCCAGGTAGTCATCAACATGCCGAAAGATGCAGTGAGAAACGTCCTGCCGACCATGGCGGGGTTGAAAATATTGGCGCCGAGCCCGCCAAAAACCATCTTGCCTATCGCAATGCAGAAAACGCTGCCTATTATCGCGGCCCAGACGGGCAGAGCAGGCGGCAGAGACAGCGCAAGAATGATGCCCGTGACAACAGCGCTGAGGTCGTCGAGCGAATTTGACTTCTTGCGAATCAGATTGCATGCCCACTCGGTTGCAGCACAGGAAATGACACAGGTTGCAATTAGCACGACCGCGTGGATGCGGAAATAATAGCCGGCTGCGAGCATCGCGGGCGCCAGAGCGATTATGACATCCAACATCACCCCGCGTGTCGAAAGCGGTTTACTGACATGCGGTGCAGATGAAACCGTTATATTCTTGAGCATTTATCCTTTTCCAACTGTAAATCTTGCCTGCGCCCCGTCAGGCCATCCTCTTCTTCTGCCTGGCAACAAAGATCTTGCCCGTTTTGATATAGCCGGTGATTTCTATATTGGCCGGGCAGACGTAGCTGCAACAGCCGCACTCGATACAGGCACTCATATAATAGCGCTCGGCGACATCGAGCAGATCGTGTTTCACCGCGTGGGCGATTCTCGTGGGATTCAGATTCTCCGGGCAAACCTCCAGGCACCTGCCGCAGCGAATGCAAGGCGTTTCGCGTCTGTCGAATTTTGCCCTGCCGATTTGCTCTCTCGTCAATATCGTCACGGCGTTGGTAGTCTTCGTCGTCGGCGTTTCCAGATCTGCGATCGCTATCCCCATCATCGGCCCGCCGAGAACGACTTTTGCGGCGCTTTCGGTGACGCCCCCGCAAAACTCGATCAAGTCGCCGACCGACGTGCCTATCGGAACATAGTAATTGCCCGGCCTGACGACCGGTTCTCCCGTCACCGTTACGACCCTATGGGTCAGCGGGACATCGGAAATGACCGCCTCTGCAAGTGCCGCTGCTGTGGCGACATTGAGGACTACCACACCGATCATCGGAGGAATACTGCCGCTGGGAACGCTCTTTTTGAGGACCGCCTGGATCAACTGCCTTTCGCCGCCCTGCGGATATTTTGTCTTGACCGCGACAACTTTGATCTCATCGGAGTTGCCCGAACTTTGCAGCACCGTGCTTATGACTTCCATCGCCTGTGGTTTATTATCTTCGACCGCGATAAAGGCCTGTGAGCAGCCGGACGCTTTCTTGGCAAGTTTCACACCAGCAATAATCCGGCTGGTCCACTCAAGCATGATGCGGTAATCACAGGTAATGTAGGGCTCGCACTCGCAACCGTTGATAATCAGGTTGTCCTTGGGCATCTGAGGATTGGGCTCCAACTTTACCCTCGTGGGAAAACCGGCCCCACCCATGCCGACCAGACCGCCGGCCCGTGAGGCCTCGCAGATCTGCCCGGCCGAATACTTGCTCACGTCAAAATCGCCCGGCACTTGAAAAGACGGCTGTTTTTCCGGGCTCTCGGCGTCGGCCTCGATGGTAATCGCCTGGGCGCGACCGAGAACCGCGTGGGAACGCAGAGCAACTTCTTTCACTTTGCCTGCAACCGGCGAGTGAACCGGCGCAGAAACAAACGCGTCACAATCGCCTATTCTTTGCCCCGCCTCGACTGTATCGCCCTTCTTGACCAGGGGCTGGCAAACGGCGCCGATGTGCTGGCTGAGCAAAACGGAAACCTGCCTACAAGCAGGTCCCGGTTGAATTCGACTGTCACACGTCAGGGCCTTTTTCGGCGGCGGGTGCACGCCGCGTGGAAATGTATGCTTACCTGTCACAGCAACTGTCATGTTCGAAAGGCCCCAATCACTTGTCTTGACCAAACTGCCTGTTGACCGCCTTCGTAAGGAGTATGCAAACGAAGGTCAGCAACACCGCTGATGCGAAGCTCAAAGCCGACCGTGCCTGTCCGGCACTTATTGCTTCTGAGAACATTCTCTCAAAAACTGCCAGCGAAGCGACAAAAACGACCAGCGGCAGAAGGAACGCCAGAACAACTTCTTTCACAATCGAAGGACCTTCGATCCTGCCCAACCGCTTGTACACTTGCCCACAATCCTGCCTCTGATTGCACTGCTGACACAATTCTTGCTGGGTCATAGTCTTCACCACCACATCTAATAGAACGAATTTATAACGCGCAGAATTGAGATATGCAAACAGAACTTTTTGAGATTGCGGAGATTCTCATATTTGGGAAATCTCTCTGTCGAAGTGACCTGTTTTGTCCGTCCGGTCAGGTGTTTCGGGCGATTGCGCTCTCAAAAGTGCGATTTGCTCGACCGCCCCCGTCAGGACGGTTGAGGTACATCGTGCCAATATGATGGAGTGATTTCATCCATCTCTTTGTTTCTTCATCAAGAACTCATGCCCAACAGGGATCAGGCATGCCTTGAAAGACATGCAGTAGTCTTGGCGCGCGAGCCACCAAAGACTCACCGTCAACTCGGCAGCCTATCACGCAGAAGGTTCCTCAACTGGATTGTCTTTTGGGACTCGACGCAGGAGTCGTTCGTTGATAACCATCAGCCCGGCTACTTCACGTTCGAGTCGCTCATTGGCAACGCTCAACTCGGTGACCTCCCGCTCAAGCCGCGCTTCTGTCTGATCACGCTTGATGATTTCCCGTCGCAGGTCTCTGACCGGCTGCTGGGCCCAGCCTGATTCTTCCGCAGCGGTTGTCCAGCGATGACGTTGCCTCTGCGCTTGCAGGACATAACTTTCGTCGGCCTCCTGCAAATCCTCACCGTTGCGGCGGACTCGTTTGCCGTCGGCGAGTTTGACCCCGACGATGGACGGATCACCTGAGAGACGCTGTGCATACACGGTTTTGGCCGCTGCTTTTCGCCGCCGCCTTCTGATCTTTAACAAAAGCAAAAGCGACAATGCTCCGGCAATCGTCAGCAACTCCCAATGGGCCCACTGCCTGTCGATCAACTCCGATACGTAAATCTCGTACAGCCACGACCAGTGCCCCCTGAGTTCTTCCACAAACGCCTCTACAGTCATCTCTCTCCTTTCCTTACGAATCCCGCGCCAAGCACCAGCACGGCCAGCTACCCAACAGGTTCAGAGTCCGGTTGTCCACACATCAGTTGTCTCGACATCCCGTCTCACCGATACAGAGCGACACTGCACTCCTAAATTAACTCACCGAAAATCGCAACCGCGTGGAAGTCGCCGTACTTCTCACCAATTGCAGCATCCGATAATAAACGGCGAACGTTCGATAAAACAAGCCATAAAGACGTTTCTCGCCGTTTTCGCCAGTCTGCAAAGGTCATCTGCAGAATGAAATGGTGACGTCATTAGACTGATTCGGTTCGGCCGATACCGTCATTACATCAGAGATTGTGTATCGGTTCCACACGCAGCGTCGTACGTTCGGCGGCCTTTAGCCTTAGTTCCAAACCGTCGTGTAGTTGCTTTCCTGTGCGAGTTTGCGTCTTGTGCGTCCGCGCGTCCGTGATCCTGTAGGTCCTGTCAAGGCCGACGGTGAACCATTCCGGCAGCGTATTCATCCGGGGCCAGTCTTTTTCAAACCCCATCAAATGTTTGTGACGCGAGATGTCAAAGATAATTTTGCCATCCCAGTCTTCCGCCGGTTTGATTGTAACAATCAGACTGTTAGAAGTCGCCCGCGCGCCCAACTCGGTCCCGATATCCCAAGGCCGGGCGATCAGGCCCTGCGTGTGCATCAGCGCGTGCATGATCGTCGTTCGCACGCCGTTGGCCTGGAGTTTCATCGTACCCCACAACTCGGCGGTTTCGAGCGGATCGCCCGAGCGGGCAATGTTGGCGGCCACCTCGCCGTCGACCCAGTCAAAACCTTCCTTTACGGGATAGCGGTTGAGCACATATATCCCGCCCTCGACCGAATCGGCAAAACCGTCGATCGAGGTGCCTTCCCACGGATAATTCTGATACTTGGGTTTCGAGAGGTTTCGCAGAGTCCGCTCGATGTGCGACCTGTAAAGACCCTCGCCGACGATCATGTCGTAGCAGATGTAGCCGACATAGTTGTACCCCCACCCATCGCTGAGTCGGCCGCTCGAACCGGCACGTTTCGTGATATGGTTGTACATCATCCCGTCTTCGTTGCAGCCGGTTTCAAGAATGGTGTCGAAGATACGCTTGAGTTGCTTCTTGTAGACTTCGACTCTGTCGCTTTTCACCTCGGATTCGACAGCAAGAAGCAATCCAAGGCCGCCGATTATCTCACAGCCGTGATCGCGCAGGCGCTCGGGCACAAAACCCTCGTTCGAGAAATAGTAGTCGCCCAGGCGGCGCGCCCATTCGAGATACTTATCGTCGCCGGTCATCGTGTAAAGCCTGGTAAGCGCCTGAAGCTGCTCGCCGTTGACCTCGACGTTGGTCGAGGGAATCTTGCCGTACGGCGTTTCAATCCGCGCATGCTTCCAGACATCGTCCTCAATTTCTCTCATCCTCTCGAACCAGTCGGCCTTGCCCGTAACCTCGACGATGGCGATCAGGCCGTCTTTGACGTACTCCGATGCCCCGAAAATGAGGGTATCATAAGAAACCGAATCGTCCTTTTTGCCCTTCTTCAAGTCGAATCTTGCCGGTATTCGGTCCAGATGGTTACAGAGCTTGCTCTCGGCGTCGAGAACATCGCGAATCGGCCCATAAAGCAGATCAATATCCGTCACATGAGCCGCCCAACAGAGAAACGGATAACAATCCGCGGCGGTATCGCGATAGTTCCAGCGCCCGTCTCCGATATAAAGCCCGGTGTCAGGATCGATTTTTTTGATCGCCACCTCATGCAGCCAGCGTTTGACCTTGCTCAGCGAATAGCCCGCAATTTTCGAAGAAATCTCCGCCTGTCTGAGAGATTCACGGTCAACACCCGCTCGGGCGCTGAGATTCGGTGCCAGGACGAACACAACGAGGGCGACGACAACTGCATGTTTGATGATTCTCATTTCTTTCTCCTGAAAAGGTTGCCCGCCACATTGGGGCCGGGCTTGATTTCCCATAGAATGTTCCTTGTTCGACATTCGATATTCCGACCCTCTTTGCCTCCTGTCTTCTCTGTTCTACCTTCTTCCTTTTGACTACCCACTATCCGTACCGCAGCAACACCTGGATAAGGACCAGGATCAACATAATCAACAGGCAGATGGAGAAGACCAACTCAATGGCACGGATCATTACCTGCTCAATATGCTTCATCAATCGTTCCTTCCTCTTGTGCCATAGACCGCTTCGGTGTCTCGCACATAAAATCCGGAGAAAGAGCACAAAGTCCGTTCAGTTGTCAGACAAGAATAGCCAAAAGATGCAAGCTGTCAACCAACTTGGTGGGATTTGTGCACGTCTGTCCGACAAAGAGCGAAGAACAGCAATGCTCCTTGCCGGCATGCTTGGTATGCAAGAGACAGAGCCCAAAGGTATGGCTCAGTAATTTTCTTGACTTTGGGGGCCGTCTTTGGTAATCGTCTTTAGACCGCCCGTCAGCGGCGGACATTTTGCAGACAGCAATAGATAAGGAGAACTGTCATGAAGAAGTCACATAGAACATTGATGCTCGTTGTGTTTGTGGTATTGACATTCGGCGGCATTCTCTCGGCTCAGGATCGCGACAGAGACGGGCGGCTGCGCGGTATTTTTGTCCGGCTTGCAGAGCGCCAGGTCGGTGACAGCGGGTATATGGCAATTGTAGTCAAGCCATTTGAGCGGGACGAGAATGTGACCGTGCTCGTTCCCCGTGAGTTTGAGCAGCTCAGGCAGTCGGCGCGAACGATGCAGCCGGGCGACCGGCTCGAGATTTCCTATGTCAGAGAGCATGGAGAAATGTGGATCAAGAGCATCGAAGCCGAACGTCGGCGAGCCGAAGGTGACGGGGGATCGGAAGGTGGCGGGAGAATCGAGATTCGTCGGGAGATACGCCGGGGACCTGCGCGTACAGAAGAACGGCGCGAAGGCGAAAGAAGGATGGAAGTTCGTCGAGAGATGCGGCTGGAACCTGAGCGTGAGCGTAGCGAGGAGAGGCGCGAGGGCGAAAGAAAGATTGTCATGCACTGGGAAGGCCGCCGTGACCCTGATGGACTGTTCGAGCCGCCCATACACCCAGGGCCACCGATGCGCGAGCAATTGGAAGGACTAGTGAGAGAGGTCCTGGCAGAACATATGGAACAGCTTCGCCCGAAACCATCCGCCCTGGAGGAGTTGGCAAGACAATTTAGAGAGGTCTTCACCAGGCATACCGAGCACCTGGGCATGGAGCTGAAGGAAATTCTCGCGTTCCATGTCGAGCGGATGCAGGTGGAGATTCACGAGCTTCGGGCGCACGCCGAGAACCTGCGCAGAGAAGTTGAAGAGCTGCGCCACGAGAACGAAATACTGAGAAGGCGACTTCAAGAAACAAATGAACAACCAAGAGAAGGCGACAGAGATCCCGACCGGCGCAGAGACGACAGGTCGCGACAAGAGCGCGACATGCGCAGGGACGGAGAACGCGGCGAAAGACGAGAGGTCGAACGAGGTCGAGAAAGCATAGAGCGGCGGCAGCGCGAGGTGCGCAGAGAGCAAGAGCACAACAATCAGAGAGAGCCCGAGCCGTCCGAATAGTTGACCGGCCGAGCGCATTTGTGGGATTCGCCGGAACTCACCCTTTAGGAGCCGCGCATAAATAAGTGTTTCATTTATCGCTCAGATTTGCGTCAGATTCAGTCGCGCCCGATTGAGCGAAACC
>CAZLTY010000170.1:0-10228 GCA_964562575.1 uncultured Pirellulales bacterium
GATCAAACGGACCTATACCGGCAAGCCTCCCGAAGAGTGCGCTACGTGAGGCAGTTAGTAAGGAGACCATGGTGGCCATGGTCAAGAAAACCAAGTTAGGCATTCTCGTCTCAAAACTCGTTCCCTGGCGGATTTGGATTCGAGCATCCTTCCTACTGGTTTGGCTGGATCCGGCCGGGCTGCGTGTGCATACTATGTGCGCCCCGGTCTTCCATTGCTATGCGTGTCCTCTGTCGACGTTTGCCTGCCCCATCGGCATCATCGCTCAATTCAGCGCTCTGCATTTGTTCCCCATGATCGCAGTGGGGCTATTGGTGACAGTTGGCACCCTGTTCGGCTCGCTCGTCTGCGGATGGGCCTGCCCCTTCGGCTTGCTCCAGGACCTCGCGGCAAAGGTCCCGACTCGACGGTTCGATCTGCCTAGAATCGTCGGCTATCTGCGTTATGTAATACTCATCGGCACGGTGTTGGCCATCCCCTATTTCTTCGGCGAGGGCCATCCGCTTTTTGTCTGTCGGATTTGTCCGGCGGGAGCACTCGAAGCGGCCGTGCCCAATATGATTGGACAGGTGATTGCCGGCGAGAAGATTGTCTGGCCCAATGCGGTGAAGCTCATAATCCTCGCGGTATTCCTGATTGCTATCTTCTTCATGAGACGGCCCTGGTGCAGACTTTTGTGCCCGCTCGGGGCGATATTCTCACTGTTTAATCGCTTCTCAGCGTTCTTTCTGCGATTCGACGCCGATCAATGCACGCAGTGTGAGCGCTGTCACAAATTGTGTAAGTTCGGCATAGAGCCGGAAAAAGCCCCTAACGATTTACGATGTGTCCGCTGTCTCGAGTGCACGCGATGCAGTCCCGAAGCCCTGAGCCTGGGCAGCATTTTCCAGAGCAATCAGAGTAAGGCCGAGAGGGCCGAGTGACTTATAGCTACTGACATTGTCACTTGATGAGGCTGCTGCCGACCCTGGGCCGTGATTGCTGAGCCGGTATCTTGAGAATTGGCATGATTGTTGATTTTGGCGCATCGATTCTATATATTGACACGGAAAAGCCAAATTGCCCAACGGGATAAGCGATGAAGGCGGCAAGAGAAGATCTGAAAGAGGCCGTGCTGTGGGAGTCGGCCGAAGATACGAAAGTCCATTGCAGGTTGTGCAACTGGCGGTGCACGATAGCTGACGGCAAGTCGGGGCGGTGCGCTGTGCGCAAGAACATCGACGGGACATTGTACTCGCTGAACTATCATAAGGTGTGCTCGGCCAACCCGGATCCTATCGAGAAGAAGCCTTTGTTTCATTTTCAGCCCGGCTCGCGCAGCTTCTCTATTGCCACGATGGGCTGCAATTTTCGTTGCGATTTCTGTCAGAACTGGCAGGTAAGCCAGGCGGCGTTCGAGGCCGGGCAGATCAACGGACAGGCAGTACCACCCGAGCAGATAGTCGAGGCCGCTGTTCGTGACGGCTGTGCCAGCATTGCTTATACGTATACCGAACCGACCGTTTTCATGGAGTTGTGCAATGATTGTGGACGGCTGGCTAAGGATCGCGCCCTGTCAAATGTTTTCGTAAGTAACGGCTTTATGACAATCGAGGCGATTGATTTTGCCGCCGACTGGCTCGGTGGTATAAACGTTGACCTCAAGGCGTTCAGCGAAGACTACTACAAACGATTGTGCAAGGCCAGGTTACAGCCTGTGCTGGATACGATCAGCTACATTGCGAAAGAGACGGATATCTGGCTTGAGATTACGACGTTGCTGCTGCCGGATGAAAACGATTCCGATGATGAGTTGAAAAGAATTGCCGCCTTCATCGTCGAAAAGGCTGGAGTCGATGTCCCCTGGCACATCAGCAGATTCTATCCGCACTACAAATGCCCGGATTTTGCTCCCACGTCTTTTGACACTCTGGAGAGGGCCTTCGAGATAGGCAAGGCCGCCGGACTGCGTTACGTTTACCTCGGCAACGCCCCAGGGGCAAAATCCGAGAGTACGTTTTGCTATGACTGTGGCCGAACTTTGATTGAGCGAGTTGGCTACAGGATTGTTGCGAACACTGTAGAGAACTCGAAGTGCCCCGATTGCGGGGCGGACATCGCAGGCTTCGAACTTTAGAGGCCAACTACGTGGCGGCAGGAGAATTCTATGATAATTATCGCCGATGCGAATATTCCATTTGTAGCCGAGTGCTTTTCTTCGATCGGTGAGGTCGCCGTTGTGGAGGGCCGTCAGATAACGCCGGGTATTGTTGCCGACGCGGACGTTCTGCTGGTTCGCAGCATAACGCCAGTGGGTGCAGATCTGCTTGCAGGCAGCAAGGTCCGTTTTGTGGCTACCGCCACCATCGGTGTTGATCACGTCGATACGGATTTCTTGCAGCGTAGCAACATCGGTTTTGCATCAGCGCCCGGCTCCAATGCCAACTCCGCCGCCGAATACGTGGTTTCCGGGCTGCTTGAAATCGGGCAAAAGCATGATTTCGATCTGGAAGGCAAGTCGATAGGCATCATCGGCGCAGGCAACGTCGGCGGCAAAGTGGCGACAAAGTGCGCAGCTCTGGGTATGGAGGTTCGTCTCAATGACCCTCCCCTGCAAAGGCAAACCGCCGATCCAAAGTATCTGCCGCTCGAAGAACTCTTCGCCTGTGACTTCATTACCTGTCACACGCCTTTGACGTTCGAGGGCCAGGACAAAACGTACCATCTGGCTGATAAGACGTTCTTCAGGTCGCTTAAGAAGGGATGCGTATTTGTCAATGCCTCCCGGGGTGGGGTGGTCGACAGCGAAGCTTTGAAGAAGGCCATACAAGCTGAGAGGCTCGGAGTTGTTGTTCTTGACGTCTGGGAGAACGAACCGCTCATCGATGCCGAACTGCTTGAGATGGTCGACATCGGTACGCCACACATTGCCGGCTATTCGCTGGACGGCAAGATCGCAGGCATGATTATGATCTACAACGCAGCGTGCAAACATCTTTCACTCGAGCAGAAATTCGGCATCGAGGATCTTTTGCCTGAACCTGCAGTGCCGAAACTGCGAGTCAGTCAGAACATCCGAAGTGAACAGGGGGCGATATCGGACGCCGTACGGAAAGTATATAACATTGATCGGGACGATGCAGGACTGCGGCGCATTTTGGATATGCCGAGACAAGAAAGATGTACGCATTTCGACGGCCTGCGGAAAAACTATCCCGTCCGCAGGGAGTTTCAGAATACCAGAGTGGTGGTTGAAGATGCCAATAGTGCTTTGGCCGGCAAGCTGGCGGGGATCGGATTCGAGGTGAAAGAAGAAAGTAAAAAGTGAAAAGTAAAAAGGAAAAAGTGGAAAATCGCATCACTGATGTTGTCGAGTGGCCTACGGGAAAGCTGGATTTTTCGGCCGGCTCTCTTGTGATGGGGATATTGAATGTTACTCCGGATTCGTTCAGCGACGGTGGCGAATTCTTTGATGGCGACAGGGCTCTCGAGCGCGGTCTGAAAATGGTCGAAGATGGCGCGGCGATAATCGACGTTGGCGGCGAATCCACCCGACCGAGCTCGGTCTCTGTATCAGTCACCGAGCAGATGGGGCGCGTCCTTCCGGTCGTAGAGGCGCTGTCGGCGAGGACAGATGTACCGATCAGTGTTGACACATATGAGTTTGAGGTTGCCAAAGCGGCTCTCGATGCGGGGGCGGGGATGATAAACGATATCACGGCTCTAGGCGATGAGCGGATCGGTGAACTGGCGGCTGAGCGACAGGTGCCCGTTGTTCTGATGCATATGCGGGGGACGCCGGCGACGATGCAGGTTGAACCGAGATATGACGACGTTGTCGCCGAGGTTTTGAATTTCCTGCTTGGGCGAGCCAAACGAGCCGAGCACCTGGGTGTGCGCGCCGAGATGATCTTTATCGATCCCGGTATCGGTTTCGGCAAGACGTTGGAGCACAATCTGCTGCTTCTAAAAGATATCGACAAGTTCGTCGCAACCGGCTATCGCGTGCTCGTCGGCACGAGCCGCAAGAGCTTTATCGGCAGAATAACCGGCAGAGAGAACCCATGTGAGCGGATACACGGCACGGCTTCAACGGTCGCTTTGTGTGCGGCCGCCGGAGTCTCGGTCGTCCGTGTTCACGATGTCGCTGAAATGCTCGATGTGACAAAAGTGGCAGCAGCCGTAGATCAAAGTAACCGTTAATGAGAAAATGCCACATTATCCTTGGACGGACCGAACAATGACGAGAACATTCAATTATTGCCCTTCTTGTGGGTCAAGAGACATAGTTTTTGACCGGATAAAAGAGTTCACTTGCGCCGATTGTGAATTTACCTATTTTCAAAACGTCGCCGCGGCCGCCGGTACAATATTGGAGTGCGGCACAAAGATAGTCTTGATCAAGAGAAGAAACGAGCCGGGCAAGGGATTGCTGGATCTGCCGGGCGGATTTGTGGACCCGCAAGAAACTGCGGAAGAGGCGGCAAAACGAGAGATAAGAGAAGAGCTTAAGATAGATGTTGACCGGCTGCAATACCTGGGGTCTTACCCGAACACTTACGAGTTTAAGGACGTGTGTTACCATAGTTGCGATCTACTGTTCTACTCCAAAATAGATGCCTTCCCGACGGAATTCGACGAGACTGAAGTCGCCGAATTGGTCTTGACGGATCCTACGGAGATTCAGGATGATGAAATCGCATTCGAATCGATAAAGATGGGCCTGAGACTTTTAAGGGGCTTGCGGTCCTGTTAGTGCTCGCACAGCCAAGAGACTGAAACCACGAATTAACACCAATGAACACGAACAAACACCAAATCGAAACCACGCATTTTCGCGGATTGAGTATTTCGTACAAGATATTGTTTCATGGTAAACTAAATGATTGTCAGGTTTTGACCTCTTGTTCGTCATTATTGTGAAAGCCGAAATCGGGTGTCCCTATTGAACGGTGATTTGGAAAACAAACTTGTCGCGTCCTGTCGAAACGGAAACGCTTCGGCATATGCGTCTCTGGCCAAGGAGTACTCCGGGCGCATTTTTGCGATTTGTTACGGGATGCTCGGCAACGCGCACGATGCAGAAGATATCGCCCAGCAGACGTTGCTCAGGGGTTTTGCCAACATAGGACAGATCCGGCGCAATGAGAAGTTCGGGGCGTGGATAAGCCGAATCGCGAAGAATCTGTGCCTGGACTTTGTTCGCAGGCAAAAACGCAGGCGAAGTTCTCTTGCCGGGCGAGCCGTTGAAAGCCAAAGTAGTCCAAAGGAGTATTCTGAGCTTATGAGGGCCCTGGCGGAACTGTCGGAAGAACATCGGCTTGCCTTGATGCTCTATTATTTTGACGGGCAAAGTGCTAAAGCCCTCGCCGAAGCTTTCGAGATCAGTGAGGGCGCGGCGCTGGCTCGGCTAAGCCGAGCGAGAAAGCAGTTGCGAAAGCTCTTGCAGGCCAAAGGAGATGTCTAATGGATGACATTTGCAAAAAAATACGGCAGCAGATTCCGGAACTCATAGGAACCGGCTTGTCGGCTGAGAAGGCCGTCGAATTAGAGCAGCACAGAAGCCAATGCCCGGCGTGCAACGAATATTTTGCGGCTCTGCAGGCCGACGACAGACTACTTTGTGAGTTTGCGCGAGCAATGCAGCCAAGTGTGGCCCGGCTGGGGAACATTGCAATTGACGAGCTCGGGCGCAGGCCGTCGAGCGGGATGATCCAAACTGTTTCGATGGGGGCAGCGATACTAAACAGTAGAGCTGCACAAGTTGCTGCTGCGGTTCTGGTTGTCGCTGCGATCCTGGTTGGCGCGGTGATGTTCCGAAGTTCCGGCCAAAAGTCCGCGGAGATCGTCGAACAACCGGATGAATCCGGCATAGTTGCGACAGAGGCTCCAAAGCAGGACGAGCCGGATACCGAAGCAATCACTGAAGCCGAACTGCAAGAGATCCAGCGGATGATTGCAGCCGCGGATGTTGCCGGCCTGAAGGAGATGCTCAATGACGGTCAACCTCGAAGCAAGATTGCGGCTGCGAATTTTCTGGCGACCACGGGTGATGCGCGCCTGATAGGTGTCTTGGCGCAGCTTGCTGCCGAATGGCAGGGCGAGGCCGCCAGAAATCCGTTTGCCGCCGCCATTGCAGAGATCGTGACCAGACTGCAAGAGCAGCAGAACAGCGAAACCGGTGACGATCAAGAGGCTACGGCGGTTGCTGAAACGACGCCCCTCATGGGCGCCGATGAGGTCGCGTGCAAAGGAATCGTGGCCGATGAGCAGGGTCGGGCGATCGGCGATGCAAGGGTTCTATTATATTACAACCGCAGCAAGTGGGGCCTTGGCAATCGCATCCTGGAAGAGACCGTATCGGCTGCTGACGGGACATTTGTCTGTAGGGAGGCGATTGAGTTTAGCTTCGTCAAGGAGCATTCGTACGACCGGGACAAGTATATGGGCACGTATGTCCTGATGGCAACGCATCCTGACTACGCGTTCGGCTGGCGCAACATCACACAGGACTCCGAGCAGGCTTCGTATCGAATTGTCCTGACGAAACCCACATCGCGGACGATAACTGTGACCGATCATGGCGGGAATCCTTTGGCCGGCGTGCGCGTATGGCCCTGCAATGCCGGGGGCAGGGAGAGTCCCAAGGCGGTCTTCCGTGATTACTTGACTCTGGCCACGGACGTCGGGCTTGCGGTCGGGACAACAGATGCCGAGGGACAGGTGGAAATGACGAATCTGCCGGACACCTGGTGCAGTTTTTGCACTACCCTCAAAGGCTATGCGGAGGGCATTGTTGCTCCCATTCAGGCAATCATCCCCCTTAGCCGGGGCGCTAGCATTTCGGGTTGGGTACTCGCGGAAGGAAATATGCCGGTTGCGGGGGCAACAGTTAGCTTCAAACCCGCCCGGTGGTATCGTCACTTCCTGGCAGTGACCGATGATGAGGGCTACTTTCATCTTGAGGACCTTCCCGCGAAAGGCTGGAACCGAGGCCTCCTGAGCAAACCTTCTGAAGACGCCGGCGGTTCTTACACGATCACACTTAAACACGACCAGTGTGCTGCTCAGCCGACTGATGTGACCCTTTTGCCCGGGCAGTCAATAGACGACTTTATTATCGAGGCCTCCAGTGAAACTACATTGGTTGAATGTCTGGTGTTGGAGTCAGGTACGAACATGCCCATGTCTGGGGCGGGCATAAGCCTATCGAACAGGATCGGTAAGATTGATGGTTACTCAGATCCTAATGGAATCTTTGCAGTGCGCGTGTTGCCCGGTCCGGTATCGCTTTCGTTTCGCGTGCCGCCTGACGGGGTATATTTTCTGGGAAATTACCGCACGCCCGAATTTTGCCTGCATTTCAATGCAACCGGGGAGAAAATGACAGTCACTCTCAAGGCGCCTCCTATCGCAGGACTCCTGAGAAGTGTGCCCGGGATTGTGCTCGGTCCGGACGGCATGGCTCAGGGCGAAGGTGAGACGGTTGTCTATGCCTGGAGGCAAAAGGTTGGAACGTCTACTCCAAGCAACCGTGTGAGATCCGCCTGGGTCGATGGTGATGGGCGATTCGAGCTCAAGGGAGTTGCCCCCGGTTACAAGCTCCCTACTTATGCTGCGACAACGGACCATGCCTTCGCCGCGACCGACGTTTTTGAGATTCCCGATGATCCGGACTGGTCAGGCTATTTAGCAATAAATCTCAAAGCCACGCAAAGTGCCGCAGTTATTATCAGCGATGATGATGGCAATGTCGTTTGTGACAGGCAGTTGAGAATCGACCCGATGGTTGAAGGCGAGCGGATATGGGAGGCAGGGCGAACGGCCCGGACCGACGAAAGCGGCCTGCTTGAAATAGATGGCATTGTGCCCGGGCTGGAGTATCACATCAGTGGCGTCGAACCTGAATCGAGCACGAGACCTTCACTGGAAGCGATACGTGGAATGCTCACGCTGAAGATGGTGCTGATACCGCTGGAGTCTCAGTAGACGCTTCTCGACGGAGACATTGTTGGTTATTGTGTGATTTGTGTGAATGATACCAGTGATATCGGTGTTACCGGTGAATCCGACGATGTTCGCAGATTTGAGGAATCGTCTATTCTACGTCCGTAGTGCCGTAAGTGTCTTTGCTGTTGTCAGGATCTTCACTATCCTGAGAATCGGCGCTTTCCACGGAATTCTTGCCGACGCGATTCAATTTGCGACCACCCCATCGGGCTTGTAGCTCGGCCTGTTCATGGTCGTTGTCTGAGCGGCTGATCCATGCAGCGAGAAACTGGTTTTCGACCTCGGGCTCTATCTGCCCTGCGTCTGAGTCGGCGCTGAAACTATCAACTCGATTCCAATGCGAGGTACTGTCGGACACGGACTCACCGGATTTCTCGCTTCGATGGCTGATATGGTCATAGCCGGATCTCTCCACCCATCTCGCGGTTAGAGTGACTATGCAGAATATCGTTAGGAGCAATATGAATACTGCGACCTTTTTGACTGAAGCTTTCACTTCTGTTTTCCTTTTCGGACTGTTGAAGACTGTGTGCAAGTTTGCTCTCCCTGATCGGTTCGGGCTATGTGCTCTCGGAATAAGTGCTCTGCAGCGGCTTAATGATGATAGGGCTTATAATGCCATTCGGCAGCATTTGGTCGGCGTCCGGAGTAATGTCTATGACGCCGACGTCGCCGAGTTCGGTTGTCTCGGAGCCTCCGTCATCAAGGGTGGCGCCGATGTTTGTCACGTATCCCGAGGACCACTGGGTCGTGTCGCACATCGAAATAACCGTCCCGTAAATCTGTGCATTGCCGCGCACGTCTACGATGCCGCCTATGACCGCGCCCGTGAGCACATTGTTCTCGCTTTGCTGCGGGTTTGTGTTGCCCAGGTTCACGTTGAAATGCGGCGCGAGAATGGTGGCTTCCTGTATAGCGGACGTGTTCTCGAAAGTGGCCTGCCCCGTAAAATAGAGGGCATTGTGCCTCCATTGGAGTTCATCAGGCGTGTCGGTAACGATGGTTCCGTTAAAGGTGCAGTCCTCGAAGCGGACATTGTTATAGTACGAGCTGGTGCTTTTGGAACAGTCTATGTAGAGAACATCCTCGAACGTGCAGTTTCTAAACAGCGCGTTGCGGTTGCTGGGCAACTTGGAATTGGTGAAGGTCTGGTTCTCGTAGACGTGACGATTCAATTCCCTGTTCCAGGTGCTGCTCGGTGTTCCATCTCTTGGGTAGTTGTAGTCGCCGCTTGCATGTGGGAAGTACTCAACCTCTTGGGAGCTGCTCGGACACGACGGAATATCTGTGAGGCCAAAATCATACCCGTCGGTAACGTAGTCGCCGATGTCCATGCCGGGCATGTTGCTGTTCTGTTGTCCGTAGTTGATGCCCTCGTGGTAGGCCTGGATTTCATCCGAGGAGTCGTAGTAGCGGTCTTCGAAATTGACGCCCAAAGGCGTGCCGTTTGAGTCGATAGGATTGCCGTTTGAGTCGAGCGTCTCCAACTGGTAACTCTCCTGATCGATCTGCCCGAGGGTGAGGACAGTGTTAATTGTGCCAAGTACCTCCGAGTCGCTGGTCATGTTGAAGGGCGCTATCTCCGGGCGATCCCAGTCGCTGTAGACGTCCCCGTGAATAGTCGATTCTCCGGTCAGCCACATTCGTCCTTTGCTGGCGACGGCATAATTCAATACGTCCCTGTCCTTTTGGATGGTCATATCTACGCTGACTCGTCTCGTAGTTTGGCCGTTATTTCCAATTCCCTCGAGCCTGACGGTGTGAGTGCCTACCCGATAGAACTTCACCTGAAAAGAAGTGTTTGCGGCCCCAAAGGTCCTGGCAGGCGCGGTGATCGTGGTCGCTTCCTGTTGTGCCTGGTTGGCCACCCAGGGCTGGGCCTGCACCTGCGCGCATAATATGCTCCATACCTGGTCGGCCTGGGCGGTAGTGACCATGTTATACGCGGTGCTCGGCAGTGATGTGTTGGCTATGGTCATGATATATCTTCCGCACTCCAGGCCGGACTGGGCGGCTGACAGTGCGGAACTGACCTTGTGCTGGTTCGAGGCGAGTTGTGTATTTGTAGCCGAGAGCGTGGCCATTGAGATGGCCAGGGCCGAGAATATGACCACGAATATCATAGACAGAATGAGCACCGCGCCTCGGCGCTTCAAGTGAAATGACTTCTTGGCAGGTACCATCTTTGGGCGGGGGGGGGGGGGGGGGGGGGGGGGGGGGGGGGGGGGGGGGGGGGGGG
>CAZLTY010000171.1:0-10191 GCA_964562575.1 uncultured Pirellulales bacterium
TATGCGGTCTTTGGCGATTCCCTCGGCCTTCTTTATCCGTCGGGTCAGGTTGCTGAGTTTTCGCTGCACCGCCCTGCCGCAGCAGCCACCGCACGTGAGATTGAGCGTGCGATACGCCTTGTCTCTGGGGTAAGCAGAGAAACCGCCTGTGCGCTCATTGAATGCCTTTTCGCAATTGTAGCCGGAGCAACGTTCTTTTACGATGTGGCACTGCACTATAGCTACGTAGTCTTTGTCCTTCAGATTTACCATGTTCCTTCCTTTAAGCAATCAACAGGACCGCGGGTCAAACTCTAATCTTCGAGCCTGAAATATTTCGTGGCCATTTCGTTTACATAATCGCCTATGGCAAGTGATGCCGTGGCCGCCGGCGACGGGGCATTCAAGACGTGAATTGAGTTCGCTTGTCTTTCTATTCTAAAATCATCGATCAGCTTGCCGTTGCGCTCGAGTGCCTGGGCCCTCACCCCGGCCCGGCAGGGCTTAATGTCGCTGTCGGTCAGAGAAGGAACCAATCTCTGCAATTGCCGAAGAAACAGCTTTCTTGAGAACGCCCTGGCATATTCGCCCAACCCGGATTTCCAGTATTTCAGGAACATTCTCCAGAGCCCCGGATAAGACAGGGCATCCAGAGTATCGCTCAGGCTAAAATCGGTCTTGCCATAACCTTCTCTCTTGAATGAAAAGACGGCGTTCGGACCACATTCCACCCCACCGGCAATCATGCGGGTAAAATGGACCCCAAGAAAAGGCAGGGCCGGGTCGGGCACAGGATATATCAAACCCTTGACTTTCTCTTTCGCCTCTTCTGTGAGTTCATAGTAGTCTCCGCGGAAAGGGACTATTTTCATATCAGGCTCGACATTGTCCATTCTTGCGAGTCTATCACATTGAAGGCCGGCACAGTTGATGATGTACTTGGCGGCGATAGTACCCTGGTCTGTTCGGACTTCCGTATAAAAATCGTGCCTGTCAAAACCCGTCACTTTGTGCGAAGTCAGGACTTTGTTACCCTTGCCCTTCCTCTCTACTAGATCCGCCAATTTCTCTGCGACTTTGGCAAAATCAATTATCCCAGTGCTCGGGACCCATATCCCGGCAATACCCTCGCAGGCCGGTTCAATCTCCTTGATCCGGTGGGAGTCGATTTCTTCGAGCCCCTCTATTTCGTTCTCAACGCCGTTCTGGAGTATCTTTTCAAGGTTCGACCTTTCCTTTTCCTGCGTGGCGACAACTATCTTTCCGCAGATGTCGTAAGGGACCCTGTATCTCTTGGCAAAACTCAGCAGTTCCTTGCGCCCTTTGGCGCAGGTCTTGGCCTTGTTCGAGCCCGGCTGGTAGTACAATCCCGAGTGGATGACGCCGGAGTTTCGGCCGGTCTGATGTGCAGCTACGCGGTCCTCCTTTTCCAGTACGGCGATGCTGATATCGGGATGGGCCAGCGTGATTTTATAGGCGGACGCCAGACCTACAATGCCACCGCCCACCACGACGATGTCGAAACCGGAACTTTCGTTCATTCTCCAAGATCCCTTACAGTACAAATCAGTCCATTGGCTCCTATGATAGCCAGCGCCCCGGCCAGCGTCAACCAAGAACCGTAGGCCTTACAACTGGTTTCAAAACCTCTTTCGGCTGCGATCGGCTGCAGAGCTCGTGGATCTGCGTTCTCGGTAAAAAGGGTTCTCGACGTACTCCAGTACGCCTCCGAGCCCTTTTCACCTCGGGCCTTGACCACAAGCTTTTCGCTCGATCTCGCTTCAAAACAGGTTTTGAAACCAGTTGTAGTCAGATCAAGGGGAGATGTGAAATGCGTGAAATCGCAGGTCAGACTCGAGCGACAGGCATCGCAGAGAACAAAAGTTGGCTGCTATATGTCGGGAACGACTTCAGGATAGACCTGGCCGGTACTATTGATCTTGAAGACGTATATGAGCCCTTTTCTCAGCTTGCCGTACACGGCGTTGCCATAGATCGCCTCGATGTCGTATGCGGTCAGCTTCTCAGTATCGTTTGCCAGGTCCCAGATGTTCGACCAGAACATATGCCTCTTGTCTATCGGCAGCAATTGGAGCAGATCTTTGTATCTTCTCGGTTCTGCTCCCGGCTGCTCAATGGCAAAGCCTTCAGCGGGCGACATCTTCTCGCCGTAGACCCTTCTCCACAGGTACAGTGCCTTTGCCCGGCCGTCGGTGACCATCTTGCTGCCGAACTTCACAATCAAGGCGTCAAAGTGGACGACATCGCCGGCGATTGTGTACTGCTTCTCCAAGATGTTCGTCAGCTTGTCGCCTCGGGCCGTCTCGACGAATTTTATGGTCGTAAAAAGCTCGCCGTCTCTGAATCCCTGATCGATCACTTTAGCGTAGCCTATCTGGTCCTCACTCGTCAGGTTGGTGATCGCCTGCTTGAGATTCTTGTTCTCGGCCAAGAGTTCGTGTATTGTCGCAACCGCCTTGTAGGGCGCCCGGCCCAGATAGGCCGCCCCAACAAGCGCCGCGGCTATGATAACCAGAGGCAAGAGCCTCACCTTTCTTCGCCTCTCTGCCATCTATACCCTTCAGGGTAGTAAATTCCCGCGAGTGGGATTATAAACTGTTATTGTAAAGCTACTTGCCCGCGTAAAAACGCGAATTCTTAATCGTGAGCACCATACGTTTCTCTTGTCAGCCAACATCAGTCGTTTCGCAAAAATCGGTCCCCATTACTTTATCATCGGCTCTGCGGCCGAAATCTCTGAACTTTTCGCCCAGGTCCACGCACCATTCTTACAACCGGGCATTTCCGGGAGGCACTGTCTGGCAAGGGCGCAACTGCGACCGCCGGCACTACATCGGACCACAACCGAGAAGTTCGGTGCCGAGACCTCTATGCACTATGATATCGGACGACCTGCGAGAAGCCGGTCTACTTGAGTTCGAGGCAGACTACGGTCCCCTCGGCGTCGCGAGCGTAGAGCAAATCTCCGAGAAGAATGGGCTTCGACCAGCAGAGGCCCTCCAGGATCTTCTGCCGGTGGGTCTCTTTGAAGGACGCTTCGCCCAGATCGCCCCAGATCAGCTCGCCGGCCTCGCTGAGCATGATCATCTTGTCGCCTACGCCGAGCAGATTCCCGAAAGCATGTTGGTCATCGAATGATTTGCGTTTACCCGTCTCGGCGTCGACACAGGCCAATCCCGTCCCGCCCGGTTTGCGATCCTTGGTAAGGAAATAGATGTTGCCGTCGTGGATCACGTGCGTGTTGAAGGCGAACCACTCGTTTGGATATTTGGCCTCGGTCGACAGCCAATCCTCTGTGAACCTATCGCCATTCAGCGACAGGCGGCTTAAGCCGTGCGCGCTGTGAACGAGATAGATCTGACCCTTGTAGATGTAGGGAGTTGTACCGTTGCAATTCGATTTCTCCTGCCACGTCTTCTCATACGTAGCCACCGGCCTGCCCGTCTTCGGATCCAGGACAAGGAATTTTCGGTTCGTAAACACGGCGACGGCAGGACGATTGAACATAGCCGCCGGTAGAGGCTTCGGGGTGGCGTAGCCGACCACGTTACCTTCGCTCTTCCAGAGAACGTCGCCCGTATTCTTGTTCAGGGCCAACCCTTTGTCCCCTACGTTGTAAACGACAACATCCCCGATGACTGTAGGTGAAGCTGCGAAGCCCCACCAGGCTTTTCTCACTTGATACTGCTGGGCCGAGGCCTGCCAAACTTGCTCGCCTGTCTTTGCATCGAGACAGAAGATGTGCCCCTCCTTACTTATCGTATAGACCTTGCCCTGGTGGATGGTCGGAGTGGAACTGGGGCCACCTGGATGGAGGTTCGGCTTGAGAACGCACTGATAGTCGAACGTCCACTTCTCTTGCCCTGTCCTGGCGTCCAGGCAGTAGACCGAATCCTTCGCCTTGCTCTTGTCTTTGTCCTCTTTCTTGCCATCGTTGCCCATCGTGTAGAGTAGGCCGTCGGCGATGGTGACCGAGCACATGCCCGTGCCGACCTTTGCGTCCCATACCTTAGTCGCGGATTTTGCCGTGAATTCCTTGACACCGGGCTTGAGGTCAAAGTCGGGGCCGAGATAATGGCGCCAATCCTCAGCGCCACTTGCTGTAAGTGACAATGACACCGCCAGGCAGACCACACCAATCCAGATACCAGGATAAGACATACCCCACCGTCGCACACTCTTAGACCTGTTCATAGCTCTTCTCCTTTCACTTGTTTTTGTTAATACTCCTCATCCACTAACATACGTCTAAGCTTCCTTGCCGCAGCATTTCTTGTATTTTTTGCCGCTGCCGCAGGGGCATGGCTCATTGCGTCCGACCTTGGGCGTTTCGAGCTTGATCTGCTTTACCTTCACCTCGCCCTGCGGCGCCTGGGCGGCGGCCCGCTGCTGCTCGGCCATCGCGAATTGACCGACCTCATCGTGCGAGGTCTGGCTCACGTTCCAGACGTTTCTGGTCCGGGCGCCGGCTTCGAGACGGATCTTGAAAATGATGTCTGTCACGCGATCCTCGATGGTGTCGAGCATTTCCTCGAACATTCGTGAACCTTCGCGTTTGTACTCGATCTTGGGGTCTTTCTCTGCCAGGGACCGCATCCAGATGCTGCTCTTGAGGTGATCCATCGAATAAAGATGGTCTTTCCACGTGCTGTCGTACACCTGGAGCAGAACGTACTTTTCAAGGTCGGTAAGCTCGGATCGCAGGAACTCGGTCGCCACTTCTGATAATTTCTCTTTGACCTGGGGGCCTTCGCCGGACAGATCCTCTTGAGCCAAAGAGGCACCGAATCTCTCGTTGGCCCAGTTCAGAAGCTCGGCCGTGTTTGAGCGGGCAATTTTGTCGGAAAGCTCTCGTTCCAGTTCGCCGTCATTGAAGCTTCGGCTCAGTTCAAGCAATTCGTTGTGAAGTGCACGAGGCTTTGCATCCTGTACTTTTTCCACCGACAGGCCGGCGTTGTATTTCCTGTTGGCCCATTCGACAAGTGTCTCGAAGGCATAGACATTGGCCCCCTGCGGGCCGTAGACCATGTTCATCGCAAACTCGACGGGATATTCAATTTCCCTCTGTCTGTACTTCGCCGCCGTCTGTTCACAAAGCTGCTGACGAATTTGAGATGCTTTGAGGTCCTTCAACTCGCTGACGTCAAGTCTTATGTCGAATTTCGCGCGCGCCCAGTCGACAAAAGTCCGAACGGCAAAATCGGCTTTGAGAAACTCAACCAACTGCGAACAGTCTTTCTTGTCGATTTGCGCGGCGGCGGCTAAAGTCAACTGCTCCTGGATCTCATCGGGTGACTGATGCTTGACCTTGCTCGGGCTCAAACTGACTCGAAAAGAACTCATGGCCCATTTACACAGACCCGCGATATCCCACGTCTTCGGGTCGCTGTAGTCCTCGAAATATTCCCCCAATGAAAGCGATATGTTGTTCTCGGCGTCACCCTTTGCCTGATGTTTGATGATTTCTTCGATATCCTGAACCTTCGCGTCGGCGATGTCCGACGGCTTAAGATCGGCTCCAAAATTGGTTCTCGCCCATTCGATGACACACTTGGCCGGATACACCTTGACGAGTATCGTCTCGCAATTCTTAGCGAAAGCCCCCTCGATAATCTCGTCGATGACGTTCTTGATCTTGAGCCCGGCCAGAATCTGGCGCCGGCGCGAATAGAAGATCTTTCGCTGATAATCCATCACCTCGTCATATTCAAGCAGGCTTTTGCGCACATCGAAGTTTCGCTCCTCAACCTTCTTCTGCGCCTTTTCTATGCCTTTGCTTATTCTCTTGTGATAGATCGGCTGGCCCTCTTCCCAGCCGATCCAGGAAAGCGCCTTGACGGTCCATTCCGGTGCGAAGATTCGCATCAAATCGTCGTCGAAGCTCAGGAAGAACTGGCTGGAGCCATGATCGCCTTGCCGGCCGGATCGGCCTCGGAGCTGATTGTCAATTCTTCTGGCCTCGTGCCGCTCGGTGCCGAGTATATGTAAGCCGCCGGCTTTCGCGACGCCGTCGCCGAGCTTGATGTCGGTGCCCCGGCCGGCCATGTTGGTCGCGATGGTGACATTGCCGCGCATCGAACCATCCCGGGCCTTGTGCTGATGACCGGCCTTGACAACGATGTCTGCCTCCCTCGCGTGCTGCTTGGCGTTGAGAACCTCATGGTCGAGACCGTATCTCTTATGCAGGGCCGCTGAAAGGGCCTCGCTCTTTTCTATGCTGATCGTACCGATGAGCAACGGCCTGCCGGCGGTGCTCACTTCGCTGATCTCTTCCACTATCGCATCGAACTTTTCGCCAAGCGATTTGTAGATTGCGTCTTCCCGGTCGTCCCTGATACAGGGCTCGTTGGTCGGCATTGCGATAACTTCCAGCTTATAGATGTTCATAAACTCTTCGGCTTCGGTTACCGCTGTACCGGTCATTCCCGCTATCTGGTCGTAGAGTTTGAAAAAGTTCTGCAGCGTGACAGTTGCCAGCGTCTGGCTTTCTTCCTTTACCTTGACGCCTTCTTTTGCCTCGACCGCCTGATGGAGCCCGTCGGACCATTGCCGGCCGTGCATCAATCTACCCGTGAACTCATCGACGATGATGACCTTGCCGTCCATGACAACATAGTCCTTCTCCCGCTCAAACGTGACGCGGGCCCGCAGACTCTGCTCCAGAAGATGGGGCCATTCCATGTTCGAGCCGGTGAAGAATGAACCCACGCCGGCTATATCCTGGGCAGCACCTACGCCTTCGTGCGTCAGATGCACCGCTTTTCTATCGTGTTCGACTTCGTAATACTGTGTGGCCTGCGACAGCGCAGCGGTCGCCGCTTCGTGCTCGGCCTGGCTCTTCTCAATGGCCTTCTGAGCCTTCTCGATCCGCTTGCTGTCTTTGCCCTTCTTCGCGTCGGACAATTCGCCCTGAGCATTGGCAATAGTTCGCTCGGCCGAATCAATTTGCTTTTTCGAGCGATCATAGCTACTTTGAAGGCCGATCAGCTTCTTCGCCACCTGGTCGGCCTTGCCGTATCTGGTGACATCATCGAAAGCCGGACCCGATATGATCAAAGGCGTCCTGGCTTCGTCAATCAGAATCGAGTCGACTTCGTCGATCACGGCATATTCCAGCGGGCCCTGCACCATCTGCTCGAGCGACGTTTTCATATTGTCGCGAAGAAAATCGAACCCGAACTCATTGTTTGTGCCGTAGGTAATATCGCGGCCGTACTGAGCTTTTCTTTCGTCGCCGGCGCTGTCCATGTCCGCCTGAATCGCTCCGACCGTCAGCCCCAGAGACTCATAGACCGGCGCCATCCATTCGGCGTCTCGTTTGGCTAAGTAATCGTTGACCGTCACCACGTGGATTCTTCGTCCGGTCAGATGGACAAGGTATGCCGCCAATGTCGCCACCAGGGTCTTGCCCTCGCCGGTGGCCATCTCGGCGATCTTACCTTCGTAGAGGACATTGCCACCTATAAGCTGTACATCGAAGTGCCGCATCTGGACATTTCGTCTTGCCGCCTCTCGAACGACCGCAAATGCTTCGGGCAAAATGTCCTCAGGGCGTGTACCGGCCTTTATTGCAGCTTTGAACTGGGCGGTCTTTGCTCTGAGAGCCTCGTCGTCGAGCTTTCTCGTTTGCTCTTCGAACTCGCCGGCTTGCTCGGCGACTGCCGAATAGACCTTGACCAACCGCTCGTTGCGAGAGCCGAAGATTTTTACAAGCGCCTTGCTTACTTTCTCAAATGCCATCGGGTTTTCCTGTCATCCGTGATAAATCGCCGATCCACAGCCGTGACAATGACATCAAACGCACTATTCCTTTACTCGCGTCAGATATTCGCCCGTACGCGTATCCACGCGTATGAGTTCGCCGATCTTGACAAAAGGCGGCACCTGAACGACAAGTCCGGTTTCCATCGTCGCCGGTTTGTTCTGATTCGTCGCCGTGGCGCCTTTGATCTCAGGCGGCGTATCGGCCACCTCCAGATCCACCGTATTAGGCAGAGTGACTATCACGGGCTTGCCCTCGTACATGCTGACCTGCAGTTGGCTGTTAGGCTTCAGGTATTTCGGCCCGTCGCCAAAGGCATCGTCGTTGAGCGTGATCTGGTCGTAGGTCGTCGTATCCATCAGAACGTGTTCGCTCCCAGACGAATACAGGTACTCGTAACTTCTCTTGTCCAGATACGCCTCCTCGACAATTTCCTCTGCGCGCAAGCGGATATTCTGAATTGAACCGTCGGTCAGGCTCTTCAATTTTGTCTGGTAGACTGCGCCGCCCTTGCCCAACTTTACGTGCTGATAATCCACAATAGCATACAATTTACCGTCAATCTTGACGGTCTGACCTTTTCGCATCTCAGATGCTCTCATTTGCCGCTCCGAAAAAAATAATAATAAT
The DNA here is from genome assembly GCA_964562575.1 of uncultured Pirellulales bacterium. Classification (GTDB taxonomy): domain Bacteria; phylum Planctomycetota; class Phycisphaerae; order Sedimentisphaerales; family Anaerobacaceae; genus SG8-4. The sequence continues at coordinate 8,393 of CAZLTY010000171.1, forward strand.
CAGTAATATTGTCATCCCTGCGAAAGCAGGGACAATCATCACTAATCGACTGAAAGGGGTCAGTATTGCAGGATTACCGCGAAATGTCAAGAGATCGACGGGGCAAATTGTGTTAGGCTCTGTCTGAAAACTCGATCTGGCTTCGAGCGGCTTATCTTCCGCCTGACTGCATCCGGCTCCATCGACGATACAGCCAATCCGCCTTCGGCGGACTTCGCCGTCTTTGTCAGGCGAAAAAACGCTCGCTCTCGCACCCGACGACGGAGTTTTCAGACAGAGCCTAGTCTGGAACACAGGTCAACTTTACTTTTTCCGCTTGCTCCTGGTGCTCTTTTTTGCTCTTTTGCTTTTCTTTTTCCGCGTCTTGCTTTCCTTCTTCGGTCGAGAAGCATCGACCAACGGCTCAGTGGGGGCTATATCCAACTGGCGGGCGGGAACGTTCACAGATATTATTCGCACCTTGACCGCCTGGCCCAAACGGATGCTCTGTCCTGAACGGGCCCCAACAATGCACTGGGCCTTCGAGTCATATTGCCAGCGATCAGAGCCCAAATCTTCCATACGGATGAGGCCTTCTACACCGTACCTCTTCGACTGCGCAAATACGCCGAAGCTTGCCAGGCCGGTAATGACACAGTCAAGTTCCTCGCCGGTCTTCTTGGCCAGCATTTGCAGAGTCAACACCTTTGTCAACTCTCTCTCGGCGTCCTCTGCTCGCTGTTCGGTGAACGTGATGTGTTTGCCAACCTCAGCCAGATTCTGCTCCTGCTCTTTGAGGGCCGGCTCATTCCTCAAGTAGCGTTCCAGGGCGCGATGCACCATCAAGTCGGCATATCGGCGGATCGGGCTGGTGAAGTGACAGTAATGTGTCGAAGCCAGAGCAAAATGCCCGACGTGCAGAGGCGCGTACTGCGCCTTTTCGAAGCTGCGCAGGACCGCCAGGTTCACGGCAAAAGAGCAATCGGCACCTTTGACGGCGGCCAGCAAGTCCTGGACAACCTTACGGTCGGGACGCCGCGGCAAACTGAAACCGAATGCCCTGACGAGCTTGCTCAGATTTGCCATGCTCATAGCATCGGGCTCCGGATGAATCCGCCGCATGAAAGGAACGTTGAGTCTGTCGAGCAGCGCAGCTACCGCGTCGTTGGCCTCGACCATGAACATCTCGATCATCGTATGCGGATAGCTGTCCTCGGCGGGATGAACGTCAACCACCCGGCCGGACTTGTCCATCACCAACTTGGTTTCCGGAAGGTCCAGATGCAGCATACCATTCTTTCGCCTTCGTTTTTCGATCGCCCCGCTTAGAGTCTTCATGTTCTTGAGCAGTTCAATCACTTTGGGCGCCGCGCCTTTCGTGTGGCCCTTCAAGATTCTGTCGGCCTGCACGTACGTCAGACGCTGCGCCGAGTTAATGAGACTGTTGGCAAAACGGCGGGACACGATTTTGGCCTTGCCGTCATAGGTCAGATAAGCACTCTTGGCATAACGCTTCTGGTTCGGCTGAAGACTGCAAATCCCGTTGCTGAGAATCTCCGGCAGCATTGGAATGGTCTTGGCCGGCAGATAGGCACTGTTCCCTCGGTTCCGGGCTTCAACGTCAAGCGGCGAATCAGGCGTAACAAAACTGCTGACATCGGCGATGTGGACGCCCAGGATCCAGTTGCCGTCGGCATCTTTTTCGACACTTATCGCATCGTCAAAATCCTTCGCATCGGGCGGATCTATCGTGATGATCACCTTGTCCGTTATGTCCTGACGCCCGTTAAGCTCTTCGGAATTGAAACGGCCGGCCGCCC
>CAZLTY010000172.1:0-10134 GCA_964562575.1 uncultured Pirellulales bacterium
GTTTGCCGCCCTACTGTCGTTGTCCCCGCTCGTTAAACTCCGGAGTTTCTCGACTGCCAACAACAATCAACACCATTATAAATGCGCGACCGGCGAGAAACGTGGCGAAAAAATCAAAAAACAACGAAAGATTGAACTGGTGTCCGGATCGATAGTTGAAAAACTGAACGCTATGTGCTATACGCTAAACGCTATGAGCAAATTGTATGGTTTGATTTTCGATGTTGACGGTGTAATCGCCGATACTGAAGCGGTTAACGCCAGGGTCTCTATCAAGGTCTTTGCGGATCTATTCGGCGTTGAGGGCGTTGTGCGCGAGGATTTCGAGGCTGGGCTCGGCCGTGGGGCGCAGGAGTACGTCAAGGCCGCCGCAAGAGTGCATGGTATGGAGTTGACCGATGAACAGGTCGAAGAGGCAACGCAACTGCGCCAGGAGTGTTTCCTCGATATTCTAAGCGAAGAGCCGCTGCCGCCGTTGCCCGGTGTATTGGAACTGATGGAAAGAGCCGTGCAGAGAGAAGATTTTCGAGTTGCCATCGCAACCTCCGGCACGCTTGAGAAATCCAGCGCTGTTTTGAACGCCGCCAAAGTGCCATACCAGCAAATGGTCTATATTAACGGCAACGATGTTAAGAACAAGAAGCCCGACCCCGAGCTTTTCCTTCTCGCGGCCGCGGGAATAGGCATCGACCCGGCAAACTGCGTCGTGATTGAAGACGCTCCCAACGGCATCCAGGCGGCCAAGGCCGCCGGAGCCAGGTGCATCGCGGTCACAAATTCAGCGGACGCCGCCAAGCTGCAACAGGCCGATCTAATCTGCGACTCCCTTGAGCAGATCGATCTTGAGACAATTGCGACGCTGATTGACAAAAACTCTTAACCGCCGGCTTCGGCCAAGTCTATCACTCTCGCCGAGGGCAGTTTCCTCTCTATAATCTCCGTCGCCAGATTCACCCAACTCTTGCACTTATCAAGCACCACACTGTCACTGCTTGCCACAAATAGATCGGTCTTTTTTAACTCCGCATCTGGACTGAGCACAAGTTCAATCTCCCAATTCCAGCCGTTCTTCTCAGCCAGTTCGCCGATCAGCGTTTTCAATCGACCGCTGTTGGAAACGGGGCTATCCAGCAACCAGAGCGTCTTGCCTGCATCAATCTTTTGCAGGAACTCGCCTATGAGCTGCACGGCCGGTATCGTCTCGGTGACTTTCCGATATGTGCCGTGGATGCTCGCCAGATCCCGGCAGCAACCGTCCCTGCCCTTGAAGACATAGCCGCCACTCATCGCCGCCTCGATAGTTATCAACACGTTGTAGCCATCGACGGCAACCGATTGACCCGCAAGATTCTCTGTCATGACACGGCGCTGCCTTCGACAGGCGAGCTTCTGATCCGAGCAGGCGCTGCGCATCACGGCCAATCTCTGTCTTTCCGTTAGCGAGAACCTGTCGCCGACCAGCTTCAGGGAACTCTTTTGCGCGTAGCCTTTGGTCAGCAGCAACGAGAAATCAGCAACCGCCAGTCGCAGATCTCCAATTGCCTCGGGGGCAAACAACTTCTCATCCGCCGGATGCGGACCTCTATGAACTCGTTTATCAGGCATATTCAATTGACTATTTGCCATTGACTATTTACTATTTGCTTCACTGTCTGGTTTGCTTTGGTGAATATACCGTCAATAGTCAATAGTCAATAGAAAATAGTCAATAACAAATGGCAAGTCACAACCTATCACGCATAGAAATAGACAATTTGGAGATCATCGGCTATTCGATCGCCGGCGAAGAAACGGTTGTCGCGATACCGCAGTTGGACGTCTGCTTCGACGTCGGCAAGGCCCCGGACCAGATTATCCCCATAAACAACGTCCTGCTTACCCATGGGCACATGGACCACGCCGCGGGGCTCGCCTATTACCTTTCACAGCGGAATTTCTGCGGCATATCCGCTGGGACCATATTGGCCCCACAGAATCTTCTCGGACCGATGCGCGACATTATCGATGCCTGGTCCAAGCTCGATGGCAGCAAGATCCCGGTCAAGTTCGTCGGCGTCAAACCCGGTGACGAGTATCAGATAAAGCCAAATCTTTTCGCCAGGGTATTCCCAACCAAGCACACCAGGGGCTCGGTCGGCTTTACCGTTATCGAGAAGCGCAAGAAGCTCAAGGGCGAATACTCACACCTGACGGGCCCGCAAATTGTCGAACTCAAAAAACAGGGCGTCCAGATCGACTATCCGCTCGAGTTCCCTATTGTCACGTATCTCGGTGATACGCAGTACGTCGATTTCTCGCAATTGCAGTACATCGCCGACAGCAAGATCCTCATCGCCGAGTGCACATTCTACGAAGGCGAGCACACTTCCAGAGCCAAAGCTGGCAGACACATGCACGTCGACGAACTTGCAAAGCTGCTGGGCAATCTCAACAACCAAAGCATCGTCATCACGCACACAACCCAGCGGACTGCCATGCACGAAATCCGCAGGACATTGTCAAAAGCCCTGCCGAAAGACATCTACGACAAGATTACCCTGCTTATGAGCAGAAGACCGAGATAGCTTCTTCTCTGATCCGCGGCTCAAGGATTATGCTTCTATCTTATTCGAGTTGGACCTGCACAGCAAAATCATCATTACCACCATGACCACAGGCAGCAGCAGACTCAGTGCCAATTGCGTGTACGCCCGGACGATAACCACCCGCGCGCAATCCTCGACACCTATGAACCCCGGCACTCCCACAGCACTGCCCCGAACTGTAGCAAGCATGACAACGAATACAGCCAGGCCTGCGAAAAGGACTATTCTCTCTGTCATGCTGTCAGCCCATCGACTGAATCCGGGGCTATCACAGATCTTCCTGCAGACGCGGTAGCAAAGATACAGTGCTGCCACCAGAACCGTTATCTGTGACGTGACGTGGACGATCCCCAGCCCGGGGCCTCTCAGGCCGCCGAACGCGGCAAGCAGGACACCGAGCCTGGCGCCGACGGCTCCGGACTGGATTGACAGAATGTATGCGAGAGCGCCCGCAGTCATCCAGAACAGTCGACTCTTCAGGATGGCCGATTTGTTGATCTTGGCGAACTCGCCTGCAAGGTCGCCCGCACTGCCGAGCCGCCGGCGAGCTATCCAGAGAGACTCCTCCTCGGACAAATTGAGAGACGCCAGGCACTCAATCTGCTCGCGCAAATGGCTTTCCAGCTCATCGACATCCGACCCGCCCAATGGCTCGGATTGGGCCAGACTGTTGCGCCACTTCAGGATTTCTTCATTCAGGTCAAACATGGTTCATTCTCCCATAACTTTCTTAACGTCGAATACACGACTGTCCACTGGTTCCGTTGTTCCTTCAGCGCTTTGGTTCCTTCTTCCTTGATTTCGTAGTATTTGCGCCGGCGCCCGGTTTCCGACTTGCGCCAGGTCGACTCTATCAGATCCTGTTTCTCCAGCCGGTGCAGCACGGGATAGAGCATACCGTCCGTCCACTGCATCTGCCCCGAAGACAGCTCGCGTACCCGCTTGATTATCGCGTACCCGTAACTCTCGCCCTCGGCCAGGATCGAGAGAATCAACGGCGTAGCCGAGGCAGCCACCAAATCCTTGTATATCGCCATCTGAAATATCTCCTAACACATACCTATAATCTCTATACATAGCACTGCAATGTATAGCAGTCAAATAAAAAATTCGCTTTTTCCGATTTATTTTCTGCCAGGCGCGAACGAATTGGTTTTGATTGGCTTTGTTTTACCGGCCCCTTCAACCCAGTTTGGCAGAGAGGAGGTTCTTATGCCTATACAAAAGTTTTGTGACCATTTTGCGCACAATTTCATTTGTAACAGACTAGTACGCCCGGACGTCATAGCAGGTGAGGATATCTCCGTGGCGAAGATACAGCCGGCCGTTATGGATTACCGGGTGAGGCCAGGCCGGCCCGTCGCCGGACAGCGCTTTGAAGCGGCCCTTAATACGAAATGCCTCCGGGGTGGCCTCGACCAGGACCACGTCACCGCGGTCGTATCGGAACACAAGATGGCCGTCGGCGTACAATACGCCCGCCGAGCCGGATGCCGGAGCACGCTGTTTCCAGACGACTTTACCCGTGCCGAATTCGATGCACGCCGGATCGCCCCGGCTCGGACCGTGGCCGCCGTAGATGTAGTCGCCCACCCGCACGAAGCCTCCGTGGTGGTTCTGGAAGTCTGTCGGTGCGATGAAGTACACTTCTTTCGCTCCGAAGCTGTCGGCTTGCCGAATGATCTTCAGCAGCGCGGCCCCCGTGCTGTATGCCGTGCTCGCGAACACGTAACTGCCGCGAATGACCGGCGTGGGGATGTTTGCTATGTTGTTGGCGATTCGGTTGTAGCCCCACAGGAAGCGGCCTCTTTGCGCGTCGACTCCGATCAGGCCGCGACCGACAAGCTGGACGTATTGGCGGACACCATCGATCTGCGCAACCACCGCTGACGAGTAAGCTGCGCCGTCGGCGCCCTCTTCGCCCAGATTCGGCACTGTGCTGGTCCAGATTGTCTGGCCGGTCAGTTTGTCCAGCGCGACCATCATCGCCTCTTCGCCGCCCGGTGTGCAGATAACCTTGTTGCCGTCGACCAGCGGCGATTCGCTGTACTTCCAGCCCGACATCATCTTGCCGCCAAAATCATTCACAAGATTCCTGCGCCAGCGAACGGCCCCACTGGCGGCGTCGAGACAGACCAGGTCCCCGTCAGTTCCCAAGGCGTAGATGAGCCCGCCGCTGATCGTGGGCGTGCAGCGCGGGCCGTTCCCACGGTGAGGCGGCCCGATCGGCGTGGCCCAGAGTAACCGGCGGCTCTGGAGATTGTAGGCCAACACGAACTGTACTTCCGAGTCACCTTCGGACGGTCGATCACCCATCGTGAAAAGCCGGCCGTCGGCGATTGAGACAGTCGAGAGGCCGCGACCGAGGCCGTCGAGTTTCCAGAGCAGTCTCAGCCCTTGTTCAGGCCATGTTTGCAGCAGCCCTCGTTCGCGAGACACCGAGTCTCGCGCCGGCCCGCGAAATCCCGGCCAGTCACCGCCAGCGAGCGCACCGTAAGTCAGATCGTCCGGTTGGCTCGCCTGCGCAGCATCGAATTGGGTCTGCGGTACGACGGCGGCCGGTGCGTACTTTTGCGGGGCAATCTGACCCAGGATTCCGAGGAATCGGTCCCGGGTCACTTCGTTCTCGCGTTCCAGCGCCGCCTCGATTACAGGCACGGCGTCCTTCGCGTCCGGCCCGATTCCTCCGAGCACGAACGCAGACCGGACGCGGACCCCGCCGGTCTCGTTCTTGAAAGTGTCGATCAGGATGGGAACGGCCTCCTTTCCCATGGCCGCCAGCGCCCCTGCTGCGGCAGCCCGGACCCAGGGCTGTTCGTGGCTAAGCTGTCCGATTAGCGGCCTTGCAGCAGCCTTGGCCCGAGGACCCAACACGGCCAGCGCATCGGCCGCGATTACGCGGACCGAAGTGTCATCAGAGCTTAAAGCCGCGACCAATGCATCGACCGTCGCTTTTTGATCGGCCGGACTCAATTCGGCCGACACTCTCGATACCCAGAAACCCAGAGGTTTGCCACGAACAACGAACTTCTCGGCCTTCGTCCCTCCGTCGTCCGGCGATTGAGATCCGACCGTCTTTGGCGCCTGCAACAGCACCAGTCCAAGAACGCAAGTACAGACAACCAAGACAAAGCGCAGGTCAGCTTTCTTCATCTTTCATCCTTTCTATGTTTTCCTCGATACTCTGAGCCCCACAGTACCAAATTCTCATGCAGCCATCAACCGTCTTCGTGCGGCTCAGCAGCCTGCTTTCAAAACTTACCGAAGTACGCGCCTATACCCTTGAAGGGTAGTAAATTCCCGCGAGTAAGATCATAAACTGTTGCTGTAAAGTTACTTACCCGCGCAAGAACGGGAATTTTCAATCAGGAGCACTATATTTTCCTCGCCTGAGAACATCGCGTCCGAATTTGCCTCTGATCTGGTCAAATGCCTTGTCCAGCCTTTTCTGCTTCTCATCCTCAGGTTCTGGAAACAACTGACGCTGGCCGGCGCCGGTCTTCTGCAAACCGGATGCCCCGAATCCAAGCAACCGCAACGCGCCTGGGGATTTCTTATGCCATTTCAAGAAGACTTCCCTGGCACGCCGCCAGAGCGTTTTGGTGACATTTGTCGGATGATCGAACGTGTTGCTTCGTGTAATTGTCCTAAAATCATCGTACCGTAACTTCAATGTTATTGTCTTTGCCTCCAGGTCGTTCAGCCTCAGCCGTTGTGCAACGTCCTCGACCTGGCTCAGCAGAACATCGAGGAGAATATCCCTGTCGGTTATATCGGTCGCAAAAGTCTGTTCGCTGGAAATGCTCTTTGCATCTCTGACGGATTCTACCTCTCTGTCATCGTCTCCGTGAGCGAGTCGGAGCACATGTGCCGTCTGGTCGCCGAATATGCCCTGGAGGATTTCTGTCGGGGCCTCTCGAAGCTGCTTTATCGTGTCTATTCCTGCCGATTTCAGGGCCTTCTGTGTCACCGGCCCCACTCCCCATATTCTCCAGACGCCCAGCGGATCAAGAACCTGTTGTTTGTCCTGTTCGGTGATAACTACAAATCCGTCCGGCTTATCCAGATCGGAGGCAAGCTTTGCAAGAAACTTGTTGGCTGCGATACCTACCGATGCGACCAGACCCAACTGTTCCTTGATTTGTTTCTTGATCTCTCTGCCAATCTCCTGCCCACATCCGAAAAGCCGAAGACTCCCGGGGACATCCAAGAAAGCTTCATCGAGAGATATCGGTTCAACCTGAGGCGTGAACTCCTGGAATATGGCGTGAATCTGCTTTGAGAATTCGACATATCGTTTCATTCGAACCGGCAATACAATCGCATCCGGACATAATCTAACCGCTCGCGACATAGGCATTGCGCTGTGAACACCAAACTTGCGGACCTCGTAAGATGCTGCACTGACCACGCCCCGTCGTTTGGGATCGCCGCCGACTATTACTGCCTTTCCAACCAGGTCAGGATTATCAAGCTGCTCGACCGAGGCGTAGAAGGCATCCATATCGACATGGACTATTTGCCGGTCTCGGGCCATCTTCGGTCATTTCTTTCACAGTTATGGACGGTTCTCCGATAATTGGATTAAGAGATCCACCTAAGGATTGTGCGCAGCCTCTTGAGACTCTTGTCATCAGTCGGTGGAAATCTCATCGGCACATCAAAAAGCAGAGTCTGACGAAGAACGCTCTTCTGATTTGAAAACGTGTCAAATCCAGCTTTTCCGTGATATTTGCCGAAGCCACTATTGCCCACGCCTCCGAAAGGCAGTCTCGGCGTGGTCAAATGTGCGATTGTGTCATTTAGGCAGACTCCCCCGGATGAGGTCTCAGAAATGATCTTTCGCTGAAAATCTTTGCCACGGGAAAATACATAAAGAGCCAGCGGCTTCGGCCGTTTGTTGACAAAATCGACCGCCTCTGAAACGTGGCCAAATTCCACAACCGGCAGGAGCGGCCCGAAGATCTCTTCTTTCATGACCTTCGCATCTTCGGGGACCTTATCAATCAACGTCGGAGAAATATAGAGCCTTTCACGGTCTGTCTTTCCGCCGAAAACCACTTCTCCTTGCCCCAAGAGTTCACACAGACGGTCAAAATGATTCACATTGATTATTCTCCCGTAGTCTTTGCTTTCCTGCGGATTATCACCGTAGAATTCCGGAATGCATTCTTGTATATGCGAGATCAGTCTGTCTTTTGCGTTCTCTTGTACAAGCAGATAGTCGGGAGCGACACACGTTTGGCCCGCATTCAAGAACTTGCCCCAGGTAATTCTTCTGGCGGCCTTCTGGAAGTCACAGTCTTGGTCAACAATGCACGGGCTTTTGCCTCCAAGCTCAAGTGTAACAGGGGTGACATTCTCTGCTGCGGCCTTCATCACGATCTTGCCGACTGTCTCTCCGCCGGTAAAGAACATGTAGTCGAATCTCTCTTTCAGTAGCTCTTTCGAGGTTTCGGAACCGCCACAAATTACAGAAATGTACTCTTGATCGAAATATTTGGATACCATTTCAAGAATCACTGTCTCGGTATTCCTTGAAATCTCCGATGGTTTTATGACCGCGCAGTTTCCGGCCGCCACCGAGGCAACGAGAGGAAGGATCGCAAGGGAAAAGGGGTAGTTCCACGGAGATATAATCAAGCATATCCCGAGTGGTTCAGAAACGATGAAACCTCTAGATAAGGGAAATAACTTCGAGCCGCCTACTCTCTGTGGCCTCATCCATTTCTTCAGCCTTCTGAGTGCGAAAGAGATTTCAGCCAGACAGTGATGAATCTCAGTAGCATATCCATCGACCCTTGATCTGTTCAAATCTCTTCTTAATGCCTCGAGGATTTCTCCTTCGAAATTTGAAACAGCTTCGCCCAACCTGTTAAGCATATCGATGCGAAATTTGAGAGATTTCGTCTTGCCGCTTCTGAAAAAAGTACGCTGTTCTTCAAGAGTGTTCTTCATAATTCCACCGGCTACTCAAGATCATGGCCTATTTATACCCTTGAAGGGTAGTAGATTCCGCGAGTACGATCATAAACTGTTATTGTAAAATTACTTACCCGCACAAGAACGGGAATTTTCAATCGTGAGCACTATACGATTCCTTTGCATACCAGGCTCTGTCGAAAAACGTGATCGGGCTTAGTTGCACACCGATTCCAGACACCTGACAATTGCCGCTCACTATATCAGACCAGGTCTCAAGATTGAAGAACCAAACTGATACGCTGATGTTGCCGGGCTTAGATCCTGTCAGGAGTCTGGTCAAGAGACTTATGAAACCTCGCCCTCGGAGCGAAAAATCGAGCATATTCTTTCAGATCCTGGGCTTGCTGCGATTGACAACAAGCTGACAAACTGCTACCCTTTTAGACGAATGAGTTGACAGCTTTTTGGAAACATGAGCGGATCGCCGGCGGATCAACATCAACGAAAGACGCGAGATTCAGAACATGTGAACCCATCCAGCGAAATGACGAGAGATGAAAATAATGCGAAAAGGAATTCTACTCCTTTTTGTTAGTCTTTTCGGGTTCATGCTCTCGTAGATGTCAAGTGCTGCCCAGTGCATTGGGACGGCCGCGACGGCCGTTTGAAAGGAGTTCTATACCATGGCGAAAGACAGAGCATGCCAGAAGGTTTGTCTTACCGAACGTGTCGCCAAACTCAGAGAGGATTATTTTGGGGCAGTGCCTGAGATTTGCGTTGAGCGACCGAAGCTGATAACACAATTCAGCTTACGGCACAATTTCCTGAGCCAGGAGCGAATTTCTATTCTGGAAAAAGCTAAGACCTACCGGCATGTATTGGAAAGCCGTAAAGCGATAGTCCGCCACAGCAGGGCCTGTGAAAAGAATAGACATGACGGGAAATTGAAGAACTTTGAATTAGATAAGAGGTTTCTTTCCCTGTTTGCCGGCTCGACCACCAGCAAGTTCAAAGGCGTCCCTCTCTATCCGGAATTTCTGGCTTTGACATTGTGGCCGGAACTGTGGACAGTTTCCAGCAGGGCCAGCAACCCCTATTACCTTGCCGAAGATGACGTGCGGATGCTCAACCACGAGGTATTTCCTCATTGGATGAAGCACAACGTTCTTGAACTGGCACGAAAACGATGCTTCGATGAAAACCTGGCCAAGAGCAAGAAACAGAGACATGCTCCCGAAATGAAACTCTTTGAGCGTCTCGTATTCTTTCTGGCCAGCAAGCCGAACTGTATTTCTCACACCATACCCGACTTTTCCAGAGCCATCAGGCTGGGCTTGCGACAGATCATTAACCAAGCCAATGATAAGGCAGACAGTACCGACGATGCCTCCAAGAAAGAGTTCTACGCGGCGATCTCCGAAGTACTTGAAGGTATTATCACCTATTCAAACAGACTGGCGGACGAGGCAGACAGGCTGGCTCAAGATGAGAGTGACCCTGAGCTGAAGAAGGAGCTTCTCGATATGGCCGCAGTCAATCGCAGAGTGCCAGAACACCCTGCGCAGAGCTTCCGCGAAGGACTGACAACCGTATGGATCTGCTGGATTGCCATACACCTGGAGAA
>CAZLTY010000173.1:0-10085 GCA_964562575.1 uncultured Pirellulales bacterium
ATCATGAGGAATGTGTCATTGCTGGCCAAGGTGGTAGTGATGTTTGTGAGTTTGCTGTGCCCGGCCGTGTGTGGGGGCGAGGCGGGCGAACGGCCGTGGTCCGTCGGTTATGCCGAAGCAGACATCACGCCGGCACCGGGCCAAGTCCAGATGCGAGGTTTCGGTCGTGAACGATATGCCGAGGGCGCCGTGGCGCCGCTGGTAACGCAAGTTGTGGCGTTGCGCGATCGGGACAACCACACTGGCGTGCTTATCACTGCCGACATTGCCGGGTTTGAACGCGTGATGACCGAGGCGATCCGCCGGGAAATCACCCGCAAGCACGGCATCCCGGCCAAGAACGTTGTGCTTGCGGCTTCACACACGCATTGGGGTCCGGCGGCCCAATTCCATGCCACCTTCGCCGCCGGAGGTCCGAACGTGTGGTACATGGGCGTCATGGAAGACAAGATTCTTGCCAGTGTTGACGCAGCGCTAAAGAACCTCTCACCCGCCACCATCGAATACGGCTGGATTGACTTCCGCGGCATCGGCTGCAACCGCCGCCTGCCGGTCGAAGGCAGGATCACCTGGGGCCCGTATCAGGAAGGCTCGTTTGACGGCCACACGCCGATCCTCCGCATCAAGCGCGACCAGTCGCCGCGGCAACTGGTGGTCATCGGCCACGCCTGCCACCCGACCAGTTCTGGCAAGATCGAGAAATGGAGTCCCGACTACCCCGGCGCGATGCGCGATTACCTGGCCGGCCAATTAGCGGACACGAAGGGTGTGTTTATCCAGGGATGCGGCGGCGACGCCAAGGTAGTGCACAAAGATCCCGATACCGGCAAATTGGTCTTTTCTGCCGACCCGGAACGCTCGCGGCAGGCGGGTGAAAAGCTTGCGCGGGCTGCATTGGCGTATCTTGAAAAGGGGCCGATGATCCCGCTCGGAGGGCAGTTGGCCTGCTCACTCGCGACGGGGCAACTCAGCTACGGCGAACGTTGGTCACAAGAGGAGATCGAACGCGAGGCCTACACCGGGTCGAAGAAGCGCTACTATACCTGGGTCGCCAGGCAGTTTCTGGCCTTGCCCGATTCCAGCCAGAGCTTCCGCTACGATGTACAAGTCTGGAAGCTCGGCAACCAGTTGACGATCTTCGGGATGGAAGGGGAGGTTTGCAGCCCGCGGGGACCGATGCTCCGGGACATGGCCCGCACCGAGCAGGCCATGGTCATCGGCTATGCGAACAACGTTGATGCATACATTCCGGATAGACGCATCGTTCGTGAGGGCGGCTACGAGGGCGGAGAGGCCCAGAAGTTCTTCCTGCCCGGACCGTTCACCGAGAACATCGACTCCGAAATCAAGCCAATCGTCACCAAGGCGTTGGACGCCGTCGAGTCGTCGGTCCACAGATGATGTTCGGCGGTGGCGAAGCCCTGTTGATTGAGCAGGGCCCATTCCGGCACATTGACTGACTACAAAGGAGAATCGAATGAACGAAGCGAATCAACAGGAATTGGCCGAGAAGGCATATTCCTCGGGATTTGAGTATGAAAAACAGTACGCTGGTTGCGCCCAGTGCGTGATCGCTGCCCTACAGGATGTCCTGGAGTTACGCAACGAAGGAAGCGATGCCGTGTTCAAGGCGGCGACTTCGTTGGAAGGTGGAGTAGGCTGTGAGGGGGACGGGCACTGCGGTGCCTATTCAGGCGCCGTGATGGTGTTCGGCCATATCATCGGAAGAGAGCGCGACAACTTCGCCGATCCCGAAGGCATACGGAGGCAAACGAACGCTTTGGCCCAGACGCTTCACCAACGATTCATTGAGAGATACGGCACCGTCATCTGCCACGGGATACACAGGAACATTTTCGGCAGGCCCTATTACCTGAGGGACTCCACTGAGAGTGACAAGTTCAGAGAGGCAGGCGCCCACATCGACAAGTGCACCGCCGTTGTCGGCCAGGCCGCCAGATGGGCCGTCGAGATTCTCTTCGAAGCCGGCAAAACACAGCAGAATGCTAGTGCACAAGACAACGCCATAGACAGGAGACATTAGAGAACATGGGACCCAAGACAAACGGCATGCTGGGCCCAGGGTAGAGCATCCAACGTGAACTCGACGTTCCGATCATAGGATCGACATAGTCGACCGGTTCTCTTGACCGGGCAAGGGGGGCTCCGCGGGGTCAGCCTTTGAAGTGGTCGTCACCGTAACCGATGTAATAGCCGGAGCTGGAAAACACTCGCTCGCCGCCGAAGAGAATATTGAAGGAGTTCTGGTCGGCATGCGCGTGATTAAACGATCCGAAAGGGCTCGAGCGAAAGGCCACCATAAGATTCTTCGAGGTGTTCGCAAGGTCCGTGTGCATGGCGACGACGCCGATGTCACCAAACAGCCTGGCCTGCGGCAGGTCGAACGATGAACGCACCGGGGCTGCCGAATCGTCTGATGTTCGCAGGCGGTGCCACCGCTGGGTGTCATCGTCTCGGAGGCTCGCCCCAAGCGGCTTGAGCGATTCCCGCACATACCAGCCGGCATAAGGGTCGCCGAATCTTCTACCGAGGACGTCGGCGAACACCAGACGGGACAGCGGAGCCAGTTGGCGCCGTTCGCAGCCATCGCCAAACCCGTCAGGACCCGAACCGGGCGGCCAGGTGTAGATCATATAGTAGATCGAATTGCGATACCACGGGTGGGCGAAGAAATCTGCGCCGGTCAGTTGCTCGAAGAACGTGGGGATCGAGACCAGGGTGACAAAGTTGGTGCCGAAGTAGTTATTGCCGTTTGCCCAGCCGCCGTCTTCGCCGCCCAATAACGGCACGCGGGCGAGCCAAAGCTCATAGGCATAGGAGGCCCAAAGTTCGGCCTCTTCGACCTCGCCGAGCGTGGCGAATGCGGCTTCGGCAAATTCGTGCAGGATATGTTGCCAGATGTGGGCTGAGAAGACTCTTGTTTCCAGGTTGTTGCGCCAGCGGGCGAACATTCTGCCGGCCCGGACGGCAATTGCATCCTCAAGCTTGATCTTCTCCTGCGGTCTGAGCAAGTCGTAGCAACTGTCATAAGCAAGAGCCATTGCCCGCAGGCAGGCCCCGTCGGCGAAGTCGCTCACCTGGCGACTGGTGACACCGTCGGGATCGAAACCGGCAACATGCGTGGCGTAGCGGATTGCCGGCCGGCCATATCTCTTGTCGCCCGTGATGATGTAGGCCTTTGCCAGGGCGGACGTCGATGTGCTGAACTGGTTACCCAGGGCCTTGCTGGCCCACTTTGCAAAATTCTTCTGCTCGAAGGTGTCTTTGCCTTTTTGGCCGGGCTTGCCCGAATGCTCAGGGGGTGGCTCTCGATCGACATACCTGTAAGCTGCACTAACGATTGCTCTGGTTTGCTGCGAGTTCTTCATGCGCTTGCGAAAAGCGGAAAGCTCACTTGCCGTTATGAGAACTCGCGGGTGGCTCCGGGGTAAGGCCGAGAGCATTTGTTCGGTCGAAGGGGTCACATATTCTCTGGTTGCGTCAGTCACGGTGAAACTGTAGAGATCGGACTTGTCCTGAATATTCTCCCCCTTCAACACCTCGTATTGCCAGTGCCATGTGCCTTGCGCAAGCTCTTTGTGCGGATTGAAGATAGCCCAGAGCAGGTCCTTCGATCTCGTGGTCCTGTCAGATGGGAAACTCCGGTCCTGTGAGAGCCGTACCCTGTAACGGACGTCCTGCCCCTTCACGGCCGGCCACAGCAGCGAAGGGGGATTGGCGTCGACCGTGATACCGTCCGAGGGCCAGGCGGACTGTCTTGTCGCCGGGTGAATAGCCTCAGACGATGGCCTTGCCGCACCCAACGAGAAATTGAAAATCAAAATGTAGAATGCAAAACTAAGGAATCCGCCGCAGGCGGATGCTCTTTGAAACAGCCCCGCCAGAGGCGGGCTCATCAATTTTGATATTTGATTCTTGATTTTTGATCTCTGCATTTTCGTGTCGTTATAACCGAGTGACTTTGAGATCATCCCACCAAAGATCGGTGTGCCAGGTTCTAAAGCCGATGATTCCCGATTTGTGCTCGCCGTTGCCGGCATTGTCGACCTTATCAAGATAGACGACGCCGTCCACGGCGTAAGTAATTCTGTTGCCCCTCTTCTCGATGGCAATGTGATAGGTTTTGTTCTGTTTGCACTCGTAGGTGAACTCCTCCTGCAGGAGGCCAAACCCGGGATCGTCCCGCATTCGGAAGCGCGCCTTGTCGGGATCCCCATTGGCCAGAAACGTGATGACGTAGCCGTTGAGTGTGTGGTACTTGCCGTATTGGCCATCGGCGCGTTCGTCTCTCGTCTGCTTCAAAGGCCTGCCCGCAGGGTCAGAGAAAAGAAGGAAGAAATTGATGTTGTTCTTGTCACCATCGGATGCAAGAACATGAGCATCGAACTCGATGCGGACATCGCCGCTGAAAACCTTGTCCAGCCAGATGGTCGATGTGCCGTAATCCTCACCGCTGTTGTCCAGATTGGCGTCGGCGCGGAGACGGCCCTTTTCGATTCGAACAGCTTTGCTACCTTCACGCCACCAGCCGGCAGGAAGGGTCGAACTGTCGGCATAGGAGTCGAAGCTTTCCTGGAACACAACTTTCTCGAGATGGGCAGAAGAGAATTGACGGCAAGAAACCGTTGGCAGGAGCAATGATCCGATCAGGAATATGCACTTCGTTCTCATGCCGGTAGAAGTTATACCCTTGAAGGGTAGTAAGTTCCCGCGGTCAAAACCATAACCTGTCATCGTGAAGGCACTTACCCACGCAGAAACGGGAATTTTCAATCAGGAGCAATATATCAGAAGAAACAGATTTGTCAAGTTTCGGTCGGTCACCACAGGCAAGGACTTATCCGCCGGAATCTCCTTGGGAACAATGGTGTCCGCGATATTTCTCTTCCTCGTAGTGAATAGAAAACCGTGTTAGCCAGTGAAATCCGTGGCCCCTGCAATTGATTCCCGGTGGATCGGGATCTTCGATATTATCTGTCCTCGTCGCGAACAAAAATCCGTATCCATCCGCGTTAATCCTGCGGTTCTTTTTACTTTTGCCTTTTTACTTTTTCCTTTGGCTGCGGCCGGAGTCTGCAATTGTAATGGTAATCTGAGCAATTTTCCGTTAGCATGTTTGTTAACGGGGGTTCTTCGTCGCCCCCCCCGGACGTTTGCGTTAACCGAGACATTGACAAGGAGGACAGATGCAGCCAAGAATTCTTTGCGTTGCCGTCATGGCATTTGCATTTTGCGTGCCTGTAGAGGCGCTTGTTGGCAAGCCGTCTGACGAGACGCTCGATGAAGCCTATCTGGAGTCCCTGAAAACCGAGGTCCATCCGAAGAATCCTCCCGTAGTATCTGAGGGCGTGCTCTTTCGATCCCAGGTAATCATCGGAAAAGCAGGTAAGCGAGATTTGACAGCGGATGTCTTTACTCCCGGAAGAATCCCAAATAAGCCCCGACCGGCGATAGTCTTCCTGCACGGCGGCTCGTGGATGTTCGGATCGCCCAGCCAGTTCCATTACCATTCGGATTACCTGGCGGGCAAGTACGGATTCTTCGC
This sequence comes from uncultured Pirellulales bacterium, assembly GCA_964562575.1. Classification (GTDB taxonomy): domain Bacteria; phylum Planctomycetota; class Phycisphaerae; order Sedimentisphaerales; family Anaerobacaceae; genus SG8-4. Next base: position 5,567 of record CAZLTY010000173.1, read on the forward strand.
AGTGAGCGTTGACTACAGACTTTCGGGAGAGGCGAGGTTTCCGGCAGCATTGCAGGATGCCAAATGCGCCATTCGCTGGGTTCGTTCTCAGGCCAGGAAACTCAACATAGACTCCGAACGCATTGCGATCTGCGGAGGCTCGGCCGGGGGACATCTCTCTTCGATGGTTGTCACTACCGCGGGCGCGAAAGAATATGAGGGCAATGGAGGCCACAAGAAATTCGCGAGCCATGCCAATGCCGCGGTCATATTCAACGGGGAATTCGATATGTGGGACCTCGTGGAAAAGAAAAGTCTCATTGATGCGATGAAACAATTCATGGGGGGCACCTCGGCGGAGATGCCGGAAAAGTACGATGAGCTGTCGTCGATCAAACGCATTGATGGCAGAACCCCCGCCACGCTCCTTCTTCACGGGACCGAAGATAGATGTGTCTCACATGAGCAGGCGGTAGCCTTTTACAGTCGACTCAGAGAGGTAGGCGTCCACGCGGAACTGGCAATTTATGAGGGCAAACCTCACGCGTGGTTCAACAAAGAGCCCGACAGGACAAAGACGCTCAAGCGGATGGAAAAGTTCCTGGTGTCACAATTTGGATTAGGTAAAGGTAAGGACTAGCCATGAATGAATGCCCAATATCTCGTCGCAAGTTTGTCAAAGGGACCCTGGCTGCCGGCGCGACGCTCGCAACCGGTCCGCTTAAGAATGCAATCGCGAGCAATGCAAAGACCAGGCCCAATGTCCTGCTGATCTTTTCCGACCAGCAACACTGGCATGCCATGGGATTTCTGGATTCCTTCTTCGATACGCCGCATCTCGATGCGCTGGCCAGAGAAAGCGTCGTGTTCGAGAATTCGTTCTGCACGACACCCCAGTGTTCGCCGAGCCGGTCCTCTCTTCTGACGGGATTCTATCCGACCAGGACCGGCGTGGTGGGAAATGTCGGCGCTGCAGGCGGCGAACGCCTCATGCAGGAAACGCTTGCGTCGGAACTGAAATCGTCGGGTTACCGCACAGGATATTTCGGGAAATGGCACCTTGGTGACCGCCAGATCGCGACAAAAGGATGGGACCGGAGCAACTTGAAGATCAATGATCGCCGCAGCGAATCCGACGCAGTCGATTTCCTGAGACAATCAGCCAGATCGACAACACCGTTCGCCTTGTTCGTGTCCTTCAACAATCCGCACGACATCTACCATTTCGAGCGGCATCGTATTGAACCGGCCGACAAGCGAATCGCTCTTACCCCCTCTTGGGAAAGTGAAACGTTGAAAGAGAAACCTTCGGTCCAGAAACAGTTCATGCTGGAGGACCAAGGCAAAGTCATCTGGGGCAAAGACCGCAGAGTCTGGCAAAAGTACCGTGACTGTTACCGCACGAAGACCGGACTATACGACAGCAACGTCGGCGCCGTTCTTGACGAGTTAAAGAAGCAGGGTCTCTGGGACAACACTATCATCATTGTCACTTCAGATCACGGCGATATGGATACGAATCATAAGTTGATCTACAAGGGCCCGTTCATGTACGAGCACATGGTGCGCATACCGCTGATGATTCACGTTCCGGCGCGTTTCGGGTCAGTCGGAGCCCGGCGCATCACGCATCTGGACGTTGTCAACGTCGACATTGCGCCTACCATCCGGGATATCTGCGGCCTCTCACCTGTCAAGTGTGACGGTATCTCGCTGGCACCGACCCTGACCGGGTCAGGGGTCCAGAGAGCAAGAGAATTCGTAATAGGACAGTACTACAGCAAACAGAAATGGGTCAATCCGATCCGCATGATTCGGACACACGCCTTCAAGTTCAACAGGTATATCCGCCACGGCGAAGAACTTTACGACCTCAAAAGTGATCCGCACGAATTGAAGAATCTGGCTGACGACCCGAAGTTCGCCGACGTTAAGACCGAGCTGTCCGGCAAGCTCGACCGCTGGATCGAAGCAAACAACGACCCCTTCTATTCGCTCGATACGACAACAAGATCGGGCAAGATCATACACCCTTAAGGGTGGTAAACTCTCGCGAGCAAAACCATAACCTGCTATTGTGATGCCACTTACCCGCGCAAGAACGGGGATTCTAAATTGGGGACACTATATTGTAAAGCCGCTTACCCACGGAGGACCGGGGAATTTCAATCGTGAGCACTATGACCTGACAAGTGATTCCTCTGTTCGCAAATGCCCGCTCAGGCCAATCACCAGCGCGTCATCCAACGCAGGGCATCGCCAACGTCGGTACGGCTGTATTCTCGATTCCATTTCAGAGTCCAAAGGTCCTCGGCCCGCACGCGCCTGACGGTCCCGTCGCCGAAGCAGATATTGACACCGTCCTTGTGCCGCCTCATGACGTAACAGACTATCTGAGACCAGTTGCCAATATTGTACATCTGTTCCTCGGCCGCCGTGCTTGCAGGAATCGCGTGGGTATTGGTAGGCCAGGCGTTATTCCACCTGGCGTCTGCGATGAACGGGGCGTCCTTGATATTGTCGGCATTTATGGTCATCCAGGTCTTGCCGAGATGTGAAGAAGACTGGCTGCCATCCTGCTCAAGCACATCACGAATCCAGGAATTCTCTCCGAAGCTGCCGATTCCCCAGTCGGTGTCCGCCATCCACGCCGCCTGGGCCACATCGATTTGCCACGCATTACGTGTGTACCCGAAATAGCTCTGTGCCTGAAGACCGGTCGGATTGCCCGTCAAGACTTTGGTGGCCGTAGGACACGTGCGCATCTTGTCCGTGTTGGAGTAGTACGGCCGCAATGTTTCCATATAGGTGCTGTTGACAGTGCCGCCCATATAGAACGGAAGCTTGGAATCATAATCCGCCGAATATAGCTGATAGCACAGGCCCCACTGCTTTAGCGCCGCCATGCATACGGTTGCCTGGACCTGTTTCCTGGCCGTGCTCAGGACGGGAACCAGTATCGCCATCAACAACGCCACAATCGCGATCACTACGAGAAGCTCTATTAAGGTAAAACCCTTCGGTTTCATCATGACGGATCACCTCGTCTGTTAAGTGGAAGCGCTTGCCGGTCAACGTTCCATTCCACATTCTTGTTGTCAATGGCCAATCTCAAGAATATCCTATCCGGTGTCATCAGTAAAGGCAAATAGGTCCATAAGCAGGAGTCGGCGATGACGTGTAACAAAGCAAGAGTGAAAACAATGTCAGCGATAACTGCAGCGCTGCTGCTCTGCATACTCCTGTGCCCTCTCAGGGCTCAGGATGACACGCGCGGGCGCACAGAATTGATTAAGGCCTGTCAGGAAAAGGTGGAAAGAGTCAAAGAAGGCATGAAGCGATGGGCATCTGAAGGACGCAGTCCCCATGAGGTCGGTTTAATCATGCGCGATGAATTCACACCCCACATGCAGGCCGGCCGCTTTCGCGAGGCGGAAAAAGTCCTCGATCGCGCTCTGGATATCCTGCAAGAACGTGCACCGACACAGAAACCGAAGGACCTGAAGAAGTATCTTAGGAAGACAGAGGAAACGCAGTATCTCATCTTGCCGGTGCGCCAGGCCGGCTCTCTGTACGGCGGACAGACTAACGCGTTGGAGAAGGCCATTGAACGTACTGTCGAAAGAATCGGTAAGGTCGAAGAGATCAAGAGGAGAAACTGGGGGTTCCACCTGATCATTCCGGCCTGGAGGTTCGATCCGCAGCATCGCGAGAACAAACACGCGGACATCGCGCGGGCCGTCCAGGGCGCTTTTTATGTCGCCCTTCGTCACAATGTTGCGGTTCATTTTACGATTGAAACACATGAATGGCCAAACAGGCCGGATCTATGGAACTATTCGGAAAAAGACAGAAGCGGCTATGATCCGAAGAACAAGGCCAATGTGGAATGGATAGATTTCGACGGCACGCCGCATCCGCATCGATACCGTGACTGGGGAACGGCCGAGCGCATGGCGCCGGTCATCTGCTACAACAGCCCGACCGTCTTGAGAGAAGTCTCCCGTCTGGTAAACGAGGTCGTGGCACCGCCGCTTAAGAAGGGACTCGCGAAACTGCGAAGTGAAGGCAAGGGCCATCTTCTTTCCGGGATTACCGTCGGCGCCGAGCCGTCGCTTCCGAACTACGAAAGTATCGATAAGATCAATCCGAAAATCGCTAAATTGATGGATGAGGATAAGTCACCCAAGGTTCGCCTGGGATATAACGCCCTGACCAACAGCGGATACAGTAAAGATAAGCCGCCGGAGGATTTCGCCAGAGCGCTAGCAGAGATCAATAAGGCGTACATTTCCTATTGGTGCCGTAGACTTTTCGAGGCGGCAATTCCCACCAAAAAGATGTATACGCACATTGCCGCAGGCGCAGGTGTCATCGGCTCACCGATGGTGGAATTTACCAATGCTCCGATAGAGATTGCGTTCAATGACTATTCGCGACCCGGATGGACGACATATCCCGTCGGGCCGCTTCGCAATGATTTTGAAGCACTGTACACCAAGCTCGAACGTCACGGCAATCCTCATTGGGCAAGCACTGG
>CAZLTY010000174.1:0-9890 GCA_964562575.1 uncultured Pirellulales bacterium
CGTCTGAAATCCCTGGACCGGCCTCGACCACGGATGAAAGACTCATCGTGGCCCCGGCTAGTCCCAGTCTTTTTAGAAAATCACGCCGTCTCATCTTTACGATGTCATCGCAGGACGCCGAGCGCCGAATCGTTGGCTGCCTCGGCGATTTCGTCCAGACATTGTATCCTTGTATTTGCTCCTGTTCTCTTGTTCATTCATAAAGAGTCTGTGGGCGATTGTCAAGACGGATTATTCCAAGTAGGCCAGCAACGTCCTATACACAAAGAAATATCGTTGTGCAGTCTACCTATTTGTTGTATACTATTTATTTTGAACCTCGGCAGCATCGCTGAGACTATTCTGAGCAGTAGATGCAGTTTTGCTTTAGGAGACAGCTATGGATCAGAAACCAAACCACACGAACAAGGCCAATAACCTGAGTCGCCGCCGGTTAATGCGCAACGGTGCAGTGGCCGCCGCCGGTGCGGCGGTTGGTCTCAACAGCGCGCGCGGTGAAAGCGCATGCTGCACTGCCAAGGAGAAGACCCGCAGCTACAATTGTGAGATGGAGTATCGCCGGCTGGGCAAGACGAACCTCCAGGTTTCGGCCGTATGCCTGGGCGGGCACTGGAAGCGTGTCGACAAGATGGTTCCCGGCGTCTTCAAGGACAGGAAATGGCTCAGTGCCGACCTCGATATGGACGGCTTTATCAAGAACCGCCGCGATCTGGTTACCAGATGTATCGAGAGAGGCATTAACTACATCGACGCGTGCACATGGCAGGAAGTGGTGACCTACGCCAGGGCGCTGAGAGGCAGACGCGACTCGATGTATCTTGGCTTCTCATGGTATCAGGAGGAGATGAGGAAAGAAAAATTCCGCACATGCAAAGCGCTGTTGCGAACACTCGACAAAGGGATGCGCGAGGCAAAACTGGATTACGTGGACATCTGGCGCATTACGATGCTCTCGCAGAGCGGCCGACACACCGAAGGCGAAGTGGACGAAATGATGGATGCCCTCGAGGCGGCCAAGAAGCAGGGTAAAGTTCGCTTCACGGGCCTGTCGTCTCACGATCGTAACCACATCAAGTGGATGATCGAGACCTATCCCGAGACCGTTCAGGTTGTCTGCACGCCTTACAACCCCAAGACCAAGATGTTACCCGCCGACAGCATTTTTCAGTCGATCAAGGAGAATGACGTAGGCGTCTTCGGTATCAAACCGTTTGTCGGCACTTCGCTCTTCAAGGGCGACAGTTCTCCTGACAGTCCGACGGCCGAAGAGGACGATCGGCTGGCGCGTAACGCCATCCGCGAGATCCTGCGCAAGAGCGTCATCACGGCTCCCATCCCGGGTATGATTAACCCCCATCAGGTGGATAACATGGCCAAGGCCGTCAAAGAGCGACGGGAGCTGGACGTAGCCGAGGCGAAGGAACTCGAAGAAGCCATGGACAGGGCGTGGGCAAATCTGCCCGGCCACTACCAGTGGCTCAAAGACTGGGAATACGCTTAATAGACCCAATGACAGCGACAAGCCAAGCGAGAACAATCGATCGTCGGATATGGTCTATCCATTGCGTTGATACAGCGGCAATAATCGTCGCACTCAGCCTCACCGTTGCTGTAGAAGGCCGTGACTTAGGCAAGCTCCGGGTCTTGTCCGATGGATATCCTCGCGTATTCTTCTTCCGGCAGGTTGAGGGCATGGCGGCACGCAGAGGCGTTACCTATGAGCAGTGGGAGAAGACTTTCGAGCGTCTGATGGGAATCGAAGGCAAAGTCCTTGACGAAGAGATACCTGAACGATCGGTGCGAAACATTGAGTTCTTCACACGCTTCAAGGAGCGTCACGACGACAAGCTCGTCCTGCTCCACTTCAACGGCAATGCACGTGACCCACGCTGGGAATCCGACAGATTCTTCGCCGGACACTGGATATATTTCAACGGAGCGAGGATTCTCGCCGACATCCCCGCCAAACAAGGCATCACGGACATCCACGTTGACAAGCCCAATCTCTTCAGAGTCAATATGGGGCGCTATCGCAGCCGCAACGAGGACATCGGCTTGTGCGTGCTCGACGCCGACGGCAAACCCGACTGGCACCGGAGCGAGCAGGTGCAACTTATTTCCGTCGATATCAAGAACAAGACCATCCGGGTTCGTCGCGGCTGCTTCGGCACGAAACCACGTGCGTTCAAGGCGGGATCGAGTTATGCCGCCGCTCATGCCACCGAAGGTCCCTGGGGGGACCGCAATAATCTGCTCTGGTACTACAACTACTCGATCCGTGCCCCGCGCGACAGCCGCGGTCGCACATGCTCCGACGTCCTTGTCGAACATCTGGCCGGACTGTTCGCCCCTGATGGCGACCTGGCAGCTTTCGACGGGCTCGAATTCGACGTCTTGAAATGGCGCTGCGGCGGCGGCCGCGGTGCCCGAGGGCCCGACTGCGACGCCGACGGCAGACCCGATGCCGGCCTGCACGGCGGCTTCAACGCGTACGGAGCCGGTGTCGTGGAGTTCTGCCGGCAGTTGAGAGAAAAGCTCGGTGACGACACGCTCATACTAGCTGACGGAATGCACGAAGGCAATCAGCGCGCCTTCGGTATCCTCAACGGCATCGAGAGCGAGGGCTGGCCCCATCTGCGAGACTATGAGATTAAGGATTGGTCGGGTGGGCTGAACCGGCATTTTTTCTGGAATAGCAACGCTCGCCCGCCAGTGGCAAACTACATCAACCACAAGTTCAACATGCCCACGGGCACACCTGGAGTGGTCAGACCGCCCGATATCCCGTTCAGCACGCACCGCCTCGTATTTGCGGTCGGAGTCTTCACAGACTCGGCGATGTGCTACAGCTTCGCCCCGCCGACCGAACGCGGTACCCCAATCGGTATTTGGGACGAATTCAGAATGGGAACCGAAAACAAGTTCGGCTGGCTCGGCAAGCCGCTGGGGCCGGCCGTACGGATGGCGATGCGCCAGCCTGATCTGCTTAAGGAGCAGGTCAAACCCACAGGCGACGGCGTGCGCTTCGAACGCCACTCCGATGGGTTGAAAGTGACAGCCGCAAACGCAAGAGAAATTCGCTTTCGCTTGACCGATGTGCCGTGTGACGGGCCCGACCTGTTTGTCTCGCTGAGAGCTCGGGGCGATCCTATGAAAGGTCATCCGCCGGAAGTTGCCCGCATTATGTACGTCTCGGTCGGGTCAGGGACTGAGGGCAAACTCGAACGCTTCATGACATGGGTCAATGAGAAGGACTTTGATTCGGGGTTCTATTTCTCGAAGATCGAATCCGACAGCGTCGACCTGGATTTCGTTGTCGAAGGTTCCGAAGCTCTCTCAATCACGCGCATTCAGGCACATGCTCATCCGGATGCGATATATCGTGAGTTTGAACGCGGCCTTGTCCTGGCCAATCCCTCGCCACGTCCGTATGAGTTTGATCTGGCGGAGCTCTCGCCGGGACGAACGTTCAGGCGGTTGCGGGGCTCGCGCATGCAAGACCCAGTTGCCAATGACGGCGCGGCGGTCGGCGACAAGCTCACACTCGGGCCCAAGGAAGGACTATTCCTCATCAGGGTCGAATAGCCGGCTTGAATCCCGCTTGTATCCGCCAGCCGGGATTCCTCACCCGCCCTTCGGATTCATATGCACCGACATCGAACGGAGCCTTTCTCGGTGAATGGTTGAAATCCAGTGCCGGAGCAAAATCCGGATCTGCTGTGTTGCGCAATGGCGACCCGGCCTTCAGCCAATAGTCGTTCCTAGCCGGATCGGCAAAGACCTCGGGGAGGATCCCACCGTCGTGAAAGCCGGAACCGTCGATCGTCGCACCTCTGATGCGGCCCTCTACAAAGTTGGCTCTGAATTTGCCGTTGCCGATCCCTGATGCATCGACGGCGGTTGCGCCGGGGCAATAGATCGCGTTATTGGCAAGGACCATGTCACTCGCCTTGCCCCAGCGAATGAGGATGCCTCTCGGACTATTGACAATGGTATTGTTGACGATCTTTGTGTTGCGTACCTCACGCACGGCGGCGTGCGGCGCGGCGGTAATGCCGGTCATCGAGCAGTCGAAGATGATGTTATTTCTGATGATCGCGTCGGAAACGACCTGGATGCCCTCGCCGGCGTTCCAGATGACATTGCCCTCGACAATGTTGATGCCCTTGCCGCCGCTGCCATAGACGAAAATCCCGGGATATTGCCTGCCGGCGTTGGTGTCGTGGATCACATTGTCACGAACGACGTTTCCGTACGAACCGAACTTGATCTCTATTCCGTCGTTTCCACCGCTGCTGGTGCCGCGCGTGTGGTGGATGTAGTTGCCTTCCACCAGTGTATTGGTCGTAATACAGGAACCGCTGTGACAGCCGATGTACATGCCTTCGCCCTCGGTCTCGCGCGAGGTGCTCAGGCCCGTATGATGGATGTGATTTCTCCGGATTATGAAGGAATCGCAGTCGCCGCTGTTCATTGTCAGCGCATTGTTGCCCGTATCGGCGATTTCACAGTCCTCGAACGTGATGTGATGGCCTCTGATAAAGCGCACACCCGAGCTGCCGCCTCTAAACGTTAGGCCTCTAATAACAAGATGCGAGCAATCTCTAAACTCAATGTTGTTATACCTGTCCCTGTTATCTGCCGGACGTGTCAGCAGCGGATCTTCGCCGTCTGCGGCGCGAATGATAATCGGCTCGGCTGCTGTGCCGGTTACCGTGATCGACCGCCGGGCGCTCTGTAAATACGTCCCCCCGTGCAGAATCAACTCGTCGCCTGGCCTGAGAGAATTGGCAACATTCTCGAACTCTTCCTGCGAGTCCACTGTCGCGGGATTGATTACATGGGTCAGGCCCGAGGCAATGCCGCTGCAGATCGTCACGAGCAGCATTCGTATACACAAGTTTCCTATTCGGCTCATATGTTCTAGTGCTCCCGATTAAGATTTCCCGTCTTTGCGCGGGTAAGTGTTCGTACAACAACAGTTTGTGGTCTTGCTCGCGGGAACTTACTACCCTGAAGGGTATTCATCTGGATCAATACCTCATCTTAACAACTATTGAGCGAGTGAAATCGGGCAGTAGGATCTTATCGCCTTCGATCCTGCCTCGTGTCCATCGATTCGACCAGGGATCGTAGAGGTCAACCTCTCCTGCGTCGAGATCTCGGCCGACATCGGCCACTGAAATAACTGCATCAGAGACCGTTACCGGCGCCTGGCTTTGTGCCAGCTCAGTTTGCCATGTGTTCTGTTTGTCCCGACACCAGAGCAGCAGAGTGTGCCTGCCCTTTAGAGCGTAAACACGCAGGCGCCGATGGTCGATTGTGGTCGGCTCGAAGGCCTCGGCCGGAGGGTCTATTCCCTCGATCGCCTCGGCGAAACGGTCGAACTGAAACCACAGATTATTGGCCGCGACATAATGGTCCCAATGCCAGTTCTGGCCCGTCCCGGCGGCTCCGGCGAAGAACGGAGCAAAAAGTATATCGTGCAAAATGATCCCCGCCTTGTCGGCCTTGTACAATTTGAACGGACCGGTGTGGCTCGGCTCGACAGCGCCGCTCTCTGCGAGAATGATCGGCCTGCCACACTCGAAGTCTTGCAATTCTTTTATCGCGTCGGCCGCCAGTACATCCACCGGCCCCTTGCATATCTCCAGCGACGCCCCAAGGTCCAGGTATCGGTGCACGTTGGCGAAATCGTTGTCCTTCATCAGACTCACCCTGCGATACCGCTCGCGCTTGCCCGCATTGTCGAAGCTACCCAGGCTCTGGGTCACAAGGTTCTTCGGAAAAAGCCTCTTCAATTCAGCCAGCATCTCCTCAGTCCACTCCATGTACCCCTTGCCTCGTACCGTATCCATCTCATTCCAGAGTTCCCAGGCGAAGATGATCGGATCATCGCCGTATCGGTCGGCGTACCAGCGGAGTTTCTTCTTGAACTGCTCGCGGCTCTTTCTGCCCTGGAAGAAATCGTCCATGTCCTTGGCAGGGCCTCCGCGCGAAACGTGATGTATCGGCTTGGCCGCCCATTGTTGCCTGTCTCTGAAGAAATGGCGAAAATGCTCGACTGTCATCTTGACCCGGACGTTGTGCAGCCGGGCCATCTCAAGCACGGCGTCTATGCGCCTGGCTTTATCAGCATCGTACTGGCCGCTGCGTTCGTGCTCGATGTCGAAGAAGTTGTGACTTAGCCACAGGCGGATGTAATTACCCCGATTCTCGGAAAGCGCCTTGATCCACCGCTCCATGGTAGCCAGCGCTTCTTTCTCGTCTCTGCCCCACGGCGCAATCATATTCAACCCGATCGGCACATGTGGCGTACCGTTCGAGAGCTCGAAGTAGCGCTCATCTCGCGGACTTACCTGAACAAAGGAGTCGGCGTCACTCTTCTTCCAGACCCTTAGGTATTCAATGCTGTAGACGGAAGGCAGGTCGCTGTCTTTGGGCAGCCCAAACCACTTTGGCATTGTCTCACTGTCAAAGTTCAATGTAAGCGGCTGATGCCAGTGTGTGTTCTCGATTCGCCGGACGAGGACGCCGTCGAAATACCATTTTATTTCGTTCGGATCCCATTCGAGCCCATAGGTGTGATAGTCGTCCGCGAGGTTCGAAGGGGCCAGCCACTCGCCGTGCCGCGACCAGTGTTCTTTTTCGGTTGGAGTATGAAAGACGTGCACGTTCATGTTGTATTTCTTTTCGAACCCAGGGGCCCCGCCGCCGATCTCGAAGACGTCAATCTCCGTCCACAGGTGCGGCTGATTGTTATAGAACCAGAACGAGCTGGAGCCGTGAGACTTCATCGGCCTGCACCTGATCTCGAAATAGCCGTACTTGACCGTAGTCTTACTCTGAACCGCAGCCGACGTGTACGTGTGATAGCCCCTGTCCTTGGGCATCTCGGGGACTTGTTGCTTGCGCATAGCAAGATGAAGCTTGCCGTCACTTACCGTGACATTGCCGGGATAGAAATAGGCAGGCTGTCTGCCCAGCCATCGTGGATTGTTGGTCCACCATTTCTCGGCATCAAGCTCGGCGCCGGTGAATTCGTCGCTCATCACCTCGTACTTGATCCACTTGCCCTCGTTGGCCTGATCCGACAATGGATAATCCTCGGTGACGCGCGACGGCGCAGCGCCCAATTCACCGGTCCTCACCCACTCTTTGCTGGGCCTGGCCTTTCCTGCGACAGAATCTCCGCACGCCGCGACTACTAACAGCAAGCAGAGGCATATTTGGAGCACGTTCAATTTCTTCATGTTTCGATCCTCATGGATTTTATTGAACTACGAAAGTCGCTAAAACACGCGAAAAAGTCAATTCAAGTTTTCCGTATTACAACCAGTCAAAACGTTGTTTTTTTGTGCGTCATCTTTGTAATGGCTTATCGTAAGCTATTTATTGGTGTTGTCTTATGGGAGCTCATTACCTAATGAACTTTTTGCTTTGTCGATCGTTTTCACCGCGACATTTATTAGCCACAGATGGATACAGATGAACACGGATGGCTGTCGCCGTATGCAAACGTTTTACTTGTTGCCAGGGGAAACATTCAGCTCACTGGGCTTCGCCCAGATGGCCTTTAGCCATTCGTTCGCTGCGGTGCAACCGGCTCTTCAAACGTCGTTTGATCGCCGCTCGCACCTCGCTCACACGCTGAATTGCTCGATCTGTTGTCTGGACACCTCTTAGATTTCTATAGTTTTTCTTCGTTTGTATTACCAAACAGAGTCACAAAATCCGATCCAAGCCGTTCCTTTACGTTTGCATGGAAAGGCTTATGTTGAAGCTCGCTTCAAAAGCAGGCCTTGACGCACACACAGGCAGGCGCGCCTGCCTGGAACGGCGAACGCAAGACAGAGCCAACTCTTTAGCGCGGTAATAGCCATCTGTGTGTATCTGTATCCATCTGTGGCAAAAGAATTCTCTCATGAGTTCCCAGCATGGGCAAACCAGTTACCCATCCTACAAACTCCAACCTTGCCGATACGGCGTCCGGACGTATTTATTCGCCTCCGGCAGATTCGTCACCTTCATATTCGCCGCATCCCATTCGATCCTGGCATCCATCCGCCGGGCGACGTTGCCCAGAAGGCACATTTCAGTGAGCGGGCCTGAATATTCGAAATCGGCGCCGGCCTTGCCGCCTTCCTTGCATGCCCTGACCCAGTCCTGCTCGTGCGAGCCTTCTACCCGTGGGATCGTCTTGGCGGGCGTCTTGTACGCCTTCATCGCGCTTTCCGGTATCAAGCGAGGTCCCTCACCATAGACCCCGGCAACGAGCTTGCCCTTGGTTCCCTTGAACAGCGAGCCGCCCTCGGTGTGGCCCATGCGCCTTCCATCCTCAAGTTCTTCAGGCCTCGGAGGACGAAGGCCGTCATACCACGTCAGCTTAACCGGCGGCAGATTACCGCGGGCCGGAAACTGGTAGGTCACAATGGATGCCACTGGGTGCGTATCCGGATTCAGGTCAAGCGAATTAGCATCTACGCTTGTCGGCTGGCCTAGTTTGAGAGCCCAGAAAACCGGATCGAGAGTATGTGCTCCGCGATCGCCCATCATTCCGCAACCGAAGTCCCACCAGCAGCGCCACACAGCCGGATGGTACGCCGGATGATAGGGCCGCCTTGGCGCCGGGCCCAGCCAGAGGTCCCAATCTAAGGTCCCCGGTACAGACGGCGTCTCTTTGGGCCGCCTGCTCCACTTACTCGACCAGCCGGCATGGCCGAAGGGATAATAGGACAGGCTGCACCATGCGTCGACCTCGGTGACCTCGCCGATCGCGCCGTCGGCGATCCATTCGCAGATAAGACGCCCGCCCTCCATCGAATGCCCCTGAATCCCCATCTGCGTGACAACGCCCTCCTCTTTTGCGGCCTTCGCCAGCATGCGCGATTCGTAGACATCGTGTGTCAGAGGCTTCTGGCAGTAGACATGCTTGCCGCGCCGCATCGCCGCCATGCTGATAACCGCATGTGTGTGGTCGGGCGTCGCAATCACCACGGCGTCGATATCCTTCTGCGCATCCAGCATCTTGCGATAGTCGGTATAGACCTTCGCCTTCGGATATCGCTTGAACACCGGCGCGGCGTATGCGTGATCCACGTCGCAGAGAGCGATGATGTTCTCGCTCTCGAGCTGCCTGAGGTTACTGCCGCCCATCCCGCCGACGCCAATGCCGGCGATATTTAGCTTCTCACTTGGCGGCGTGTTTCCAACTCCACCCAAAACATGCCTGGGCACAACTGTAATGGCGGCAGCCACCGCCGAGCCGGCAAGAAAACCTCGCCTGTTAATATGCTTTCGTAACATCGCAATCTCTCCTGACATTTTGCCTGTGCAGAAACCAGATCATCACAATTCAACATCCACATCATAGCATATTGCAGCCAGAATATCACACTGCGAAAAAGGCTAAATATCGCAGCGCAGCCTCTGGCCGCAACCACGGAACTCCTAACCACGAATGAACAGTAGAGTAGAGAGTAACGGGCGGCTATCGCCATTCCCGTTACTCCCCCTCATCAAACCGGACGTGCGGTTTTCCCGCATCCGGCTTTCCTGCAAGTTTCATCATAAACTTTGATATAGCTTCAGTCTCAATTGACGCACTTTATCCGGAAAGAGTTCTCTATCTGGATCTCCGTAGTGTACCCAATTTGAGTCAAGCGGATGCATCATACTTTAACCTTAGCATACTTACAGTCGTCCCCCTTCGCTCGGCAGACATTACTCTGCTTCTTCACTACTATGAGGACGTCCGACTCCCGAACACTGTCGTCTTTGGTGTTCGGGTCTCTCAGGTTCCTCGACTTCTCTTTCCTCACGCGCCATCTCCAATCACCCCGGGGAGCCCATCGGCTGCATACGAATGTCTCTTGACCGATGGCGGCAGG
>CAZLTY010000175.1:0-6869 GCA_964562575.1 uncultured Pirellulales bacterium
GTATTGGGTAAAGAAACAATACTGGCAGAATCGGATAAAATCCAGATCACCCTTCATCTCGGCAGCGGCCTGATTGATGGCCTTTGCCTGTCGATCGCGCAGGGGTTTGGGCCAGGTATTCCAGGATGTGGGGCCCATCTTCTGTTTCAAGGCCGCAAACAGGGCGAAATCGTTCAGCCAGCCTCGGTGCTGATCCAGGAAGGCGTGGTAGTCTGCCGGCAGGGGATTCTGCTGAAAACGCGAATAGGCCTGTTTCAAAAGCCGAAGCTTATAGCTCTGAGCCTTGGTGAAATTCACCTGATCAACTGGGCCTTTCGGTGCTGATGTCAGGTCTTTCTTTGTCAGCCATCCTGCCTGATAGAGCCCCTCCGGGCTGATCAACAGGGGATTGCCGGCAAAGGCAGACATACAGCTATAGGGCGAGAATCCGGTTTGGGCCGTGTTAATATTGATGGGTAAGACCTGCCACAGGGATTGGTTGGCCTGTTTGAGGAAATCCACGAAACTGTGGGCTTGCGGACCCAGGTCGCCAATACCGTAGGAAGAAGGCAGGGCAGTCACATGCATGAGTACGCCGCTAATCCGTTTGCGAAACATATTTGCCTTTGAAAAAAAGTTCACGGTTTAAGGGTCACGGTATGGAGCTGCAGGACGCGTTCATTTGGCCAATCCATTTCCTGAAACCAGTTGTAGTGAAATGCTTCATTTTGCTAAAGCAAGACATTCCATTGTCTGGCGTGATTATACCAAACGTTTGATGATGGGAACATCCTTTGTTTGCATCGACGCCCGCATTATCGTTTCGTGCCTGGCGGCTTGTCCTTTCTTCTCTGCAGGCTGGACGAAGACCGAGCTGATGTCCTGATGTGTTGAAATCGAAGCGTATGTAGTGCTGTTGTGGGGATGGTATTGTGCCGTGTTAGTAGTCTGTGAAGTCATATGGATACCCTTGAAGGGTAGGAAATTCTCGCGAGTGAGATCTTAGACTCTAATTGTGAAGCCACTTACCCGCGCAAGAACGGGAATGTTCAATCAGGAGCACCGGAAGATCCCGATTGAAATGTTGTGTCCTTATGATACTATCCGTACCATGGATTCTGACAGGCAGGATCAGGACCGAGCCGGTGCTCAGGTGAATTCCGTAATTGCGCTCAGGTGAGCCGAAGGAGACCCATGAAACACGTTCGGACAGCAATCTGGATACAGGCGGTGAGCATAGTCTTGGTGCTATTAGCTGAACAGACCGCGGCGCAGGAGACGGTGCGGCTGTGGTACGATGAGCCGGCTTCAAAGTGGACCGACGCGATGCCGTTGGGCAACGGGCGGCTGGGGGCAATGGTCTTCGGCACGGCACCGAAAGAGCGCCTGCAGCTAAACGAAGAGAGTCTCTGGGCCGGCGAGCCGACGGATGTCTATCCCGAGAACTTCTCGGAAAACCTGCGCAAACTGCAGCGGCTTGTTCTGGAAGGAAGGATATCCGAGGCCCGTGAGCTTGGATTGGCAAAGCTCACCAAATCGCCTACTTCTTTCCGATCATACGAGCCGCTGGCGGATCTGTGGATCGAGATGGACCACGGCCCGGAAATCGAGGGCTATCGCCGTCAGCTCGATCTTCGAACAGGTATCGCTGCGGTGCGATACAGTCTCGGCGATGTTCGAATCAAACGCGAAGTATTGATTTCCGCTGTGGACGATGTAGTAGCCGTGCATCTCGGCGCTTCTGAGCCCGGCATGATTAGCGCGAAGATTCAGTTGACGCGCAAGAAGGATATGAAGGTAACTGCGGCAGGCCCGGACCGCTTGCACATGGACGGTCAGATTATTGACGTCCCGGCGCCGGAGGGTTTTGACGATAACGCCGGAGGGTCGGGGCCTGGCGGTGCCCACATGAGATTTGCTGGACGCTTGCTGGCCCGCGCTGTGGGTGGGACATCCAACGTTGAGGACGAGACACTGGTAATCGAAAATGCTGATGAAGCCCTCCTGCTTTTCACTGCGGCAACGGATTACAGCCTTGAGAAGATGAACTATGACCGCTCGATCGATCCTGCCCGGCGGGCCGAGGTTATATTGAATAGGGTCGCGGACAAACCGTGGGGCGATCTGCGCCGGGATCACGTTGCTGAACATCGTGCCATGTTCGAGAGGGTTTCGCTCGACTTGGGCGGCTCGGATCGAGACTCACTTACCACCGACGAACGACTCAAAAGGGCCAAAGAAGACGGGGCCGATCCGGCTCTGGCGGCTCTCTATTTTCAATACGGGCGCTATCTGCTGATGTCGAGTTCCCGCCGCCCGGGACGACTGCCGGCCAACTTGCAGGGGATCTGGAACGAGAAGATGTGGGCGCCGTGGGAGGCCGACTACCACCTTAACGTCAACCTCCAGATGAATTACTGGCCTGCTGATCCGGCCAACCTCTCCGAAACGCTCGATCCGCTGGTCGACTGGTTCGTCAAGCTGACTGAGAGGGGCAAAGTCTCGGCCTGCCGACTCTATGATGCCGACGGCTGGATGACCTTCACGGCTACGAATCCGTTTGGCAGGACCACCCCGAGCGGCTCAACTAAGGACTCGCAGTTCCAGAACGGGCTGCTGGACCCGCTTGCCGGGGCGTGGATGGCCATGACATTATGGCGCCATTACGAGTTCACACAGGAAAGGATCTTCCTCAAGGAGCAGGCCTACCCAATCCTCAAGGGAGCCGCTGAGTTCATACTGGATTATCTCGTTGAAGATAGGGACGGCTATCTCGTAGTCGTGCCCTCAACGTCACCGGAGAACGCCTATGTCCATCCCGAGCTTAACGAGGCGGTCCGAATCACGAGGGGGTCCACCTATCACACGTCGATTGCCCGTGTGGTCTTTGAGGCGGTAGTCAACGGCTCGAAGATTCTCGATACTGACCAACAACTTCGGGCGAGGCTCGAGAGCGGTCTTCAGAAGCTGCCGCCTTTGAGAATCGGTGGCGATGGCACGATCCAGGAATGGATCGAGGACTACAGAGAGAGCGACCCGAAACATCGTCATGTGTCCCATTTGATTGGTCTGCACCCGTTCTCTCTAATCGGTGAGCAGAATGCTAACTTGCTCGAGGCGGCCAGGAAAACACTTCAGAAACGGGGCTTCGGCGGAGATGTCGGCTGGAGCAATGCCTGGAAGATATGTTTCTTCGCTCGACTCGGTGACGCGGAGCAGGCCCGCTGGTATCTCAACCGCCTGATCTCACGCAACACGTTTGGCAACTTGATGAATGCCTGCTGGCCGGGCCGGGTTTTTCAGGTTGACGGCAATTTCAGCGGGACTGCCGGGATTGCCGAGATGCTGGTCCAGAGTCACGGTGGCCAAATCCATCTTCTGCCTGCCGCGCCCGAGGCCTGGCCTGAAGGCGAAGTCACCGGCCTGCGCGCTCGCGGCGGTTGTGAACTAGATATCTACTGGGAAGGTGGAAAACTCAAACGCGCTGTCGTTAAATCGTCGCCTGGTGGGCCAGTGCGGATCAGATATAAAGACCAACTGAGGACAGTCGATATCGCCAGAGGCCGAAGCTATAGCTTTGTCCCGTGAGATCGCTCCGAGGCGAAAGACAATCACTGTCGAAGTAAAAGTAATTGACGTAGATGGAATATCTTGAATTAGAATGAGGCGTATCATGTTCTTCTCACAAAAACGATTCATTTGTCTGCGTGAAATAGCCTGCATCGGGATCTTGATCTGTGTGCTTGGGTTACATGGGCATGCAGAGGAGAAGAATGATCTCGCAGACTATCCGCAACAGGTTAAGCAATATCTTCAATGTCTTCTTGGCAAAGGGCAGCACAAATATGCATTTCGATCTGATTATCCGGGAGGCTTTGATGCATGGCAGAAACGGGCTCGGCCCGTCCTGAGAGGGCTCATAGGATTGGACAAGATATCCGAACAGGCCGGTAGCCATGTATCCAAGGTCGAACTAGTTGAGATTGATGACCTGGGCGAATACACCCGCCAACGGGGATGGATCGAAACAGAACCGCACGTGAGAATCAAGTTCTGGCTGCTGAAACCAAAAAAACGTGGGCCCTTGCCGCTGGCAATCTTTCCCCACGGACACGACTCGCGCGGCTACGATACATCTGCGGGTGTATATCATGATCAAGCCCATCGCGACAAAACCCTAAGCGGAGATCGAGATGTTGCGGTCCAGGCAGTTAAACGTGGTTTCTTGGCCATTGCTCCGGCCACACGGGGATTGGCTGACGGCGGATTGCCAGATCCAAAAGGCCGTCATGGGGGCCGCGGATGTCGCGCTCAATTGATGCACTGTTTGCTGGCGGGCCGAACCGCGATCGGCGAACGAGTTTGGGATATGCAGCGAATAATTGACTGGGCGGTGACCTTGCCGGACGTTGATGCCACAAATGTGCTGATGATGGGCAACTCCGGCGGTGGAGTCACGACCCTCTATACTGCCGCCTGTGACAAACGCGTCACCATCGCAGTACCGAGCTGCTCGTTCACAAGTTACACAAGTCCAAATGGATATATCTACCACTGTGACTGTAACCTCGTACCGGGCATTCTTGAATTCGGTGACATGTGTGATGTTGCGGGCCTTGTTGCTCCTCGACATCTGGTTGCTGTCAATGGAAGGGGAGATTCATTGCACTCGGCCGCGGACATCAATCGCTCGGCCCGGCGTGTACAAGCCATTTACACGGCGGCAGGATGTCAGGATCATTTTGAACACAGATGGGGCAACGAAGGCCATCGATTCTATAAGGATTTGATGTGGGATTTCGTGACCGATGCACTAACGAAATAGCAATGTGCCGTTTGGTATGGAGCCTGTCATGAAGATAAGAGTCAATAGGTTTTCAGTTGTCGTGCTGATGGCTTTGCTGGGCAACGTTCTTGCAAACGGAGGAGAAAATAAGAATCCATTCGCCGGAGAGTCACTGCCGGACGGATGGACATGGAAGCGGGCGAATCCGCAAGCATGGCGACTGCGAAGCCAAGGGCTCGAGATCAAGATCGAGCCCGGAAATATGTGGGGACCAAAGAACGACGCCAAGAATGTGCTGCTGATTCCCATTGCCAAAGATCTGCAAGAGTCCGGAGCAGATGTCCAGGCGACGGTTGCCAATTCGCCCACATGGCGATGGGAGCAGGTTGATCTTGTCTGGTACTACCGAGACAGCCATATGGTAAAAATCGGCTTGGAACTCGTGGAAGGCAAGAACTCCGTGGTCATGGGACGCGAAGAGGATGATCGAACGCGAACGATCAAGATCGTTCCCATAGAAGCAGATGTGGTCACGGTTCGGCTCCGAGTCACAGCAGGGCAGGTGCGAGGATACTACCGACTCGGCGCCGAGGATGAATGGACCGACGTTGGGATCTGCACGGAACCGAGGCCGGCGGCAGGCAGTGACATACCGCGGGTGAGCATCCAGTGCTATCAGGGAGACCCGCAGAATCCGCACTGGGCGCGGATCACGGGGCTCAAGATTGATTCGGCCATTAAGACCGAGGCACAGTGCGATTATTCCTTCAATGGCAAGATCTCCCGCGCCGTGCTCGAGAATTATCTTTCGCGAGCAATTACTTTCGCGGAATTACTCAACGGCGAGCGCGTCGAAAAGCAGTTGCGAGGCAACACCGACGACAACATCCGAATGCTCACCAATATCGGTGCCAAGTTCGCCGGCCGAGCTATCTACATGTGGGGCGGCGAGAGTCGCCTCGACGGGCTGCTCGAACGAGCCCGCCCGATTGTAAAAAGGATCCACGCTGCCGACCCCGACATGGTCCTGCAGGCCGCAGCCTTCGAAATAGTAAGCAAACAGGTCGCGACACTCAAAGTTCCCAAGTGGGTTTTCGACGAATTTGCCCTCGATTTGGAGAATCGCAACTTCGACTACGAAGCCATGCTCTACTCCGACGGCCACCGCGTAGATCACTGGCGCGCCGGCTCATCCGTCCCAGATATGAGCAAGCTCGAGACTCGGATGTGGTTTTTCTATCTCGCTGCACGTTATATTGACATCGGCATCGAGGCGATACACTTCGGCCAGGTAGAGATCATGGACGACAATGACCCGGACCATCGCGGATGGCGCGACATGATGACTCGAGTCCGCCAATACGCCGCCAAACACGCCAGACGTCACTTTCTGCTCACTGATGCACACGTCCCCAGTGGCGGCATCGTTCATGACGACAGGCTCTTGTTCGACTTTCACTCCTTTCCGCTGCGGATCGATGAAGTCGTCACCGAGCCGCAGAAGGGCCTCTTGAAGGTCGGCTACCTGGATAGTATCTTCACCCGCAGCAAGGGTGGCCTCACCCCGAGTGGCTGGCGATGTGACAGCCTGCCCTACATTGTTGAACTCGACAACTTCGGCTCAAGCGGCAGAGGCGGCCAGAACATTGGAATGCACTACATATGGGGCTACGACGAAATCTGCTGGTTCGCTTGCCAACCTGCCGACTACCGCAACTTCTGGCTGAGGTATGCCTGGGACTGGATTCGCCGACACGATCCCAACGGCTACCTCCAGATGCCCGGCAGCAGAACACTGGCCAACCCTGTTGGAGAGAAGATTTGGTACTGGGCGAACACCCCTTCCGATGCCGTCCCCACCGGCTTCGGCCAGGAGCAGACGATAAAGGCAATCTGGGCCGAAGACGAGTAGCACGTTCTGCCAAAAGCCTGCCAGGGGCGTAATTTGTTCGGGCTTGTCTTGATTGTCATTCTTTTGGTCCGTGCGGCATTGGCACCAGCTATGAGGCCGGCTTGAATCTACAGCAAGACGTTTCTGCTTGATTGAGTGCGCGCTGGGCACAGTAAGTCCATGTGCGACTGTCACCACAAACCAGCCATCTTT
>CAZLTY010000175.1:6879-9875 GCA_964562575.1 uncultured Pirellulales bacterium
CCTATCGACAATCCCTTTGTCTTTAGTTCTTCAACAATCCATTTTGATGACATCCCTGATGTTCGCCTGTAGAATTGCAACATAGTTGGGATCTATTTAAAAGGATTTGCCTTTCCTGCGATCATGAAACGGATTGTTGAAGAACTAAAGACAAAGGGATTGTCGATAGGTGCCCTGGCGCAGATGACGCGAGGCCGCATCGAATCTAAAACAAGCCAAGAGTCGCAAGCTGCAAACCTCTGCTTTGCCGGCGTGAGTATCGACTCGCGGACCACCAAGGCCGGGGACTGCTTCTTTGCCATAGCCGGCGAGAACTTCGACGGCCATGACTATCTCGGCGATGCGTTCGCCAAAGGTGCCGTCTGCGCGGTCGTGGATAAGAAGTTCGATAGCAGAGCACTCGACGAGAAGTGTCTGATCAAGGTTGAGGATACTATAGAGGCTCTCGGTGATCTTGCCCGGGAATATCGGCGGCGCGCCGCCTTCAAGGTCGTCGCAATTACCGGCTCAGCGGGCAAGACGACCACCAGACACATCTGTCATCACGCCCTGAGCCGGCGCTTCAGTGTCCATCAGTCACCGAAGAGTTTTAACAATAACATAGGTGTGCCGCTGACACTGCTCGGCGCAGATTCCGACACCGAAATAGTTGTCGCCGAGCTCGGCAGCAATCATCCGGGCGAAATATCATATCTGACCCGTATCGCCGGTCCCGATATTGCGGTCGTGACCAATGTTCATCCGGCACACCTCGAGGGCTTTGGGGATCTGGAGACGGTGGTGCGTGAGAAGTCGTCCATATCCGAAGGGCTCGCGCCCGACGGAGTCTTGATCGTCAACGCCGATTTTGAGGATTTGGTCGATGCCTGTCGGGCTCGAGGCGCACGCTTGGTAACGTTCGGCAAATCAGACGGCGCAGACTACCGGGCCACCGATATCTGCACAGAGGGCCATGCAAGCCGATTTACCGTCGGCGGCACAGAGATTCACCTGCCGTTGGCCGGCCCAGGGAACGTCGAAAATGCGCTCGCAGCATGGGCGGTTTGCAGCCAGTTGTCTTTGACGGTTGAAGAGTTTGCACAGGCCCTGAAATGTCTGCCGCCGGTTTCCATGCGATCCGAACTGCTTGAGATCGGTACGCTGACAGTGCTCAGCGACTGCTACAATGCGAATCCAGCCTCGATGAGAAATGCGCTGGATATCCTGACCAGACTCGACCCGTCGGGAAAACGCAGATTGGTTTTCATCTGCGGCCACATGGCCGAGCTGGGAGAGCAGGCCGAGCAACTGCACGTCGAGTTGGGCGACTCGGTCGCCCGAACAAAGGTCGCCCTGTTGCTGGCGGTTGGTAAGCTGGCGTCAATTACCGCCGCCAGCGCCGAGGCGGGCGCCGAACATGATCTAGAGACAAAATGCTTTGCCGACACCCTTTCAGCTTGCAATAATTTACCCAAATTCATAAAAGATAACGATATAGTATTAGTCAAAGGTTCGCGCACAGCCGGACTGGAGACGGCTGTCAAGAAGCTAAACGAGCTTTATTCGTAAGACGTGTCCCGACATAGAGAATGTAAAGGTCAAGAATCAACAGGCAAAATTGCCGAGCCCGCCTACGGCGGATTCCGAGATGTTGATTTTTGATCTTCTTAGAGATGTATAGTGCTCCCGATTGAAATTTCCCGTTTTTGCGCGGGCAAGTAGCTTTACAATAACAGTTTATGATCTTGCTCGCGGGAATTTACTTCCCTTCAAGGGTATGATATGATATATCATCTGCTACGGCATTTGCACGACCCCGCCACTAACAGGCCCCTGTTCGGGTTTTACGCCTATGAAAATGTCATGTTCCGCTCTGTGGCAGCCACGCTTACGAGTCTTGTAATTGCACTTTTTATGGGACCCAAAGTCATCCGCTGGCTGATGCGCAAGAAGATCGGCGACAGGCCTGAGTTCCACCACGCCACACTCAACGAGCTGACCAAGGAAAAGGCCAATACCCCCACGATGGGCGGGTTGATTATCATATTTGCCACCTTAGCCACCACTTTTCTCTGGGCGGACCTCTGGAATCCTTTCGTCCAGAAGGGCATCTTCCTAATATTGTGGTTTGCCGGCCTGGGCGGCGCCGACGACTGGTTGAAGCTCACGGCCTCAGCACGGTCGCGGAGCAGGAGCGGATTGCGAGCATGGGAAAAACTCATTTTTCAAATCGGGGCCGCTGCGCTGATAGCATCGTTCCTGTACCTCGATTTTGCCACCTTAGGTCCGGACGGCAAGCCTATCGTGGAAGACGGGATTCGATTCTGGCTTCCTTTCTATGGGGACAGCCTGTGGCTGGCCAATTGGATGTTCATCCTGATAGCGATTTTCTATCTGACGGCAACCAGCAACGCGGTGAACCTCGCCGACGGTATGGACGGGCTGGCGTCAGGGTGCGTGGCAATCGTCGCCCTCGTATTGACCCTGCTCTGCTACGTCGCCTCCGAGACGATGGGCCGCGCGACTCCTATCACATGGTCGAGTTATCTGCTGCTGCCGCACATACCGCAGGCGGGAGAGTTGGCCATTTACTTTGGGGCTATCTTCGGAGCCGTTCTCGGGTTTCTGTGGTACAACTGCCATCCGGCCCAGACCTTCATGGGGGACGTCGGCTCACTGCCGCTGGGTGTGGCGATGGGCTACGGCGCGCTGGTTACTAGAAATGAAGTTCTACTTCTCATCATCGGCGGCGTTTTCGTCATGGAGCTGCTCAGCGTAGTGCTTCAAGTGGGCTATTTCAAATACACCGGCGGAAAGAGGCTCTTTAGATGCGCGCCCATCCACCACCATTTCCACCTGATCGGCTGGAGCGAACCGCAGGTGGTGGTGCGGTTCTGGCTCCTGGCTGCCGCCTTTGCCGCTATCGCCCTGGCGACATTGAAGATTCGATAAGTCGCCCCCCTCAGGGCATAGGTGTTAAGCTAAGCGATCCATTTTTTCAACGCGGCTCCTCGATT
>CAZLTY010000176.1:0-9840 GCA_964562575.1 uncultured Pirellulales bacterium
GCAGAATCGAGGACGGCAAGGAGATATGGCGTCTGAGAATACCGGGCGATAGATCAACCGAAGGCATGGTCGAAGTAGTGAATCCGCACCTCGACGCCGAGCAGATCGAGCAGTTGTCGTCGCAGATGGGTGAGATTCTCCACACCGACCTGTAAGAAAAGCGGCACGATCAAGCCAGAGGTCTCTGCGCCGCATGCTTGGGCGGTGACAGTGGGAGCGAAGCAAACACATAAGGAGCTTGTTAAAGATGCGGACAAAAGTCATCATGTTCACTGTTGGAGCAACATTGATCCTTGCCGGTTGCGCCCCCCAGATGCGCACGCCGAAGGAAATCTGCCCGGGCAAAGATTCGGTGGCCGAGGCGCTGGCGGCATTGGGATCGCAGGCGCTGAAGGCGGTGTCACTCAAGGCCAGCGGACAGTGCCGGCTTGAGTTTCCCGTCGAAGGAAAGAAGAAGCCTCAGAAAGAAAATGTCGACATAAGGCTCCGAGTGAATCCGCCTTACGACATCTATTTATGGGGCGACAAGCCTCTTATCTCGAAGGCAATCGTGCTCGGCTCGAACGAACAGGAGTTTTGGCTGGCAGTAAGGCCGAAGGAAATCAGTCGTTACGGCTGGGGAAAATGGTCCGAGCAGGGTTCGACCGGAGGACTCATAATAGACCCCAGAACTCTGCTCGAAGCCTTTGGCATGAGCGGAGTCGATGCAGAGCAGGATTGGTCTCTGTCGAACGAAGGCGCTTTTGACGTACTGACCAGGCGAGATGGAGGTGCCATAACCAAGAAGATCTACATCTATAGCTGCCAATACCAGGTAAGCAAGATCGAATTGTTCAATTCGAAGGGGCAGGTGGCGGCCTGCGCCGAGTTGGACAGCTACGAGGAGGTGTCCGAAGGTTTCTATGTTCCTGCGTGGATTCAGGTCACCACATTCAGTCAGGACGAAGCGCGGGATCCGCTCACCATAACACTTAGACTCACATCAATAGCATCAAGCAAGAAGTGGCCCGGCATCATTTTCAAACGCCCGCCCCCGCGAGGTTTCAAGAACGTGGGCGTTGTCGTCGATGGAAAATGGATCGAACAACCCCAATAGATGATGTGAGAGGGATTTCCTTATGCCCGAAGCGGCCCTGTTGGAAAGAATCAAACGAGGAGTGTTCCTGCTGGACGGGGCAATGGGAACCCAGTTGATCGCCCGCGGGGTCGGCGTCGGCAGGTGCAATGATTATCTGAATATCAGCTCACCCGACATTGTCTCCGACGTTCACCGCGCCTATCTGCAAGCAGGTAGTGACGCTGTCATTACCAATACTTTCGGCGCCAACCAATATACCCTTGCCCGGCATGGACTGGCCGGCGAAGTCATCGGGATAAACAAAGCGGGCGCCCAAATCGCCCGGCAGGCGGCGACAGAGCGAAGATATGTACTGGGCGATATCGGCCCGAGCGGAGATTTCCTCGAACCGCTGGGGACGTTGAAGGCCGATGATCTTAGAGATGCTTTCTCCCGGCAGGCGGAAGCCCTTTTGGCCGGCGGCGCCGACGGTCTTCTCATAGAGACGATGACGGCTCTCGACGAGATGACAATCGCCGTCAAGGCGGCCAAGTCGGCCGGCGCAGAGGTGCCCGTGTTCGCGTCGATGTCCTTTGACAAGGCAGGTGACAGCTTCAAGACAATGATGGGTGTCGGCGTCGAAGAGGCGATTGCAAAACTTGTCTCGCTTGGTCTTGAGGCAATTGGATTCAACTGCGGCACGGCGTCACTTGACGAATATGTGGAGCTGGCCGAGAATCTCGTCTCAGCCGTGAGAGAATTGTCCGACGACGTGATTGTCTTTGCCGAGGCCAATGCAGGCAGACCGGAACTTGTTGAAGACAAGCCTCTCTACAAGGTCTCACCGGACGAATTTGCCGAAGCGGCCGAGAAGATACATAGCGCCGGTGTGAGTATGATCGGCGGCTGTTGTGGGACAAACCCCGCCCACATCGAAGCAGTGGCAAAACGGATCAAAGAGACCGCGCAGAGTTGAAGAAGGTTTATGTTCTCGCGTGCAGGAGTCCTGCGATCTGCTCTATGCTCCTGCCGGTGGCGCCCTGATTCTTCTTGATTACCTCTCGCCCGTTCTTGGCAATTTCCCGGGCAAAGTCCGGCTCGAGCAGGCATTTGCTCATCATCTCGAGCAATTCCTGCTCATCATTTACCATGATGGCGCCGTTGTCGGCCAGGAGCACGTCCACGGTTTGCCTGAAATTGAACGTATGCGGGCCGAAAATGGTGCACTTGCCGAGTGCCGCTGCTTCCATCATGTCGGAGCCCCCTATCGGAACGAGAGAGCGGCCGACAAAGATTATCGTCGAGAGGGAGTAGAACTTTCGCAGATCGCCCATAGTGTCACCGAGAATGACAGGCACTTTTTCCCCGGACGTGACATCACCATTCTTGATAGAGCTATAGCGGGTAAAATCGAAGCCTGCGCCTACAATCACCTGTGCAACCTCATCGAACCTCTCGGGTTTTCTGGGGACTATTACAAGCCGCAGGTCCTCGAACTGATCCGATTCGGTCAGGCGAGCGAATACATCAAGGATGATCCCTTCCTCGTCCGGACCGGTGGCTCCGACGACCCACAATCGCTCGTTACCGATATTGAGCTGGGCCGCTAAAGCGTCCGTGCCGTCCACTTTGTCGGTGACCTGAGCGGTGTCATACTTGAGTGAACCGGTGACAACTACGTGCTCGGCAACGGCGCCGATCTCTCTGAATCGCCGAGCATACTCATCTGTCTGGGCGAGGATCAGAGCGATCTTTCGGAAGATTATCCTGGCAAAGGGCCTTATCCTTTTGTATTTGGGGAAGCTCTTGTCGCTTATGCGCCCGTTGACTACAACAACAGGAACGTTTAGCCGATGTGCGGTGCTGACAAAATTGGGCCAGACTTCCAGTTCCATCAAGAGGCAAACAGCCGGTCGAAGACGGCCGAACGCGCGACGCATCACCCAGGAAAAATCAAAAGGGAAGTGGAAGACCCTGTAGTTCTCGCTAAAAAGAGCGATCGCGCGGGCAAAGCCCGTATCTGTCGTCGTGCTGACCACGATTTCGAAATCGGCGAACCTGCTGCTGAGTTCCTCGACGATACTCTTTGCAGCGTTGATCTCACCGACGCTGACGGCATGGAGCCAGATACACTTGCCACCGGGATCTTTGCGCATGACTTTGCCAAACCGCTGGGCCCAGCCTCTCCGGTAGCGGTTGTGTCTGATAGCCCTATATATCACCACGGGGCTGTATGCCACCCCGGCCAACAAGTACAGCAAATCCAGCACAAATCTCATGCGGCCAACCTACACAAAGACTAAAGAAAATAACAGTCAAGACATGATATTTGCAGGACATGTCAAAGTCAAACAATTGCCTGGCTGAACGCCGGAAAGATTGATGTGGCCGCACAAAACACGAGGCTTTGTCTGAAAACTCCGTCGTCGGCCCGAGAGCGAGCGTTTTTTCGTCTGGCAAGGACGGCGAAGCAGGCGATATTGGACGTATCGTCGATGGAGCCGGACGCCGTCCAGACGAAAAACAAGCCGCTCGAAGCCAGATCGAGTTTTCTGACACAGCCTGACCGGTGCGCAGGGTCTGATCGAGCAGTTACGGAGTGCTGGACTCAAGCCAATGCTCGGCGAAAACGGTCAGATCCTGGAAGTCGACTTTGCCGTCAGGACTGCCTGCCGGCGCCAGGTCCGCCTTCGGGTTCCAACCGGCGGACGCCGGCGTTGCGAGCCAGGCGTCTGCAAGAATCGCAAAATCGAACGAGTCCACGACACCGTCACCGCCCTCGGGCGCGATGTCGCCGACGAGAGGTGTCCGAATGAACTCGTATGCCAGGGACGGAGACTCCTGGCCGAACAGCCCCCCCCCCGTGAGAACCAGGTTGAAATTGGTGAACAGATTCATGCCGACTATGCCATCGAGCGTGCCACCTTCGGGCGAGGCCACGTCGAGGAGCACAACAGGGACATTTGTGAATTCGAGCCAGTCGCCAAGTGCTGGTATCTGGAGCGAGTCTACGTAGAAGCCAGGGTGGATTGTTATCTCACCCGTGACATCCTGGATATCGACCTCAAAATCAGGATTGGCCGGATCCAGGCCGAGACGAGAGCCGATGCCAGAGCTTATCACCGTGATCTGGGCGCCCGTATCCACCATAAAACGCTGCTTGTCGATTGCGCTGTGGGCGCCGTCCTGAAGATCGACACTATTAACGAAAAACAGGCTCTGGGCACCAAGTCCAAAGATGACAGAAGGGCTCCCCGGCTGGAAAGTTAAATCTATGATCGCGTCGAAATCGATGACGTACTGCACATTGAGTCCGCCGGCGGGAATCAGATTCAGAGGAATGTTGTCTTGATAGCTCGGTATGCCCAAATCGCCATGACTGTAGAATTGTATGTCGGGTGAGGTGAGATCATTGCCGTCCTGCGTGATCGTAATGGGATTTTCGTTATTGATAGCCGTCACAAAATACACGCTCATGGGCGAACCTATTACGGTCGGCAAATCCGGCTGATCGGGAGCCGGTTCGTCACCGACAACTACTGAGACATTGCTCTGGCCGACCATTCTGGATTCATCGACAGTCATGCTGTCAGAGTCAATTGCAGCCAGGCCGTCCATGAAGAGAGCCAGCGGGTGGCTCACCCGAGCAAAGACCGAGTTCGTAGCACCAACCAACTCGATGGCGCTTGGCGTCAGCAGGTCGGCGTCATGAATACCCGTGCGGTTTGCAGCAGCGTGGCCGACTACGTGGGTGCTGGCGCCTGTGTCGAAGAGGCCGATTACAAAGTTCGTTTCCGGACTGTTCGTCAAGTGTCTTCCCACTACCGACGTGTGCGTTTGAGCCGCCCAATCGTCGTCGGCCGAACGCTTGTCCGTAACAGCGATGGCAATCCAGGGCACAAATCCGGCTATCGGAGGTGAATCTATGACGTTCACCATAACCGTCGGCACCGATAGCAGGCCCAGCGATGGTTCTCCGGAATCGGGCCCCTTGCGCAAGATTGTCTTGCGCGCGGCCCTGGGCTGGCGGTTTGCCTGTTCTTGAATGAGCGGAGGCTCTTCTTGTTCGGGATGCCTGATGCCTGTTATACGACCTCCGCCTGTGGCGCGCCAATCAACATCCTGCCGCCGCCAGCCCGGACGAGATGCCCGGGCGACGGAGATCAAGGGCACGACGACAAGCAACAAGACAAACCAACCCCAATTCGAGTTGTGCGAGCTTATTCTTTTCATCTTTACCATCAACACATCTTGATTATAACAAATTCGCGTGGAAATTTCCACAATCAAAATGCGTTGATGGATGAAAAGTCCCCTGTTCGTTGGCCCAAGTGAAGAGCCTACCCGAACAGCCTTCTTATGTCTTCGTCCGTGATCCTCTCATCGGGCCTGATGGGCTCGCCCCGTTGCCTCCTCAGGTGCTCGAAGAATTCCTTCACGTTGCCCGGAGCCGATTTAATCGCCAGTCCCAGCGAGTACCTCATCAGCGAAATGTCCGCCCCGTCGGGGACTCCCTTGATCAGGCCGGTTTCAGTGTCCTCCTGACTCTCCATCTCCTTGTCGAATCTGTTCAGAACGCTCTGCAAACCGCCATACTCCATATATTCCTCGGCAATTGGCCTGTTGCTTATCCGGGAACAAGGCAACTGCATCGCTCTGAGTAGAAAGGCCGCCTCGGGTGGAATTGCGCTTGCGTGCTCGAATCCCTCCTGGAACTGCGGCCCCCCATATTGCGACGGCAGTAGAATTTGTGGCCGTTGGAGCATTACGACGCCCTTGGTTATGACTGCCCTGTCCTTGTATCGGCCGTGCTCGGCTATCAGCACATAGGGCACTTCCATATCTCCGAATGTGAAAAGCATGCGCTGATATTCCCGGATTACCTCAGTGGCCTTCCAACACTCTTCGAATTTTTCCCTGTCAAATTCCGGCATTTTTTGTTTTCTCACAAGAACAAGCGGTACAAATCCACCCTTCCGGAGCGCCGAACTGCACAATCAAGCGTATGCGTCCTCGGGCTCCGTCCGGTATTTGAACAGAAAATCCGCATCTTGTCAACAGGACTAAGCGGGATCTACTGTCCCTCAACGAGCCAGATATTCCTGAACTGAATATTGTGACCATGATCCTGAAGCTGAATGGGCCCCCTGGTTCGATGCCTGCGTCTCGGGATTTGCAGCTTGTCATGAATCTTAACACCGTTAAAAATTACGGTGATTTCCGGCAGCTCTTTAACCTCGCCATTCTCGTCCAGCCTGGGCGCACGAAACGTGATGTCGTACGTCTGCCATGTCTGGGGTGGCAGGCACGCGTTGACCTTGGCACGAGCGACGCCGTAGATCCCTCCGCAATCGCCGGAGGTGTGCACAAGACCGAACGAATCCAGCACCTGCACTTCATACGCATCAATTACATAGACGCCGCTGTTGGCCCGGCCCTGGCCGCGCCCGTTAGGTTCGAGCGGGAGTTTGAATTCGACGTGAAGCTGCTTGATATCGCTGAACTGACGCCTGGTCTTGTTCGCTCCCTTGCCCTTGGCGCTTTCCATGCTGCCGTTGTCACGGGCCTTCCACTCGACGTTCGTCCAGCCGCTCAAATCGGGCCTGACCCCTTCTTTGAAGGGCAGCAAAATCACCGCCGGCTTCGGAGGCTTGGCCCCGGCACGGGGAGACTTGCTCACGACCTTTTCCAATTCGAAGCGTTGTCCGTATCGGCTTCTGGCAGTCAAGCGACCGTTCTGGATCTCGCCTCGCCAGTCGTAGCCGCCGGCGCGCGATGAAAGATGGAGCTGCGGGCCAAATTCTCTTGCCATTATCTCGATATGCGCGCCTTCGAGTGTGGGGTCGCCGGAGATAGCGTGAATATTGATACGATAGTCACCATCGCCCTCGTCGACAACCGTCGCGGTTGCGGGCAGAGTGACCTTTTGGTCTGGATAGAACGTCCCTTTGTACTGGCCCATAAAAGGCCCGGCCCAGAGACGGTTCGCCATACAAATCAACACAACCAGAGACTTCAAACTCCTGGAACGATTCATTAGTCAATTCTCCTTTCTTGTTCGCGCTGTTGCGCACGTCAGTATTGAATTTTGAGTTCCTGCAGATGTCCCAACATAACGGATCTCCCCTGGGATTCGACTTTGCTTTGTACAAACATCGATCACACATTGACACTGTAGATTAGTTCAAGGACACTTTGCTGTCAAGCGATTTCATTACATCTTACTCGTCGCTTGGTATATTGCCATTATGTTCCCGACTGAGTCGTGTGCTGGCCGAATGCATCGTCAGGCAATGCTCTCGGATCGTCTCTTGCCCCTTCGGCCCGACGCGGGCCGACACAAACTCCAAACACCAACAGTACTGCAAAACGAATGCGCATTTTCGAGCCTCGCAATATGACGTGTGCTAACAGGAACAAACTGTCGAGGGAATAATTGTCGTCAAATCCACTCGCCGCGTCAAGCCTCGTCGGTCTTGACTTAATCCGCCGAATGGCTAACATAGGCCGCATGAGCAGCAAGAGCAATAACATGGGTGTAATCTTCGACCTGGACGGCGTGCTGGTCGATACCGGCTGGGCCCACAAGCAGTCATGGTTCGACCTCGCTGAGAAGGAAGGTTTCACCATGTCCGACGAGTTCTTTTACAGCACTTTCGGCATGCAAAACTATATGATCATCCCGATGGTGACCGGGCGAGAATTGTCCCGTGACAAGGTCGATTGCATGTCCGACTGGAAAGAGCAGCGCTATAGGGAGATTATCGCCGACCACTTGGAGCCGTCGGATGGGGCAAAAGATCTGCTCGACGATCTGAAAGACTCAGGCTTTCTCATGGCGGTCGGCTCCTCGGCGCCGCGAGCCAATCTTGATCTTGTTTTGGAGCGTGTGAATCTGCGGGATTGTTTTGACGCTTGTGTTTCCGGAGAGCAAGTGACCCACGGCAAGCCGGCGCCGGATACTTTTCTCAAGGCTGCCGAAAAACTCATCCTTCCGCCGGGCCGCTGCGCGGTGGTGGAGGACGCCGTCCAGGGAGTCGAAGCGGGCAAAGCCGCGGGCATGCCCGTAGCGGCAGTGACAACCACCAGAAAGCGGGCGGATTTGACGATCGCGGATATTGTCGTTGACAGTCTGGCTGAGCTCTCCGCCGATGACTTTGTCAATTTGCTGGCAAATCGAAACCAGTGACATATGGGCCGTACTGTCCAAAAGCACACCTAATTGTGCGGTCTTTCAAATTTTCTCCTTGACTGGGTGGCGACCGATTTGGTACAAATATTCCCATGGAAGGTCTGTGCATCTCCGGCTCTCCGGCACGTGGATTCTTCCTGTTTTTGGGAATTCTCAATGAGAGTACAGAATAATGGGGTATGAGGGCAACTGAAAGGAGGCGGAGTCGCACGCTTTTTGAGAGGGCATTCTGGCCTTATCACTGACGATCGATTCATTTAGGAAGAAGGCCGCCTCAAATCATTGAGAACTGATTTCAACATAACCTGACAAGACGTGTTCAACAATACAGACCATTCTCGGTCGTTCTATGTGAGTTTCGTTTGAAGGAGGACCCACTATGCGTGGCGAAATGATTTGTTTGGTTTCTTGTGCCTTGGTGCTGGCTCTGGCCGGCAGCGCCTTGGGTGCTGACGATGCGTCTCTGGTCATCCAGTATTCCTTTGACGATCTCGGCAAAACCGTCACCGACCAATCCGCAAATGCCCATCAAGGCACTGTCCAAGGTCGTGTTACGGCTGATCCCGCTGGTGTGCACAACGGAGCCGCCAGCTTTACCGATGCTGGTTTTGTCGATCTGGACGGTGGCAATTTCCCCCTCGAAGATATTCCAACGTCGGCGATCACACTTGCCGCCTGGGTAAAATGTGAGGACACGGGCGATCACCATGCCATATTCGATGCCAGAACGCATGCGGGGAGCTGGCTTATCCACCCGGAACTGCGTGCCGACGGGCAATTCAGATGGGCGCTGCGTGCTTCCGGCATGAGTCCGATCTTCGATATACAGGCCGGCTCTGTAACCTGGGGGCAATGGCTTCACTACGCCGCCACGTACGACAGTGAATCCGGCAGGGCGGTTCTATACGTCGACGGCCAGGTGATTTCGCAGCTCGATCTTCCAACCGGCAGGGAGGTACCCGGAGATTGGCGTGATGGAGCTCGCGTGGGACTGAGTGTTGGCAACGCGAGACCTTTCACAGGGCTTATGGACGAATTCTATCTGTTCGATCGGGCGCTGTCACAGAGTGAACTCAAACAGGTCATGCACGGCGAAGGATGGCCACATGCGTTTGGCCCCAGCCCTGCTGACGGCGCAATACATCAGCGCACCAGTGTCAGGCTCGACTGGTCAGCCGGCGAGTCCGCGGTATCGCACGACGTGTACCTGGGCGAGAGCTTCGATGACGTAAACGGCGGTGCCGAAAGCACGTTCGGCGGCAACCAGACATCCACCAGTTTTGTCGCCGGCCTCTCCGGATTTGCATATGCTCAGGGTCTTGTTCCTGGCACGACATACTACTGGCGCATCGATGAAATCGAGGCTGATGGGACGGCCCACACAGGCGATGTCTGGAGCTTCCACGTTCCTCCCACCACCGCTAATGACCCGACACCCGCTGACGGAGCCAGATTCTTGGAGACCAGTGTTGAGCTTGGCTGGGCGGCGGGTCTAAATTCCAAATTGCATACTGTGTATTTCGGTGACAACTTTGATGAGGTAAGCAACGCCTCCGGAGAACGCATGCAGCCGGCTACGACCTATGATCCT
>CAZLTY010000177.1:0-9822 GCA_964562575.1 uncultured Pirellulales bacterium
GGATGCAGTCAGGCGGAAAATAAGCCGCTCGAAGCCAGATCGAGTTTTCAGACAGGGCCTAGTCGACGTTCGTACCCAGAACGTCCGCCATCGAGTACAGGGCCGGCGACTTTCCGACGAGCCATTCGGCAGCTCGTAACGCTCCGCGAACAAATGTGTCCCTGCTGTTGGCCGTGTGATTCAGGGTAATGGTCTCTCCGAGCGTGCCAAATATCACCGAGTGAACGCCCGTAATGTCGCCGGCGCGGACGGCGTGCATGCCGATAGTACCGTCTTTACGCAGGGCCTCCTTACCGGATCTGCCGTGTGTGATCGACTCGTTGAGATCCCGCCCGGTTGCCTGGCAAATATTCTCGGCCAGCGTAAGAGCGCTGCCACTCGGAGCATCTTTCTTGAAACGATGGTGCTGCTCGACGATCTCGATATCGTATTCGGCGCCGAGCATCGAAGCGACCTTCCCGGCCAGAGAGAACAAGGTGTTCATGCCAACGCTCATGTTGGTCGCATACAAAACGCCGATTTGGGCTGAGGCGGTCCGCAACTTCTCTCGCTGCTGATCGCTCAGGCCGGTCGTGCCCGAGACCAGGGCAATGTCGTTTTCGAGGCAGTAATTGACGGTCCGGCCCAGAGCCTCAGGCAGTGAGAAGTCGATTGCGACATCAGCAGCAACGGCTTGGCACGCATCTGTCAGCACAATGTCGAGGGGCCCCGAGGCCGCCACGAGACCAAGATTCTTGCCAATATCCGGATGGCCCTCTTGTTCGACAGCGGCCATGATATCGAATTGGCCGGATTCGGCGGCCAGCGAAAGAATACGTCTGCCCATTCGACCGCCGGCGCCAATAACTACGAGCTTGATTGACATTTTGGAAACCTCGTATCTTAATATTGCCCATCAACCGCCGAAAATATAGCCAGCGCATCCGACAATTGCAAAACATTTCTGTTGAAATATCGGCAAATAGTGTTAATATGAGGTTTTTGTCAATTTTGGAGCTTTACAGTTATGAAGAAAGACATACATCCGAAGTACGAGAAGGTCCTCGTTCACTGCGGCTGTGGCAATACGTTCGAGACCCGCAGCACGACAAACGAAATCCATGCAGAAATCTGCTCGATGTGCCATCCGTTCTATACAGGCAAACAGAAGTTTGTCGATACCGCCGGGCGAATTGAACGGTTCCAGAAGAAGTACGGCACGAGCTATATGAAAGGCGCGCCCAAAAAGGACAAGAAAGCCCAGCAACAATAGCTGCTTTCTCAGATGGCAGATCGCGCTCTCATCCCGACGAAATCGGGGTGGGGGCTTTTTGTTCTTTTGGCCGAGCGCGAAACGGCTCCGGCGCCGAAGCGCAGCGACCTTGAACCATTATCTCACATCTCTCGTGGGCGGCGTTTATGGCTGAGCAAAAAGACACGGTACTTGCAAAACTCGATGAAATCGAGGCACGCTACAGCGAGATAGAAAAGCAGATCGCCAAGCCGGAGATCGCCAGTGACCCGGCAAAGCTGATACCGCTGTCCAAGGAGCAAGGCAAACTCAGGACAATGGTCACGAAATATCGCCAGTACAAGAAGGCGGCTGCCGGCATCGAGGAGGCCGAGCAGATACTGGCCGACGGCGACGCCGATAAGGATTTCAAGTCGTTGGCAAGAGAAGAAATGCGGCAGCTCGAGGTCAGGGGCAACACCCTGCTCGAGGAGATTACGAACAGTTTTGTGATGGCCGACGAGATGGATATCGATTCGGTCATAATGGAAATCCGGGCCGGTACCGGCGGTGAAGAGGCGGCGCTGTTCGCGCGCGATCTGTATACCATGTACGTCAGATACGCCGAGGCTCACAAATGGAAGGTCGAGCAGCTTGATTTTAGCACGACGGAGAAGGGCGGCTTTCGCGAAGTTATTTTCGGTGTCAAAGGACAAGGCGTATGGTCGGAATTGGGTTACGAGGGCGGAGGCCACCGTGTCCAGCGAGTCCCCCAGACCGAATCCCAGGGCAGAGTCCACACGTCAGCGGCGACCGTAGCGGTGCTGCCGGAGCCTGAAGAACTCGATATCGAGATAGCCTCCGAAGACGTTGTCGAGCATGTCTTCAGATCGGGCGGTCCCGGCGGACAAAGCGTCAATAAACTCAACAGCGCCATTAAGCTCGAGCACGTTCCGACGGGAATAACCGTCAGCATGCAGGATGAAAAGAGCCAGCACAAGAATCGCTCAAAAGCATGGCGGGTCTTGAGAAGCAGGATTTACGAACATCACATGAGCAGGAAGAGGGCCGAGCGCGATTCGCAGCGCAAGAGCATGATCGGCTCGGGCGACAGATCGCAGAAGATCAGAACATACAATTTCCCGCAAAACCGTGTGACCGACCACAGAATCAACCTGTCACTCTACAGCCTGGAGAAGGTGATGGCCGGCGATATGGGCGAATTGATCGTCGCCATGAAGGATTACGACAGGCAGCAGCGACTGAAAAACCTCTAAGAGGGTTTTTCTCCCTGAGACTTGTTGGAACTTGCAGCAACACAGATAAGCTATAATTCTCGTTGCCCATTAGCTACTCAGGCACCTCACAGCAATCCAACACGTCCGAATGTGGAATAGAAGAAGTAGCTCGTCTATCTACAATCCTCTGGCTCTATTTGCCGCGATTGTGTCCTGTGTCCTGCGTCCGGGGACACAAAGATTCATTTGCCAACGCGAGGGTTATCGTATATCGTACCGGTTTGCAAATTTGTCGGTACATTGTGAGGTTGGATCGGACATGATAATTGTTGTTACCGGAATGGTGGGGGTCGACAAGAAAAGCTACCTTCAAGATGTGTGTCAACTGGCTGCCGAGGAAGGCAAAGACGTGCTACTGTGCAACGTCGGCGACCAGATGTACGCCGAAGCGCCCGACATCCCGCTTGGCAAAATCCTGGACATACCGATGAAAAGGCTCAGCTCGCTCCGCCGCAGCGTGTTCAAGGACATTATTGCCAAAGCCCGCAAGAGCCCCAACATGATCGTCAACA
This sequence comes from uncultured Pirellulales bacterium, assembly GCA_964562575.1. GTDB lineage: Bacteria > Planctomycetota > Phycisphaerae > Sedimentisphaerales > Anaerobacaceae > SG8-4. Next base: position 3,021 of record CAZLTY010000177.1, read on the forward strand.
CTCACGCGACTTTTCGCTGGCGGCACGGATTGTTTCCGGCTGTGGACTTCGATCAGATGCGGCAGCTCAAGGCCGACATGTACCTGTGTATTATTGACGGCATCGTCCCGCTACATACGCGGCTTGTCGAGGAACATGGCGTCGAGCACAGCTTGAAAGATCTCATCGTCTGGCGCGAAGAGGAAATAATCGGCACGGAAATGCTATGCAAAGGCGTCGATGACGCGATTCCGTTCTACTGCCTTGCACGCGGAGCCAAAGTCCAGACGACCGAGACATTCTACGGGCTCATCTTCGAGAGACATGTCAAGAGGGCGTATCTGAGCTTCCCTATGACCGCCGTCGGCGAGATGAAGGATGTGCAGAGGGACATTCTCGAATTCCGGCAATTGATGAAACAGTCGTTCATCTGCTTCGATCCTGGCGATCTGGAGGAAGCATATCTGCCTGAAAAGGCGCGGCAGGCCAGCGAGAAAGGACTGGGCTACGTCGAGGCAGCGGCTTTGGGACGAAAAGTCAGGCTGGACTTGAACGAGGTCAAGCAGGTCGAACGAGATATCAACAGCCAGACCTACGCCCGCGATTTCATGCTGATCGACCAGGCGGATATGATAATCAGCTTCATTCCGACGTTGGACGACGGCCGAGCGGCAATATCCAGCGGCGTCGAGAGAGAACTCCAGCATGCCCACGAGGCGGCAAAAGAGGTCTACGTCATCTGGACAGCCAGTCAGAGCCCTTCGGTTTTTGTGACCCAGACGGCGACAGAGGTATTCGATAACACCGCCGCCGCAGCGGAATTCTTCACGAAGAAAGGGTACGTCAGAGAGATCAAGTGTTGAAAGAGCAGCGCCAGATATCGAACGAAGAATTAGCCGGCTGCATCGACCATACCCTGCTTGATGCCACGGCGACAAGAGAGCAGGTCGATCAGGCCTGCTGCCAGGCAAAGGACTACGCTTTTCACACGGTATGCGTAAACGGTCGCTGGTTGACTCTGGCAGCCGAGCTGTTGGCCGGCTCGAAAGTTGCTGTTGGCGGCGTGGTCAGCCTGCCGCTCGGCGCCAATTCGACAAAAGCCAAGGTTGCCCAGACCAGGGATGCCATCTTTGCCGGGGCCGATGAAATCGATATGGTCGCCGATCTGGCGGCGATAATCGAGGGCGATTCCAGATACCTGCTTGGCCAATTGCAGGCCGTGCTGAAAGTTTGCCGGTCGATGAGACCGGCGGTCGTGCTCAAAGTGATAATCGAATCGGCCGCTCTAAGCGACGATCAGAAAATATTCGCCTGTCGAATCGCACAGCAAGCAGGGGTCGATTTCGTGAAGACAAGCACCGGATTGCATCCGGCCGGCGGAGCGACTCTCGAAGACATAAGGCTGATGAGAGAAACAGCCCCGAGATGTAAGGTAAAGGCCGCTGGCGGGATAAGGACTGCAAGGCAAGCGATCGAAATGTTAGCCGCCGGCGCGCAAAGGATCGGCACCTCCTCGGGGGTTCAGATCGTGGAAGAATTCAGGGCCCAACAGTAAGCCATGAGCGAGGAATTTGTCAGTGAGCCAATTGTGCCGGTCGCAGGTACGTTTGATGCGACTAAAATGACGCGGGGTGAGCCGTCACTTCCGAGCCAATTCCTCTGGAGAGAGCAAGAATACACAACCGCCGACGTGTTGGAGGCGTGGAAGGAAACAGGGCCTTGCAGGAGCGGCGGCCCCGAGCAGTATTTGCGCAAGCACTGGTTCAAGATCCGAACCGATGATGGTCTGGAGATGACGATATATTTCCAGCGGCAGGCAAGAACCAAGCGGCAAGACAAGAAGAGGTGGTGGCTATACACAGTCAAGAGACCACAATGACAACGGATACGGCGACCAAAACCAGTAAGGGCGGTCCCTGCAGGTTGCGCCATAGAAGAATCCGCGTCTCTGCCGATTTGCCGGCCCTGAGCGAAGTCTTCTGTCGGCTGGAATCGGCGTCGATCCTGGGCGGCAATATGGCCAGGGCGGATGCAGGCAGGTTCAGCTATTGGGCTGCCGAACCGAGAGAAGTATTCGAATTTCGCCCCGGGCAGAAAAGGCCGTTCGAGAAACTGCAGGAGGCCCTGGACAAGTACAAACTCGAAGATCGTCAGGATGACCACGGAGGCCGGCCCCTGCAGGGGATGTTCTGTGGCGGATGGATCGGGTATTTCAGCTATGAACTTGGCAGATATATTGAGAAGCTACCTGAGAATCCTGTAGACGATGTTGGAACGCCGCTGATCCGGCTTTGCTTCTATGACCGGTTCATTGCTTTTGACCATATCGAGAAGAGTTACTGGCTGATAGCGCTGCAACTGCCGGGCGATGTCGAAGAGGTGGAAGGCAAACTTGACGCTCTAGAGCGGCTATCGGCGGAATCTCAGAGGATTCGCGTGCCGCCCCCCGGTCCAGCCGATCTTGACAACATCGATTTCTCAGAGATTCGATGCAATATGGACAAGGATTACTACCTCAGGACCGTCGAGAAGATAAGACGCTACATTTACGATGGCGAGGTCTATCAGATAAACTTCTCACAGCGATTCGAATGCGATTACACAGCCCGACCAGTTAGACTATTCCACTGGCAAAACCATTACAACCCAAGCGGTTACGCTGCATACATCGACGGCGGCAGTTCCCACATCGTCAGCGCATCACCCGAGATGTTCATAACAATTGCCGACGGAGTCATCCGAACCAAGCCGATAAAAGGCACGCGACCTCGTATTGCTGAGCCGGCGGCGACAGTTTCGCGGGCAAAGCAAATCAACGCCGAGAATTTCAATGAGTTGCTCACCAGCGAAAAGGAGCAGGCCGAGCTGAACATGATCGTTGACCTGGAACGCAACGACGTGGCGAGAATCTGCAAACCCGGGACGAGGACGGTGATTCAGCCAAGAACGATCGAAACTTATCCGACGGTTTTTCATGCCGTGGCGACCGTCGCGGGCAGGCTCCGAGAAGAAATCACGTTCTGCGATGTTCTAAAGGCAATGTTCCCCGGCGGCTCGATCACGGGTGCTCCGAAAATCTGCTCAATGGAGATCATCGACGAGACCGAGCCGACCGCCCGAGGGCCCTATACCGGCAGCATCGGCTATATTGGCATTGACGGCAATGTGTGCTTGAATATTGCCATACGAACGATTATTATCGTCGGCCAAAAGGCCTTCGCACAAGCGGGAGGCGGCATAGTCGCAGATTCCGACCCGCAGGCCGAATGGCAAGAGACCATCACGAAGGCAAGAGCACTGATAGCAGGGATAAACAGCGTACAGCGTGTAGCGGATAGCGTAGAGTCATGAAAACACAGTCTTTCAAAGAGAATGCTCCACCCTGTACGCTAAACGCTATACGCTGAACGCTAGAATAATGGAACAGGTTTTTCTAAATGACAGATTGATCGACCGCGACAAGGCCTGTATCTCTGTTACCGACAGCGGATTCTTATATGGAGCGGGGCTTTTCGAGACGATGCGCAGTCACAATGGGGTTGTCTTTGGGCTGGCGGACCATCTCGACAGGTTGTTTTTCAGCGCGCGCAGCCTGTCGATCAACAATGTTTATGAGAAGGGATACATCACTGATGCTGTCTACAAACTGCTGGCCGCCAACAAATTGACCGACGCACGTCTGCGTCTGACATTCACCAACGGCCCGATGGTCGAGGCCGAGCAGGATCGCAAACCTACGCTGCTTATCACCGCTACGAAGTTCCGGTCCTACCCCCCGGAATACTACAAAAATGGCATCTCGGTTATCCTTTGCCCGTTCAGACAGAATCCTGACGAGCCGACATGCGGGCACAAGACTACGAATTACTACTCACGCATGATCGCGCTGAACATGGCGCATCAGAGAAGGGCCGCCGAGGCGCTGTGGTTTACGACGAGCAACCATCTGGCCGAAGGATGCATAAGCAATGTGTTCCTGGTCAAAGATTCGGTGCTTTGCACTCCGCCGGTCGAAACGCCCGTACTCGCGGGCGTTGCCCGAAAGACCGTTTGTCAGCTTGCTTTGAAGAATTCCATTGAACTGATCGAGAAATATCTCACCATAGATGATGTGCTCAGTGCCGACGAGATTTTTCTGACGAACGTAATCATGCAGATTATGCCGATAACCTCAGTAGAGAAACACGCAGTCGGTGACGGCAAGGTCGGGCCGACGGTCAAGAAACTACAAAGGAGCTTTGCTGAACTTGTCGAAAATGAATGTGAAGAACATCGCAGCAGTGATTGAAGGGATATTCCCGCTCGAATTGGCCCAGGACTGGGACAACGTGGGACTATTGATAGGTGATTCGCTGAAGACCGTCAAGAACGTGCTGCTCACTATCGATACGACGAGCGACGTTGTCGCTGAAGCAAAAAAACTCAAGACCGACCTGATCGTAAGTTATCACCCCGTGATCTGGGACGCCCTTAAGAATGTCACTGCCGAGGGATCCACCGGTGTAGTATATGAGCTGGTTCGATCCGGGATTGCGGTTTTTTCGGTGCATACTGCCCTCGACGCTGGCGTCGGCGGCGTCAACGACGGCCTCGCCCAGATCGTCGGGATTCAGGATGGAGAACCAATCGGCGATTACGTCGCCAATCCGGCGGGCGACAATTACAAACTTATCGTATTTGTCCCGCTCAAATCGCTGGCAAAGGTCTCAAATGCGGTCTTTGCCGCCGGGGCCGGGGCGATAGGTAACTACAGCCATTGTGGTTTCGGCACCAAGGGAGCGGGCACATTCTTGCCTTTGAAAGGCGCAAGGCCGGCTATCGGCAAGAAAGGCACACTCGAAGAGGTCTCGGAGGTGAGGTTCGAGACGATTGTGCCAGAGGAAAAACTCGACGCAGTGGTGGCGGCAATGAAGAAGACTCACCCTTATGAGACGCCGGCCTTCGATGTGTTCAAACTCTGGGGCACCGGAGCCAAATACGGTCTGGGCCGAATCGGTGAATTGGCCCAACCGCTGAGAGTCGCCGAGATTATTGCCAGGATAAAGAAGGCCACCGGCGCCAGGGCGGTCGGCCTGGTGGGAGATGAAAAGAGACTCGTCAAACGAGCGGCCGTTTGTGCAGGCTCGTGCGGTAAGATCATCAATTCGGTCATAGCGGCCGAGGCCGATCTGTACCTCACCGGGGAATTGAAACATCATCAGGCACTGGCCGCACAGGAGGCCGGGTTGACTTGCATCTGCCTGAGCCATACGGTCTCGGAGCGTTTCATTCTGAAAAAATTCGCCGGGAAGTTGCGCAGGCGGCTCAAAGGAGTAGAAATTAAGACAAGTAAGAAAGATGCGGACCCGTTTAAGTGGAAGAACGTATGACAAACGAACACCAGGAAATACAAGACGGCGAATGCCAAATGCTGGACGAGGATCTGACTGAGAAGGTCGAACAGGCAGAAGCAGTTGAGCAGGTCGAGCAGACTGAGCACGCCAAAGAACAAGAGTTGGCTGACGGAATTGAGCAGGCAGAACCGCCGGAAGAAGCTGAGCCGGAGCAGCAGGCAGGGCAAGTCCAGCAGACCGAGCCGACGGCCGAATCCGAGCAGGTTGAGCAGGCTGAGCTGGCAGAGGAAGATCAGGACTTTGAACTGACGGTTGAGTCCGTCGTCGAAGCGGTGCTTTTTGCCAGCGATGAGCCTCTATCGGCGGCGAGGCTGGCGAACATCGTCGAAACGGATACAAAACAGGTGCGCCAGCATATCAAGAATCTCAATGAGAAATACCGGGCCAACAACAACGCCTTCAGGATAGAACAAATCGCCGGCGGCTGTCAAATGCTTACGCTGAGCCCGTACAATCACTGGCTAAAGAAACTTCTGCGGGTCCGCAGCGATACCAAGCTCAGCGCCGCGGCAATGGAAACGCTTGCCATAATTGCATACAAGCAACCCGTCATAAGAGCCGACATCGAGGTCATCCGAGGTGTCGCCGCCGGAGAGGTGATTCGATCTCTCGCCTACAAAGGATTGGTCAAGATCGTGGGCCGGGCGGAAGTCTTGGGCAGACCGATGCTGTACGGAACAACAAAGAGATTCCTCGAAGTCTTCGGTTTAAACACACTCAAAGACCTGCCAAAAATCGAAGAACTCAAGAAGCCGCCTTCTTGAGTTCGCACTTCAGACAGAGCCTAATCCCAAGGCAGATCCGCGGCATCGCCGCTGACAGCGTGCGCGGGCCTCGGATGCTTGTCGTTGAAGACATACAAACCCTCATTCTCCTCAATGACAACAAAGCTCTCATCGATCGAGCCGTCCGGCTTGCTGACTTTTTCGAGGAGGAGTTTCAGGTGTTTGGCGAGAAACTTGTACGCACCGAGACGCTTCGAGAGACCGTAATCATGCCCTTCATCGGGAAGATGCACGTACTCAACCTTATCCTGAGCGCCATGGAGGCGATAGACATTTCTGACATAGGGAAACTCGACATCAGGTGTATTCTTGGTCCAGTCCTGGCCGTCAGAGATCAGTAATTGGGGGCGCGGCGCCGCCAGTGCGGCGATGTCCGTGTTGTTGGTCTCATGGCTATCGCTCTTGTGGATGGGCATGCCGCTCTCACAGTCGCAGCCGCCGAAGAAGTGCGCCGAGACCATTACCGTCGGAACCGACACGGCGATTCGATCGTCAACCGCGGTCAGCAAGAATGATTGCGTTCCTCCTCCGGATGCGCCTGTCACGCCGATGCGCTCCGGATCCACATCTTTGCGAGATGTAAGATAATCGACAGCGCGGATGCTGTTCCAGAGTTGCAGTTTGAGGACTTTCGGCCGCTTGTGA
>CAZLTY010000178.1:0-4034 GCA_964562575.1 uncultured Pirellulales bacterium
CGATGGCAAGAAATCCGTTAACTACAAGCTGCGCGACTGGCTCTTCAGCAGGCAACGCTACTGGGGCGAGCCGTTTCCGATATTGCATACCGAAGACGGCCGCGTAGTAGCGCTGTCACAGGAAGATCTGCCGCTGGAGTTGCCGGCGGTCGAGAACTATAAACCTTCGGGCAACGGTGAGCCTCCGCTTGCCAACGCTGAAAACTGGGTGAACGTAACGCTTGAGGACGGCACGAAGGCCAGACGCGAAACGAACACGATGCCTCAATGGGCCGGGAGCTGCTGGTATTATCTGCGCTATCTCGACCCAAAAAACGATAAGCAGGGATGGGATCCGGAAAAGGAGAGGTACTGGATGGGGGACATCGGGGTCGATCTCTATATCGGCGGCGCCGAGCACGCGGTGCTGCACCTTCTGTACTCACGGTTCTGGCACAAACTTCTTTATGATCTTGGCTACGTCAGTACGAAAGAGCCCTTCAAGAAGCTCATTAATCAGGGAATGATCCTGGGTGAGGACGGCCAGAAGATGAGCAAGTCCCGCGGCAACGTGGTCAATCCCGACAAGGTCATCGCCGATCACGGGGCCGATTCGATGCGGCTGTATGAGATGTTCATGGGGCCCCTGGAGGCGGTCAAGCCTTGGAGTATGCAGGGAGTGGAAGGCGTGCATCGCTTCCTGCAAAAACTCTGGCGATTGGTCGTCAACAAAGATACCGGTGAGATCGATGACGCCGTGAAGGAAACAGAAGCCGACGAAGCAACCGCTCGATTGTTGAATCAGACGGTAAAGAAAGTCGGTGATGACATCGAGAGCTTCGGCTTCAACACTGCGATAAGTGCAATGATGATCTTTGTGAATCATCTGATGAAGCTTACCGTTGTGCCCAAAGATGCCGTCGAGAAAATTGTTCTGATTCTCGCGCCGTTTGCTCCTCACATCGCCGAGGAGCTCTGGCAAAGATTGGGCAAAGCCGAAAGCCTCGCCTACGAGAGCTGGCCCGAATACGACTCCGAACTCATCAAAGAAAAGGAAATCGAGTTGGCTGTGCAGGTCAACGGCAAGATAAGAGATAAAATTATCGTTGCGGCCGACGCAAGCCAAGAGCAGATAAAACAAGAGGCATTGAACGGGGAAAAGGTAATTGCCGCCATTGCCGGCAAAGAGCCCAGGAAGATTATTGTCATCAAATCGCGATTGGTGAACATCGTTATCTGAGTTGGGCGCGGGGCGCTTCATTTGGAGCGAAATGAAATGTTTCATGCAGACAAATCTACGGAGAATAACAAACAGAATTGATGTGCATCGAAATTGAAGCAAAGTTGAAGGTTGATTCGCTGGCCCAGGTAGAGCGCAAGCTCGCTGAACTCGGCGCGGAGTTCGTCGCCGAGCAGTTGCAGAGTGATTCTCATCTGGACGATGCGAGTATGACTTTGCTCTCAACCGATCGGAGCCTGCGGCTGCGCCGACAAGTCGTTGGCGACAGTAAGCGGCACATTCTGACTTACAAGGGGAGCAAGGAACAGAGCCACTTCAAGAGAAGGCAGGAGATGGAGACTGAAATCAAAGATGCCGATGCCATGTGCAGGCTGCTCTCGGAATTGGGGTATGAAGAAATGCTGGTTGTGGAGAAGAAACGTCGTCTCTGGCGGCTCGACCGTTGCGAGGTCGCTCTGGACGACTTGCCCTTGCTGGGATGTTTTGTGGAATTTGAGGGGCCGAACGATCGGGAAATCTCCGGCGTGCAGGAGCGGCTGGGATTGTCGGACCTGCCGCATATTGCAAAAAGTTATGCCCACCTAATTAAGGAACAATACTGCCGGCGGGACGCTTGAATCGTTCTTGGCCAAGCCGGTTCAGAAACAGCAGAGTATGAGACCCGACGACGGCTATATTGCCTATATCGTAAATCCCAAAGCGGGTGCCAGCAGCAGCAAACTTACCGGGCGCCGTTTCGAGCGATATCTTCGCAAGAACGGTTACGGTGTCAAGGTGCGCATGACCAGATCGCTGGAGCATGCCCGTGAGCTGGCCACCAACGCAGGAATCGACTACGACTGCGCGATGGTTGTCGTTGTCGGCGGTGACGGCACTGTTCGCGAGGTTGCCCACGGCCTGGAGGGCAGCGACAAGCCGCTGCTGATAGTGCCCCACGGGACGGAGAATCTGCTGGCCAACGAATTGGGGTTTGATGAGACGCTCAAAACACTCATAAGAACGTTCGAGGCCGAGCACATTCGTCCTTTGGATCTGGGAAGGGCAAACGGCAGATGTTTCACCTCGATTGCAGGTTTCGGTTTCGACGGTGACGTGGTCAAACGTGTAAGCGACAGCCGAGAAGGACACATACGTCACTCTGACTATTTCTGGCCGATATGGCGGACGTACTGGAACTACAAATTCGATCCCATGAGAGTGGAGGTTGACCGAGAGGAGATTTTTGACGGTCACGGGCTTGTTTTTGTGGGGAATATTTCGCGCTATGCCGTGGGATTGCAGATATTGCACTATGCCGACTTTGGCGACGGCCTGCTCGATGTGTGCATCTACAAATGTGCGTCTCAGCTTCACCTTGCCAAGCACTCGCTGTTGACCGTCTTGAAACATCACGCCGACCGCAAAGATGTGATCTATCGCCAGGGGAAGAATATTTCGGTAAGTTCCGGTGTTGCCGATATACAGACCGAGATTGACGGAGATCCGGGGCCCGCTTTGCCCGTGGAAATCAGCGTGATACGGCATGCGGTCAATTGTGTTGTGCCGGAAAACGCAAAGCCGGCTGGCATGAGAACAAGAATTGTCAGGGCGATAGGTTGAGCATTTACTATTGACTGTTGACTATTGACTATTGGTGTAGACACGAATAACGCTTGTTTTAACATAGGCAAAGTGGAAGTTGGTCTGAATTCGCCGCTGTTTGTGATGGCCGGGCCTTGCGTGATTGAAAACGAAGCGCACTGTCTGGCTATTGCGGGCAGACTGGCCGACATCGGTCAGAGGACCGGCACTGGAATGATTTTCAAGGCGAGTTTCGACAAGGCCAATCGTTCCAGTTTGCAGAGTTTTCGCGGCCCCGGTTTGGAAAGGGGCCTTGAGATTCTGGCTGCGGTTCGCGGCCACAGTGCCCTGGCGGTGATGACGGATGTGCACGAGCCCTCCCAGGCCGATTTGGTTGCTGATGTTGTCGATTGTCTCCAGGTGCCCGCTTTTCTATGTAGGCAGACCGATCTACTTTGCGCGTGTGCTCAAACAGGCAAGCCCGTCAATGTGAAGAAAGGGCAATTTCTCTCGCCCGATGAGATGCTAAATGTTGTCGATAAGATTCGTGCCTTTGATAATGAGCAGATAATTCTGACCGAGCGGGGCACGTTCTTTGGATACAACCGTCTGGTCAACGACATGACAGCAATTGACGCCATGAGACAACTGGGCAGTCCTGTTGTGTTTGATGCTACGCACAGCACACAACAGCCGGGGGGCCTTGGCAATGCAAGCGGAGGCCAGCGCGAAATGGCGCCGATACTTGCCAAGGCGGCGATCGCGGCCGGTGCGGACGGCCTCTTCATCGAGGTTCACAGCGAACCGGAGCAGGCGAAATCCGATGCCGCATGCATCATGCCGCTGGACTGGCTTGAAGAACTGGTGACAGTTTGCAAAGAGATATTTGACCTCGTGCGCGGATAAGAAAGTGACAGGTGCAAGGAAATATTTGTACGGGCCCGTGCCGTCACGCCGGCTCGGACTGAGCTACGGCGTTGATATCGTGCCATTCAAAGTGTGCACTTTGGATTGCGTTTATTGTCAGCTTGGAAGAACCGTCGAGAAAACAATCGAGCGAAAGGACTTTGCGCCTATCGAGACGATTCTCGCCGAACTCAAAGAAGCACTTGCCGAAGGCGCGAAAGCCGACTTTGTCACTATCGGCGGATCCGGCGAGCCCACCCTGCACTGCCGGCTTGGCGAACTCATAGACGGCATAAAAGGGATCACAGATATTCCCGTGGCATTGTTGACGAACGGGACTCTATTCGAG
>CAZLTY010000178.1:4044-9765 GCA_964562575.1 uncultured Pirellulales bacterium
GATGTGCGCGGCGATTGTGCCAAGGTTGATGTGGTGCTGCCCTCGTTGGATGCCGGCGACGAGCAGACGTTCCGGAGAATAGACCGGCCGGAGTCGACTATCAGTCTTGAGAACGTGATTTCGGGATTGTGCGCGCTGCGAGAAGAGTTTGCCGGGCAGATATGGATCGAGGTTTTCCTCGTTCCCTCCATAAATGCAGCCCCCCGTCAAATTGCGCATATCAAGGAAGCGATAGGCCGGATCAGGCCCGACAAAGTCCAGTTGAACACGGCCGTACGTCCTACCGCCGATCCCAACGTTGTCAAGCTCAGCGCCGAGAAGCTACAGGACATAGCGCTGCGGCTGGGACCGCTCTGCGAGGTCGTAGCCGACTTTTCCACCGTCCCGAATGGGCATCTCGCACGGGGCAGAGAGGCCGATGAGTTGGAGGTGCATTTCGGCGCAACCGGGAGGGTACAAACGGTCCTATCAATGCTGAAACGCAGGCCGTGCTCAATAGAGGACATAGCCACAGCCCTGTCGGTGAGCCGCAGGCAAGCAGAGAAGTATGTTGCTCAGTTGCAGGACGCCGGATTGGTTGAGGCCGAGCCAAAAGGCGGACGAGTGTATTTCAAGATCGTCTCCTGAGCGCAGCAGAGAATTTCAAGTCCAGAGCATCGTAAGTTAATTTCTCCGATATTTCCTCTCAATTTACTCATATTCACATTCAATTTGTAAAGCTACAAGAGTTATTGGCCGATAAAAGCCTTGTGGCATTTTTTTTAGAGCAATGATTTTATCAGGCACCTTGAAGAAAAGTTATGTTTGTGCTTCAGAAATCTGCGTTTAGGCCGATAAGAAGAGGTAGCCGCTCGTAACGTTTACGCGAACATTGCTCGGTGCTTGGTTTAGGCTGACTCTTATGAAAAGGATGAAACGACAACTGGTATTGAACAAAGGAGTTGAGAAATACATTTTCCGTTACGAAAACGGGAGAGAGGATGAGCTTCTCGACGCTTTGATTGAGCGAGCAAAAGACAGGACCACGGATTTCGATTGGTTCGATGCAGCCGTGCTGAGCTTCAAACTCACGCAGTCCCTTATAGGCCAGGCCGATGAACTCCTGGACGAAAACAAAGATGTTGAGGTTCACTCAAACTAGCCTTTTTGACATCTGCTGAAAAATGAATGAGTGCTGTGTATTCTCTATAAGGCGAAGGAATTCTGTGAAATGATCAAACAAACAGATAGGCACATTATGGAAGAAGGTACGATTGTCCAAAAGTTTTTAGATTACCTTAAATTCGAAAGACGGTTCTCGGAGCACACGGCCAAATGTTATGGCGCGGACTTGGCGCAGTTCGGCGAGTTTCTCAAAGGTGCATCGGGAGAGGGGGGACATCATGGCGAGGCGGTCTCGATGGGTCATCACGAAGGTGAGCCGGAACACGGGGTTGCCGTGGCAACAAAGGTGCGGGTCGAGGTAGATCAGTTGCTTCTCTCAGTGCAGACAGATTCTGTGAGAGCCTATCTGGCATTCCTGAACGAAAAGGAATATTCCAAGGCCACGATCGCCCGCAAGCTCGCAACGCTGCGCAGTTTTTATAAGTTTCTGGTCAAAAGAAGTCACATTAGCTCGAATCCCGTCGTCACAATCAGAACGCCGAAGCAGGAGAAGAAGCTGCCCCGCTTCCTCGAATACGAAGAGGTAAAGAGGTTGCTCACAACACCGCCGATGAATACCTGGTTGGGTGCAAGAGACAGGGCCATTCTGGAGACGCTTTACAGTACTGGAATAAGAGTCAGCGAGCTCGTGGCGCTGAACATGGATGATATCGACTTCCTCGGTGAGGTTGTTCACGTCAGGGGCAAAGGCAAGAAGGAACGAATTGCTCCTATCGGCTCCTCTGCTCTGCAGGTCATACAACATTATATGGAGTACAGGAACAAGCGGGCACAGAACAACGGCAACTTTGATTCGCGAGTCTTGTTCGTGAACAAGCACGGCCGGCGGTTGAGCACTCGCAGCGTCCGGCGCAAGATGGACAAGTATCTGAAAATGGCCGGGCTTGATCCGGCGATCAGCCCCCATACCTTGCGGCATAGCTTTGCAACACACATGCTCAACAGTGGGGCCGATCTGAGGAGTGTTCAAGAGTTGCTCGGTCATCAATCACTTTCAACTACACAGGTCTATACGCACCTGAGCACTACCAGGCTCAAAGAGGTGTACGACAGTGCTCATCCGCGAAACAACGGACACGAAGAGCATTAACCCCTCAGGCGAGATGTGAAAAACATAGTCATTCGGCAACCCCCAAGATGTTTTTGGGGGTTTTCTTTTCTGATCTGGTCGTTACCTTGCAGGCCGCAGGAAATCCGACAACGGAGCGAGCCGGCACGTGTCGCAGTAGAAGCCGGGGCGAGCAGTTGGCTATTGTGCCTTTCTGAGCGCGAATTCGGATGTAAGAAGCTTGCCGGTCGGACAGAAGTAGGTTACCTGCAATATGTAGCTCTTGCTGTTGGATTGATCGAGAGGCAGAGTGAATTGATAAGCGCGAAGGAAATCCTGCCAATATTCATTGTTCTCCAGCGGATCGGTCACATCAACATCGGGCCACATGGCGAGTCTTTTGCCTTTCGGTTTGGCCGAGCGCTGCACGTGCTCGTAAAGCTCGAAACGAAAAATACCGGGCGACTTGATCTGGGAGCCGAATGGATCGAGCAAACTGACATAAAGGTCTATCCGGGGTTGATGTGTCTGGTCAGCGGGAACATACTCGGTCAGCGGTGGAATGTCGATTCTTTCAGGAGCGTAGCGTGTACAGACAGCAACCCCATCGAGACCATTGTCAGTGTCCGTCGCGGACGTTCGAGACGATGAGCGCCCCTGGCAGCCGGCGCTGACAAGAACGCAGGCAATCGCGAATATCCAAAATGTGTCACACGATGATTTCATGCTAATCTTCAAGTATCAACTCAATTGGCAAAAGAGCCGGGCAATGAACGACTGAATCGGCCAACAATCGCAGGCCAATATACAGCAGCCAAAGTCCGACGGCTACAAGTCTTCATCGAGCAGATGGCCAAGGCGGCATTTCTTCGTTCTCAAATAGTCAATGTTGTGCTCGCCCGGCTCGGCTATGAGCGGTATTTGCTCGACGATTGATATACCGTAGACCTCAAGGCGCTTAATCTTCTTGGGGTTGTTGGTCAGTATGCGTATATTTTGCAGCCCGAGGTCGCGGCAGATTTGAGCGCCAACTCCATAATCTCGCTTGTCAACACTGAAACCTAACTTCAGGTTGGCGTCAACGGTATCGAGGCCTTGCTCCTGAAGCTTGTAAGCACGCAATTTGTTTGACAGGCCGATGCCGCGACCTTCCTGCCGCAGATAAATCAGAGCGCCGCGGCCGGCTTTCTCAATCATTTTCATCGCGGTCACAAGTTGATAGCCGCACTCGCAACGCTGCGAATGGAAGAGATCGCCGGTCATGCATTCCGAATGTACTCGCACCAGCACGGGCTCATTGTGCTGGGTTGGCTTGCCGGTTTCGTCGAGTATGCCGACGTGGCCTTTGCACAATGCCAGGTGCGGTTCGGCCGAGGTAATACTTTCATAGCCAATGAGCTGAAATTCGCCGTAGTCGGTAGGCAGATGAACGGATTCGAGGCGATTTATCTGGCTCTCACGCTGCAGACGGTGCTCAATGAGCTTCGCGATCGACGCAATTTTCAAGTCGTGCTTCTCGCAGAACGCTAGCAGTTCCGGTACGCGGGCCATCGAACCGTCATCGTTCATGACCTCGCAGATAACAGCGGCAGGCTTGAGAGACGCCTGGATCATCAGATCGACGGCGCCTTCGGTTTGTCCCGCCCGAACGAGCACTCCGCCTTTACGGGCGCGCAGCGGAAACACGTGGCCGGGCCGAGCAAGGTCGTTGGGTTTGGCGTCGTCGGCCGTTGCTGTCAGAATCGTGTGTGCCCTGTCGGCAGCACTGATACCGGTGCTGATCCCTTCAGCGGCGTCAATGCTGATCGTAAAGGCCGTGCCGAAGGTGGCCGTATTGTCGAGCGTCTGCGGATAGAGGCTGAGCGAATCGCATTTGTCCGGCGTCAGCGGCAGGCAGATAAGGCCGCGGCCGAAGGTGGCCATGAAGTTGACAATCTCAGGCGTTATTTTTTCGGCGGCGCAGACGAGATCTCCCTCATTCTCGCGATCTTCGTCATCGACAAGCACGACCATCTTTCCTGAGCGAAGGTCGGCCAGAACTTCCGGTATATCACTGAATTGTGGTGCCACTTGCTTATCCTCTACAACGACTGTAAAGCGTCGACAATAGAACCTAATTAAATAGCAGTTACTCTCAACCTGACGTTTTGTTCGCCAAGTTCTGCTCATATTTGTCAATATAGCGACTTCCGTTGCGTATGTAAATAAGAGTTGCCAAAATAGCGGTGCCCGCAGCCGACCACCATAGAGTGCGAAGCAGCCAGATCCAACCTCCCAGCACGGTCGATGCCTCCGGGGCGATCAGAATTGCCGCCACCATCAACAGTTGCAGGGTTGTGGCAAGCTTGCCGACGAACACCGGGGCGATGTGTATTTGTGATGTGATTAAGTAGACAATCGCAAAGCCAATCAGCAAGAACAGATCTTTGCCGATTATCAGGACAACGACGGTGGGGGCAAGCATGAAGCCGCGAACGTGTCCTCGCTGCGAAGCCAGGAGTAGACAGGCAGAAATCATGAGCAATTTGTCCGCAACCGGATCAAGAAATGCACCGAGTTTCGTGATCTGATCTCTGGTTCGGGCCAAATAGCCATCCACGCCATCACTGATCGCCATCAGCAAGAAGGTGAGAATCGCCACGTGCCGCATGGCATTCTGCGCAGCATAGCTGAGAGCGACATCATTGGTTTTCAACATAAGGCTGACGAACGGTGCTATCAGCAGAATGCGAAAAATAGTAATCCGATTGGCCCAATTGAGCGTCATATTGTCTGTCGCAATGAATAAATGCTCGATCAATGTGCTGCTATATTAAGCTCCGAGAGGATACTTGACAAGAAATGATAATCAAGAACGATTATTCCGGAGTAATATGAGTATCTAATTTGCTTGTACCTAGGTCGGACGGTGATATAATTCAGCGGTTAAATCGAGGGCAAGAAAATGGCTGTATTGAATGTCAATATCGACCACGTGGCGACAGTGAGACAGGCTCGGTTGACAGATGAGCCGGACCCGGTCTGGGCGGCGGCCCAGTGTGAGTTGGCCGGTGCGAACGGAATTACGATTCATCTGCGGCAGGACAGGCGGCATATTTGCGACCGGGATGTCCGTTTGCTGAAAGAGACCGTCGCCTGCAAGCTGAATCTGGAAATGTGCATGGCTGAGCCGATAGTCAGGATCGCCGAAGAGGTCAAGCCGGATCAGGTGACGTTGGTGCCTGAAAAGAGAGCCGAGCTGACAACCGAAGGCGGCCTGGATTGTGTCAGAGGCAAGAAGCGGCTTGCCGAGGTGGTCAGAAGGATGCACAAGAAGCGCATTCTGGTGAGCACTTTTATCGCACCTGACAGCGAGCAAATCATCACCTCGGCTCAGACTGGCTGCGATGCGATCGAGTTGCACACCGGAATGTATGCAAACGCCAAAGGCGGGCGAGTCATCAAGAAGCGATTGGCTGAGTTGGAGGCCGGTAAAGAGCTGGCGGCCGAAAACAAGCTCGTGGTTCACG
>CAZLTY010000179.1:0-9726 GCA_964562575.1 uncultured Pirellulales bacterium
GGCCTCCTTTATAATCTTAATCGCCGCGGCGGCAAGCTCTTGCCTCGCGTGCTTATCCAGAACCGGACAGGGTGATTCTTCGATCATCTTCTGATGTCTGCGCTGGGTGGAGCAGTCTCTTTCGTAGAAGTGCAAGGTGTTGCCCTGCTTGTCGGCCATTATCTGGACTTCCACGTGGCGCGGTTCGATGATGAACTTCTCCAGATACAGCGTGCCGTTGCCGAAAGCGGTCTTTGCCTCAGCGCGGGCGGAACTGAACGCCGAGCGCAGATTGATATCGTTGTGCACAACTCTCATGCCGCGTCCGCCCCCGCCGGCGGCGGCTTTTATTATGACGGGATAGCCCATCTTGTTGGCCAGCTTCAGCGCTTCGGTATCTTTCTCGACGGCACCCTCGGAGCCGGGCACAACCGGCACGCCGGCTCTGTGCGCCAACTCGCGGGCCTGGACTTTGTCGCCGAGCAGTTCCATCGCCTCGACGGGCGGGCCGATGAACGTTATCCCGCACTCCCGGCATACCTCGGCAAAGTGTATGTTCTCTGCGAGGAATCCGTAGCCGGGATGAATCGCCTCGACGTCGGTGATCTCGGCGGCGCTTATAATGCGCGGTATGTTCAGATAGCTCTTGGCGCAGTCGGCCGGCCCGATACAGATGGCTTCGTCGGCAAGCTGCAGGTACGGTGCATCCTTGTCGGCCTCGGAATAAACCGCCACCGTCTCGACGCCAAGCTCATGGCAGGCACGAATAATGCGCAGCGCTATTTCACCGCGATTAGCTATCAGAATTCGTGAAAACATTTTCAATTTACGATTGTCAATCGCTACTCCGGTTTAACCTTGAAAAGGCCCTGGCCGTATTCGACGGCCTGGCCGTTAGTCACGAGTACTTCGACAATCGTCCCGCCTGTTTCGGCCTTTATTTCGTTCAGCACTTTCATCGCCTCGATAATGCAAACGACCGTTTGGGGGTTGACCACAGTGCCGATTTCAACGAAAGGCTCCGAATCGGGACTTGGTGTCGCGTAGAATGTCCCGACGATGGGCGAGGTTATCTCCTTCAGGTTCTCCTCGCCGGCCGCCGGCTGCGGCGCCGCCGACTGGCTCGAAGCTTCCGCTGCCTGGGGGCCGACGGCCGCGGCGCCCGTGTCGAGCCTCATCACGGGCACCTGGTTAACGACTTGCTGCGGCTGCGACCGCTTGAGAAAAATCTTGTCGTCGCCATGCTTGATCTCAACCTCCACCAGTTCGTTGGCTTTCATTATTTTTATGAGTTCTTTTATTTTCCGCAAATCAGCATCTTTATGCGCCATCGCTGCATCCTTTCCGAAGCCCCAAGACACTTTTTTCATGCCGATATGTGCTCACATGACTGCGAACACAAGCTCGGGGTCAAGCTAAATGAAGTATAGTCCGGAGACCGCTCTTTGCAAGGGTTTTTCCTTGTGCAGGCCCGCACTTGAGATTAGATTCGATGATATTGGCACGGAAATGCAGGATTCTTCTTGGAGTGCGGCCCAATGTCAATAATCGCAGTCGACGTCGTCCTGTTGCCCTCGGATGAGGTGGCAGCCAGGGCAATTGAAGCAAACAGAGAGCTATTGAAACAGTGCCCCGACAAAATCGTCCTGGACAGAGAAAACTGTCTGCCGCACATTTCTCTGTCTATGGGTTGCATTGATCAATCCCGGATTGCGGATGCCCAGCGGATTCTCCGAGCAATTGCAGAAGAACGTTCTTTGGAACGGATAGTAAGTCTCGGCATACGCGTCGACACGAATTCGGCGGGCGAAAAAGTGTCTGTTCTTGAGCTAAAAGCGACGCAATCGCTCCAGTTGCTCCATGAAGAAGTCATGCGCAGTTTCGCACCTTATCTGAGCCATGATGTAACGGCTGAAATGCTGCTTTCGGTGCCCCCAGCCGCCGAATCAACGCTGCTCTGGATCAGGGAGTACCCCGAGAAATCGAGTTTTAAGAGGTTCTTTCCCCACATAACGCTCGGATACGGGCAATTAGACGACTTTCCACTGCCACCCCGATTTGCCGCGCCAAGACTCGCCTTATGCCACTTGGGCAACCATTGCACGTGCAGGAGGATTCTCGCCTCGGCAGAATTTCCACGCTGAATGTGCAATATATGGAAAAACTGGATGAAAATTTTCTTGCATTATCGGACTACCATCTATATTCTGGCGACATCGAAACACCGTCGCAGAATTGCTTTGCTGTCTCGCCGAGCGACGCGGGTGGCGTGACCAAAGGAAGTCGGGCAGCGCGACATTATTGAAGGAGGTTATGGTGAAGATCAATCAGGATTTCGTAATGGCGGTCGAGACAATTCTTTTCCTCAAGAAGAGGAAGCAGAACGGCTATCTTCAGGCGTCGGAGATCGCCAAGTCTCTGGATTTCTCGGTGGGATACCTGCAAAAGGTCATACAAATGCTCAGCAGGCAGGGCATCGTCGAATGCAAACGCGGAAGGATCGGCGGTGTCAAGATCCATGCCCAGGCGATAACTCTGCTCGATCTGTGGAAGGCGACCTGCGGCGGTTTGGACTATGCGCAGCCGGGCGTTGCTGTGATGAAGAAGCCGCTCAGAGCCTTCGCGGATTCGATGGGCAAGTCCGTCATCTACAGGAAGAGATGACAGGGTGGTTGATGGCCCTGCGCTTCTCGGAGTAAGTTCCTAAGTGTAAATCGCCAAACGCGCGATCGGTCTCGGGCTCATGTCCGTGCCGCCCGCAGCTTGGCCTTGTCAATTGCCGTCCTTCTTCTTGCCTCCGAGTAAACCGTCCAGCAAGCCCTTGGATTTCTTCAGAACGTCTTTGATTTCGTCCGGTGCTTTGTCGCCCAGGTTCTTTTCTATTTGCTTGTCGATCTCTTCGTCAAGTTTTTCCTTGCCTTTGTCGATTTCTTCCTCGACCTTCTTCTTTGCGGCTTCGAGAGCCGCCTTCTTCAACTCATCCTGCAGGCCTTTGACGTCAAATACCAGGCGGGGCTCAGTGATGGGCCCGACAACACGTATCCTAGTGCTGATATTGTTCAGGACGGAAAGGGCCTCGGAGACGATTTTGGGGTCCATTCCAAGATAGTCTTCGCCTTGCGCCCTGGCCTTCATGTTCTTAACAGCCAAATCTATAATCAGGTCGATCGATTGATTTGTGACAATGCCGTTGAACTTTCCCGAAACAGTGCCTGATTCGAACATCAGCCCGCTGTCGCTGCTCAGGCTCGACTGCAGTTTGCTCAGATCAAAATCACTGAAATCTCCGGTTACAGCCGGCGTCGCCTCGCCCGAGGAGTAGTCGAATTTGAGGTTCACAGCGGCGCCGGTATCGTGCGAGTTCATCGCGAACGTTACAGGCAGCTTCGCCGTCGGCGCCGAATCGCTTATGTTCTGCAGCAGCACATCGCTGTTGCCAAAGAGATTCGACGGTATCAGGACTTTGCCGATCTGGATCCGCCTGGCCATCATGCGGGGCGAGGCCTCGACGGGGGCGCGGGCCAGCAGATAATCGAGATACTTGTGCGGCGCCTCCTCCACCGCCTCAGGCTTTGCGTTGGGGTCTTCCTCTGATTTCGGCAGCCATTTGCGCGCCTTTTGCAACTTCTCCTTCAGGGCTTTGGCGTCTTTGAAGTACTTTTCGAGTTTGGCAATATTCTCCGGCGTGACCGTGTATTCGCACGGATCGAACGGCTCGGGCCCGACCGCAGGAACCGCGACTACTTCGCCGGGTGTGGCTCGTTTCTGGTCGAATCGAACGTTCGAGACCTCGACGTTCTCCAGGATCAGCTTGCCCAGAAGCAGATCGTAAACGCTGGCATCGGCGGCGATTTTGTCTATCGCCACCTGGTTGTTCTCGGGCTTGTTGGCATCTGTCACCTGAATCCCGCTCGCCCCGATCCGCCCGCCGAGCAGGGACAGGTCGATACTCTCAAGGTTAACTTCCGCGCCGTTGGCCTTTGTCATTGCTCGAACGGTATAGTCTTTAACCATGTTGTCCTTGACAACGTGCATGGCCACCGCCGATCCGCCCAGAATCAAAACGGCAATCGCCACTCCCGCCTTGCGGATTATCTTGGTCTTGGCTGTGAACAGCGCCTTGGTGTCCTTGGTTCGCTTGCCGATTAGCACGCGATCAAGGATGCGGACCCATCTGTTGGAGTACCATTTCTTGAACTTCTCGGAGCCTTCCTCGAATTTCAGCAGCGCCCGGCGAAAACCAATCACCGACCGGGCCATCAGCAGACCGGCAACAGCGCCGATAGCCGGGCCCACAACCAGCGATCCGGCAACGGAGTACCGGGTGAAATCGGTCAATCCTATGATCGGCACGGACGCCAGCGCGTTCAACAGGCCTGAAAGGTTGTCCTGAACAGCCATGCCGATATGGTAAAGAACGGGTGCCGCCGCAAAGCACAATGCCTTGCCGAGGGCCGCCGAGAGCAGGAATAGGCCCAAATGCACGTTGAGCAAGAAGACCAGAACCACCATTACAACGTGGATTCCCGCAAAGCCGGGGATGAGCCCGAACCAGAATCCCAGGGTTATGGAAATGAAGATCAGTACGGGAGAAACGCTGCCCCGGAATATGGCCAGAATCTTGCGGATAGGTCTTGGAAGAATCATATCTACACCTCTATAGCTACACAATAAAATGATTAACTCAATCGGTTCGTACCGAATATACCCGCTAAGTGTATCGGCTCAAACGGTGATCGACAAACATAAATCATGACCAGTCCGTAAACAACAAGTCCGAAAACCGCCGCAAGTGTGGCGTCTATTGCGCTATCTTGACGAATTTCGTCGAGCCGCCGTCAATAGCTGCAAAACTGATAATCGACTGTTTATAGGGCTACCGGAACCGCATGGTCTAAATCCGTATTTACCCCTAAAGCCTCGCCGCCGGTGAGCCGAACCTTAATATACTGCAAGTGAGTGTGAATTCATGTAGACTGTCAAGAGAGAACGGACGAGAAGTGGGTGATAAACAGCGACACAAAAGACTGCGTCTTCTGATGAAAGGGCTTAACAAGGACCGGAAGAGGCAGGCACAGCAGATAGATATGCTTTGCAATGACCTGGTCGCAGCCCAGAGGGGCTTTATTAAGAAGCTCAAGACCATCAGTTTCACGGCGAGTTTCTACGAGTCGATCATCGGGATGATCGATTTGAATGACCTTCTGTACCGCGCCGTCAAACAGATAAGAAGGAAAATCGACGAGGCTAAGATTGCCTTCTTTTTGCGCCAGGCAGAGAGCTTCGAGGTGCACGTATTCGATAGCGGCCGTCCGCCGGCCCTTGGCAGGCAGCAGCTTGAAAGCTGTTTCACTCAAGAGCTGACCGAGAGCATCTGCCGGTCGAACAAAGTCTGCATGCTCGAAGACATATTCGAGATGGGTCTCGGCGGCGACTTGACCGCCTTGAACGGCGTCTGGGCGGTGACGATTCCACTGGGTGTGTTCGGCTCGTCATCAGGCTTCATGCTGGTTTGCCGCTCGGCCGACGACAGGTTGACCGCCGACGAGATAGATGACATTTCCGCCGTGACCTCCGGACTTTCTCGGGCGATTGCCTGTTGTCAGGCACTTTCGCGCGCGACGGACCAAGGAACCGCGCATAAATAACTTCCCGTTTTGGAGGCCCAATTTCACCGCATCTTCGGCTGCTCCTCAATCGTGGAATCCTTCCCGGCGCGCCGGGATAGAATAGCTACAGTTCCGGCTCCACTCAATCGATCGCACCGGAATCTACGGCACACTTGGACCCCAAATTCACGAATTTATTTCATGCACAGTCCTAAGAATTGGCGCACTGTCGGGATTTCTCGAAAGCACCAACGTTTCTACTGCTCAGGTTTTGTAAGCCCGGCGGCTAGGGCGGCGGTGCGCAGCTTGTCCCCGGCCGGCCCCGGAGACTTTGAAAACATGACCTCCAGCAATTTCGGTTGCTTTGCCAGCGCTGCGAGCGCCTCGGCCCAAAGCTGCGGGCGCCGGGAACGAATGGGACGGGCAAGGTCCAGGCAGATCGCCAGGTAGGCGGCCCGGGCCTGCTCCTCGACGGTGGCGTCATCGCCAAAACCGGCTCTGATCCGGGGTCTCATTCTTTGCCTTAGCGACGCCAACTGCTCGTCTACCTTGGCGAGCTTCTCGACGTTGCGCGGTCTCTGGACGCGGATTCGATAGAAGGTTCTGCCGTTACGAAGCACTTTTCCGCCGCCATTGTCGGCAATGACGCGACCGGCAACCTCAATGATGCGATCGCCGAAACCGGTGATTGTCTCATCCTCGGGCATAGACGGGCGCGTTGTATTGCGATAGATATCTTTGATCTGCCAGCCCTGCCGCCGCATCCAGCGGTGTCCCAGCCGAAATTGAAGGCGCAGATAAGAGTCTCGGCCAGGTCGCCGTCGCCATAGAGCAGCGAGGCGACAGTCGCAGCGGTGCATAGCTCGTAACCGTTCTGATTGCGAGTCCTGCTTTCGTAAAGCGTGTACTTATCTCTGACGAGTCTGCGTGTCATGCGCCAATCATCTGGGTGTTCTTTGTGCCAGAGGCGCACGTCGCTGATGATGGGCACGATCGCGCTATCGGGATCGACTGAGGCGACG
Source organism: uncultured Pirellulales bacterium (assembly GCA_964562575.1). Taxonomy (GTDB): domain Bacteria; phylum Planctomycetota; class Phycisphaerae; order Sedimentisphaerales; family Anaerobacaceae; genus SG8-4. The sequence continues at coordinate 6,611 of CAZLTY010000179.1, forward strand.
CCGGCATCTATGATGGCGTCGATGTCGTCGGTGACAAAGGCTGTGGCGATCATCGCAGTGAACAACTGTGTCGTCTGGGCGGGTTCGCCGTCGATACTGACGTGGGTGTAATTCAAACCGATCCGCGCTGCCGTCTGCGGCATCGCCGGTGCGACAAGGCCGAACGATTCACACACAAACTGGCCCGAGATGTTGAAATTGGCCCAGGGATTCAGCGCGAGGCTGCCGGTCAGAGGCGGATCGATGCCGATGTCCATGAGCCGCCGGACGTACAGGTTCGAACACCAGATGCGCTGGTTGATGTGCTTTTTCCACAATTCGGTAATTTGCTGCGGAGCGAGCATCGCTGTCCTCTCTCGCTGCATGGCGACGATGTAGACCCATTCGATATCCGTATCGTCATCGGTTCGGGCGCCGTCGGGCAGGCCGGGCGTGTATTCTCTGACGTTGCCCGGCTCATCGTAATACTTGTTCTCATGGGCCAGCCCGTTAAGGTTGCCGAGCAGTTGTGCGAGCAAACCTCCGTGGATTTTGTCCTCGAGCTTCTCTGCGGACATTTCAACAAACTGCCCGCCCCCCGAGTCGACTTGCCGGTCGACCGGCAACGGTGTGGCGGCATTGAGCGAACCTGACGCTAACAGAATGACAGACAGCAGCAAAGAAGTTCTTCTACACATAATGCTTATTCTCCTTAATTCAACAGGAGTATAGCCTACTTTCTCTGGAGGATCATCTTCTTTTCCCGAATTCGCAACTCGATGGTCAAAGAACACACCAAAAAGAGGCCCATACCGAACTAATCGGTACAGGCCTCGAATCAACTACCCAACTATTGGTCACTCCATTCGGTCTTCTTGCGAACCTACCGAATCAGCCGTATGTCATCGAAGTACATCGTCCCCGTGCCGCCAGCCGCCGGGCTGTTCCTAGTACCGATGCCAATGGTAATGGTATTGACGTTGGCAAGATTTGCGCCGGCAAATCGCGTCAGGTCGATTACCCACTCATTCCATCTAGCTATCTGCGTCGCAGCGGAATCATCGTGATAGACCACCGCATTGCCAAGAGCGACAAACATCCGATCGGCGGCATTAGCAGAGGCGCCGCGGAACCACAATGACAACTTGGTGACCGCTTCGGCGGTCCAGTCTTTCGGGTAGACCAGCGTCAGGGTTGCTTCAGACGTCTTCAGATTGTTGTCGTAGAAATAAGGCATCGACTGGGCTCCGCCGTGGACCACAGTCTGTCCGGCATAAGGAGGAAGGTCATTGCCGACAAGAGCGCCGTTCGTCGTAGTTCCAAAGCCGTCTATCCACTTGTCGAATATGCGATTGCTGTTGGGATCAGGCGGGTCAATATCGTTGTATGACTCGAAATCGTCAACCACTATAAAGCTGGCTGCAGCAAAGCTCCAAAGCAGACCTTTGACCGTCTTATCGGGATAGACCGCATCCATGCGCCAATGGTAGCTTTCACCCAAAGCCAGTTTCCCGGGATCATGGCTCTCGGAACCGAGTGCCTTGTTGCCTACGTATTCAGGCGAGGCTGTAGTGGCATTTTTCACCCCATCAGCTTCGGTGCCGAAGTAAAGATCGCTTGAAGCGGCTGTGTCTGCCGGTGTCCAGCCAAGCGTCGTCAGCATCTGTACATCCACATCGCCGTTGGCAGGGTGCGGATTGCCCGCGGCGCCAGGCGTCGTAAAGCTCCAGATATCGCCTTTGTGCGTCTCGGCGATGTCAAATTCATCGACCCGCCAGTAATAGACCTTCTCCGATTCAAGCGGGTTTGCGGGCTTATAGCTTGCAGTTCCCCGTAGGACTTCTCCTGATGCGTTATTGACATCCTCGAAACTGTCGCTCAGATATACGGCGTGCAGCTTGGCACCGAAACCCGGTGTCCAGGAGAGCGTTGCATCGGGGTCTACGAATTCGGCGCCGTCAATCGGGTCGGGGAAATATGCTGTCTTCGGGGGCACCGAGAAACTCCAGACATCGCCTCTCCACGGGCTGTTAGGATCGGCTTCGTTGACCTCGTCAATCCGCCAGTAGTAGGTTGTTCCCGGAACCATGCCTTCGGGATAGGGGAATCCGGGGAAGCCTACAAGGAAATCCGTCGTGAGTTGATTGCCTTCGAATGCATCGGCGGCGCCGGCATCGACGTCGTCGAAATTGTCACTCAAGTATACATCGTGAGAGACTGCAAAATCCCCCGCCGACCAGCTCAGGTTGACCCATGTGTCGGCATGAAGGGCGCCGTCAGCGGGGTCCGGACCCCGCGCATGTGGAAACCCTGGAAACCCTTCGCTTACCATACTGGCTTTGACCTCTTCGACCGTCAGGGCGTGGCTGTAAAGACGCACGTCGTCAATAATCCCCGCGAAGTTCTGACTGGATCCGAGACGTCCGCCAATTGAGAGTGACAGATCATTCTGCTGGAGTTCGCCTGAGGCGTCATTTCGACCAACTTCCTCTCCGTCCTTATACAGAATGACGGCACTGCCATCATAAGTCATACAGAGGTGACCCCATTCGCCCACGAAATATGGTGTAGAAGAGCTATCGGAGCGGGCCGAAGCGTAAACTGTCGCACGGATGCTCGTACCGCCGCTATTATATTGTATAGCGTAGGGGTATTCAGATGTTCCTTTCTGCTTACAGAAGAACTTAGCATACGCAGGTTGACTATCTTCGGGCTTGACCCAAAGGGCTATCGAAACAGCGTCTCGCAGGTGGAAATCGTCATGATCGGGAATTTCCACCTTGTTGGTGCCGTCGAATTTGAGGGCATTGCCAAACTTGCCTTCTACCCATTCAGGATCTCCTTCGGCGAACACCCCGTCATGGCCCGCGCCGGACACATCAGCCACAGTTGTGCCTGAACCTTCGTCAAGCGGCCACCAGCCGATAAGATCTGCCTTGACTACGGTCGGCAAAACAAGACTCGACACCAGGACAAGGGATACCAAATAGACCATTCTTCTGCACATAATAGTTCTCCTTCAAGAAAGAGTTAACATGAGTCTATACTCTACGATGCGTTTTTCCCACATACACTTCACCTGTTAGTCCAGGAACCGACACTGCGTTCTTCAAGTGCTGCTCCTCGAGCATTGTGTC
>CAZLTY010000180.1:0-9711 GCA_964562575.1 uncultured Pirellulales bacterium
ATTCCCATCATTATTAGGCCCATAATCCATATTTACACCCTGTGAACGGTTACGTTTTTCAATCCTAACCAAGCCTTCCGGCGTAGATAATTCCGATACACGATAGGACCCAGAGCGCCAAGCCAATCTGAAACGGCAGATCGGCGAGAATAAGCTGGACCGGCCCTGAAAACCTGCCTTTTTGCGTCAGCGCGCTGAGACGGAAGACGCAGTACACAACCAGCGGGCTCGTGTACACCAGATTGATCGTCCCGAACCTCTCTACGGTTCGCCCATCCATGGCATAAAGAAGAAAGCACACAATCGCCAGGCCGCTGGTGACATCGACCATGTGGCCCAGCAGCTCCGGCGTATAGTGCGCCAGCGTCCGGCGAAACGACTCGCTGTCGGCGCGAAGCTGCGCTATCTCGCTGCGGCGTTTGCTAAAGGCCAGAAACAGACACAGGGCGAATGTGCAGATAATCAGCCAGGGTGAGATGAATACTCCCACAACGACCGCGCCGGCGATTGCCCGCAGGCAGAATCCGATTGATATTGCCAGACAGTCCAGGATCATCGCCCTCTTGAGCAGGAGCGAATACAGAACCATCAGCACGATGTACAGGCTGACGATGAGCGCAAAGTACCGCGCCAATAGAAAGCTGCCAATGATCGCCAGCCCAGCACATACAATCGACATAGTGGTTGCCAACCGAACGCTCAGACTGCCGGCGGCGAGGGGCCTGCTACATTTTTGCGGGTGAAGACTGTCCGCCTCGCGGTCAACAATGTCGTTGAAGATATACACGGCGGAAGCGGCGAGGCAGAAGCAAAAAAAACCACCGATCGCCCTGCCGACAGCCGGTAAATCGGTAAGCTTCTGTCCAAAAAGCAGAGCTGCGAACACAAATATGTTCTTGATCCAGTGCTGTGGACGCATTATCTGCAAGAATTTCATACCTGGTGCCCCATCTACGTTCACGGTGCTTGTTGAAAATATCGACATTTCAACCGATAATGGGTAAAACTATTTGACTAGTGCACAGTGTATCGTAAGAATTTGCCCCGATGGCGCGACCGAACGGTAAGGCTCGAATTATGATAACAGTAGTCGTTTTTGACCTGGACGATACGCTCTACGATGAGATTGAGTATTGCAGGAGCGGTTTTGCAGCCGTCTCTGAGTTTCTCGCCAATACGCGTGATGCCCCTGATTGCGAGAGTATTTTTGCCGCTCTCTGGGGGCAGTTCGCGGCCGGAAATCACACCAGAACCTTCAATGCGGCTCTCGATGAGCTTAACATAGGCTGCGACGACAGGTGTGTTCTGGAACTGGTGAAGGTCTATCGCAACCACGTTCCGAGAATAACGCTGCCTGATGACAGCCGGGGCATTCTTGTCGAGCTGAGCACAAAATATACGCTTGGGCTGCTGACAGACGGCTTTCTGCCGGCCCAGCGCCTGAAGGTGCAGGAACTGGGAATCGAGGATTATTTCCAGAGCATTGTCTACACCGAAGAGCTTGGCAGGGAATTCTGGAAGCCGTCGCCGGCGGGCTTTGAGAAGATAATGCAGGACCTGAACGCGAGACCGGAAAACATCGTCTACATCGCGGACAATGAGAAGAAGGATTTCATCGCACCGAACAGGCTGGGATTCTCAACCGTCCAGTTGACCCGCCCCGCTCGGATACACACATCAAGCTCCAAGGAATCCGACGCTGCGGCCCAGCACATAACGGGCCAAATCAGCCAATTACCGGCGATCATAGAGCAACTTTGAGGCTTTTGGCCGTTCGCCAGGCATTAGGCTCAAGCCGGCAGAACCCTCGACAATCGTTCTGCCTGTAAAAACGGTTCTCTATCGGCTTTTTTTGTTGACTTGGACGTCCTTTCTTGCGATAATACTGTTCAGGACAAGCTTTTAAGGGTGATTTCTATATTTCTAAGGAGTCTTTACTATGCCAGCACGCAGGAGAAAGCAGAGCAATGCTATGCTCTACACTCTAATAACCTTTGTCGGGCTCTTTATAGCCGCAACGACGACTGCGGTCATCTACTATGTCAAAGCCGAAGAGCACAGGACCGGTGCGGCCGATCTTCAGCGGGAAATGGATGAGCTGGCCACTGATAGGGAGAGGAGCGCGTTGAGCGGTACCGTCGGAGAGAGACAAGCCCGGACAAGCTACATGGGCTCGATGATCGGCTACGTCGACGAGGCCTTGATTATGATTGTAGGCGGCGTCCCGGCACCGGATTCGGCGGAAGTCAAAGTCAAGAACGCCAACGCAGAGGTGGCCAATGCACTGAGCGCGGCCGCCAATCACATCGATATCGGAGACCCCAACACGATAGGGCTTGTCCAGGCAATCAAGGCTCTGGCGGCAGAGTTGGACAATGCCATCAAGGCCAAGCTCGATACGGAAAAGCAGCTCGCCGAGCAACTGGAAAGATTCAAGCTGGCCGACCAAGCCAATGTCGAAAAAGAAAACACACTGTCGGCCGAGAGAGATAAAATCCAGAAGGCTTTCGAAGATGAGCAGCAAAGATATGCGGATCTTTCAGCGAATTTGCAACAGACAACAGCCGACCAGGTTCAGACACGCACAGAGGAGCGGGATCAGGCAAGAGATGACCTGACAACACTGAATAATGCGTTGCTCTTGACACAGGCGGAATTGCAGACAGCCCAGGACAGGCTCAAGCAGACCCAGGACGAGGTCGCCAAGTTCGAGCCCGGACCGGACCGTGGCGTGCTGGCGCACCAGAGCGACGCAAAGGTGATACTTGTCGACGGCAAAGCCCGGGTGGTCCATCTGAATATCGGCAGCAACGATCATGTCTATCCGGGGCTCACATTCACCGTCTACGACAGAGGCGCTTCGGTCCCGAAGGACGGCAAGGGAAAGGCCGAGATCCAGGTGTTCGACGTCTCGAAAACCTACTCGGCGGCACGTGTTGTAAAGCCGGACCTCAATAATCCCATCCTGCAGGGTGACGTTGTCGCAAACCTGATCTGGGACGCCGACAGAACGAACGTCTTTGTTGTCGCCGGCGACTTTGACCTCGACAGCGACGGCGTGCTTGACGTCGATGGCATCGACAGAATCAAAAGACTTGTCACGAAGTGGGGCGGCGAAATGGCCGATTCCATCTCCGTGGACACCGACTTCCTCGTGCTCGGCAAGCAGCCGACGGTTCTGCGAAAACCCACAATCGAAGAAGAGGAAATAGATCCCAGGGCGACGGCGCGACATGAGGCGTCGCTGGCGAGACTAAGCCGCTACAACCAGCTTCGGGATCAGGCACAGAGCCTGTGGATACCTGTTTTCACGTACGAAAAGTTTCTCCATTTCGTGGGCTACAATTCACAGGTAAGTCAGGCCGGCGCCTTCTAGGCTCTGTCTGGAAACTCGATCTGGCTTCGAGCAGCTTGTTTTTCGCCTGGCTGCATCCGGCTGCATCGACGATAAAACCGATATCGCTTGCTTCGCCGTCTTTGTCCGGCAAAAAACCGCTCGATCTCGCACCCAACGACGGAGTTTTCAGAAAGAGCCTATGGGGCGGCGACTCCAATCGAGGCGACGAAAATCTCGCCCGTGTACCGAGTTGCCTGCGCGGACGTAAAACCCTTCTTGACAGCGACAAATGTCACCGTCCAGGATGCCTCAATCGCTGTGCCGAGAGGCCGGCCCGTATCGCAATCCAGCCCGGACGGAATGTCCACTGCAAGAATTGGACACTCGCAGGCGTTGAGACTTTCTATCAATCGCCGGTAGTCGTCTCTAATCTGCCCGCTAAGTCCAGTTCCGAACAAGCTGTCAACAAGCATATCAGCGCCGGCGGCAAAATCGGCAACCCGAGCGGCAGCATCGCCCTGGGCCGGATTCAACGACTCAACGCCCTGACCCATCCGCTCGAGGATATCCAGGTTGATCTTTGCGTCGCCCTTGATTTTGCCGCGGTCGCCGCACACGACGACAGTAGTCTCAAAGCCGCTATTGCTAAGCTGCCTGGCGATCACGTAGCCGTCGCCGCCGTTGTTTCCAGTGCCGCAGAATATGCAGACCTTCGGGGCGGAGAGGTCTTTGAGCTTCTCTTCGATCAGCTCGGCACAGCGGCACCCGGCATTCTCCATGAGAACCACACCCGGGATGCCGAGCGTATTTATCGCCCAGGCATCAACGCTGCGAACCTGATCTCTCGTCATTAGAACACAGTTTTTCTGCGGCGAGTATTTTTCCATAGCCGAGCATTATACATTACGCGAAGAAGCTGTCAATTGACATGAGCCGTGCGGACAATTACAATGCCCACCCGCTGGCATTGAATTATGATCTCAATCTACACGAGACGCAACGCATGAGGATATTGCTTACAAATGATGACGGCATTTTCGCACCCGGCCTGGCGGCACTCTACAGAGAGTTGATCAAGGTCGGGCAGGTAACCGTGGTCGCCCCGTCCGACAGCCGCTCGGGTGCGAGTCACAGCATCACGTTTACCGAACCGTTGGTGTGCAACAAGGTTGACATTGACGGTCTGTTTACGGGATACAGCGTTCAGGGCTCGCCCGCCGATTGCGTCAAGCTGGCAGCCATGCAATTACATCCCGAACCGATAGATCTGCTCGTCGCCGGCATCAACAACGGAGCGAATGCCGGGATAAACGTCTATTACTCAGGCACTGTGGCTGCCGCCATGGAAGGGGCGTTCCTGAAAGTCCCGGCCGTCGCGATGAGCGTAGCTTCTGAGAGTAAGATGGACTTCGAGGCCGCGGCAATGCACTGCGCACAGATACTCAAGAAGCTCATGCCGGTCGAGAGAGGCGCTGTGATAAATGTCAACATACCGCTACTATCGAGGGGCGAACCCAAAGGTGTTCGAGTTGTGCCGCAATCAAGCAAGGGGTTCGACGAGTACTACATCCCGCAAAAAGATGAGCAGGGACAGACGGTATTTCAGTTGGCCGGTGAGCACCATCCGGCCGACGGAGTCCATGCCGATTCAACCTCGCTGCTCGAGGGCTACATAACCGTAACGGCCCTGGCGCCCGACATGACGGATCACAGAAGAACACAGGAGCTTAAGAACAAGCAGTGGTGAGTCAATGAAAGCGTTGGTCAAGAGCAAAGCAGAGCCAGGAATTTGGATGGAGGACGTACCCTTACCCGAGGTCGGCAACAACGATGTCCTCATAAAGATCCACAAAGCGGCGATTTGCGGCACGGACATTCACATCTTCAACTGGGATGCATGGGCCCAAAAGACGATAACGACGCCCCTGGTCATCGGCCACGAATTCGTCGGCACGGTCTCGGAAATCGGCGCCAACGTCAGCGCTGCTGAGATCGGCGAGCTTGTCAGCGGCGAAGGGCATATCGTCTGCGGCCGTTGCAGGAACTGCCTGGCCGGGCGCAGACACCTTTGCACCGATCCGAATTGTATCGGAGTGGAACGCGACGGCGCGTTTGCCGAGTATCTCGCGGTCCCCGTCTCGAACATCTGGCATTGCGACTCGAAAATACCGACTGATGTTCTAAGCTGCTTCGACCCTTTCGGCAACGCCGTCCATACGACGCTTTCCTACGACCTCGTTGGAGAGGATCTGCTGATAACCGGCGCAGGCCCCATCGGCTGTATGGCCGTTGCGGTTGCCAAAAAGGCCGGAGCGCGATATGTAGTGATTACCGATGTCAACCCGTATCGCCTGGAGCTGGCCGAGAAGATGGGCCCAACGCTGACACTTGACGTCAGAAGCGAAAGAATCGAAGACGCCATTAGGAAGCTCGATATGAAGGAGGGATTCGACGTCGGGCTAGAAATGTCGGGCAATCCCGAGGCGTTCCAGAGCATGCTCGCAAACGTCTGCCACGGCGGCAAAATCGCGATGCTGGGAATCATGCCGCCGACGGCCGTCGACTGGGACTACGTTGTATTTAACGGTCTGACGATCAAGGGTATCTATGGCCGAGAGATGTTCGAAACCTGGTATAAGGCTACAATGCTGATCCAGGGCGGGCTCGACATAACGCCGCTCATTACCCATCGGTTCGGCTGCGCCGAATACAGCGAAGCCTTCGAGGTGATGAGATCGGGTGATTCTGGCAAAGTGATTCTGAACTGGGAACAAGATACCCTTGAAGGGTAGTAAATTCCCGCGAGCAAAACCATAACATGTTATTTGATGCCACTTACCCGCGCAAGGACGGGGATTTTCAATCAGGAGCACCAGAATAGCAAAGCTGCCAAGTCAGCCAGGCGAGGAGCTGCCAAATGTTTGGACAGATGCAATCTCATATCGCAGACGAGCTCAAACAGATAAATGAAAGCGGGCTCTACAAGGCCGAACGTATCATCACCAGCCCGCAGGATGCTATGATCACAGTCCGGGGCGGGCAGGAAGTCCTCAATCTGTGCGCCAACAACTATCTCGGGCTTGCCGACCATCCCGATGTCATCCGGGCCGCACAGGAAAGCTACGCCAAATGGGGATACGGTCTTTCTTCCGTCCGATTCATCTGCGGCACGCAACAAATACACAAGCAACTGGAGAAGAAAGTCTCAGAGTTTCTCGGCACCGATGATGCGATTCTCTACTCCTCCTGCTTCGACGCCAACACAGGGCTTTTCGAGACGCTGCTCACCGCCGAAGACGCGATCATAAGCGACCAGCTCAACCACGCCAGCATTATCGACGGCATACGCCTTTGCAAGGCCCAGCGCCTGCGCTATAAGAATTGTGACATGCGTGACCTGGAGGACAAATTGCAGCAGGCTGAATCGGCGAGATTTCGCATGATAGCCACCGACGGCGTGTTCTCGATGGATGGAACCATCGCCAGGCTGGGACAAATATGCGAACTTGCAGAAAAGTACGACGCCCTGGTCATGGTGGACGACTCGCACTCTGTCGGTGTGCTCGGCGAGCACGGGCGCGGCACGCATGAACATTGCGGTGTGATGGGGCGCATCGACATTATCACAGGCACATGCGGCAAGGCACTCGGCGGGGCCAGCGGAGGCTATACGAGCGGCAGAAAAGAGATCATCGAATTTCTGCGCCAGCGCTCGCGTCCGTACCTGTTCTCGAATACTCTCGCCCCGGCTATCGCCGCCACTTCGCTGACAGTCCTGGAGATGCTCCTTGCTTCAACGGAATTGCGAGATAAGCTTGCCGAGAACACCCGCTATTTCAGGCAGAATATAGCCGATCTGGGACTGAACGTCGCGGCGGGCGAGCACCCGATCGTACCGATCATGCTCGGCGACGCGGTCTTGGCTAAGAAGATGGCGGCCAAACTCCTGGAAAAAGGTGTTTACGTAATTGGGTTTTCCTATCCGGTAGTCCCCGAGGGAGCGGCCCGGATCCGCACACAAATATCAGCCGCCCATAGCATCAAGGACCTCGACTTCGCTATCGAAAAGATCAGCGAAGTAAAGCGCGAGCTGGGAATATAGGCTCACGGATGCACCAAGAGCAAGAACCAACTGAATTAGACACAGATTTCAAGGATTAGCGCAGCGCAGCCTTTGGCCGCAACCAAAGGACTCCTAACCACGAATTAACACGAATGAACACGAATTTAGACCACGGATTAACGCGGATTTTCGCGGATTGAATATTTGGTGTAAGATATTCTTTCATAACAAGTTAGAAAATAGACTTTTGAAAAACACGCATAAGAGACAAGAAGACGAAAGATTGTATTACGGATTTCTATTCATCGCGAAGAAGACAAGAGTCGACAGAATCAGACGGGATTACAGGATGGAGGCGGGATTATAGTGAATACTGTGGAATCTTCATCGTTTCACCATTCTTCATCGAGGACAAGTGCGCATAATAGCCGGGAACTGTCATGTTTAGCGCATCGATGACATCAACCCTGGGTTTGCGGCCCCGCAGGATGGCGTCGATGAAGTCGTCACCGAGGTAACCATGAGAACCGCCATGTCCCCCTGGGGAAACACCTGGCGGCAAAGCGTGCTTCTTGGTCTGCAAGCCGCCCTTGATAGCCTCGTGGTGGCGCTTGCTGCCAATCCTGTCGCCGACAAACGTCTTGTTGAATCCCCCATATTCGCCCCTAATGCGTCCCGCTTCAAGGTACTCACCCTGCGAACCACATATTATCATCCGGGAAAGCCCTCCTTCTGCGGTCCGGAACAGGCCGACCTCTGACCTGAACATGTTCCCGATCGCGTTGGGAACACGCTTGTCCTTGTCAAATAGCGGAGTGCCCTGGCAGGAAACGTCAAGCAGGGGTTTATGCGTAACGCCTACATAGTAAGCCGTCGCATGCGTCGGATACCACATCGGACATCCCTTCTTTCGCCAGTCCTTGTAAGAGCCCAGCGAAGGTGCCCCCAGAGAATGAGGATGACAATATTCCCCCTCGGAATAGACGATACGGCCAAAAACTCCGGCGGCAAAGAGCTTTTCCATTGCGAAGATATCGTCATGAAAACACGATGTTTCGAACATTGCGTAAACCAGCCCCTTGTTCTTCCTGCAGCATTCGAGGAGCCTCTCGGCGTCCTCGATATCTCCACGAAATGCGGGAACTGCCGTAGCAACATGCTTGCCATGCTCCATACAAAGGATAGCGTGCCTGGCGTGTGCTGGAGCATCCGTGGCACAATAGACGGCTTCGATTGAATCGTCCTTGACCATCTCCTCCAGCGACGGGTACGTCTTTGCACATTTCGCCTTTCGAGCCATGTCGCTGCATCGGTCCGGGAACAAATCACTCACCGCAACCAGTTCGACGTTGGGATGATGCTGGAGTCCAAATTGCAGGCCGAATTGGCAAACACCATGGCCGACAATTCCGACCCGAACCTTGCGGTTGCTAAAGGGCTTCCAGACTTCTGTTGCGTCATAATTAGTTTTTGTCTGATCAAAACCGGCAATTCCTTCGCCAGCCTGAGCGAAACGGAGCATGGAACTTCCGGATGCAGCAGCAGCGGAAACGGTCAAGAACGATCTGCGGGAAATTTTCGACATGGCAGTATACTCCTCAGTGGTTATAAGCATTTGCTTTTTCTGACATTTCATAACTGAACATCATACTCTTACTTCACAGGAGGATCCTCTATCAGGCACTCGGCAGCAGTCTAGATTGGGTCTTCCTCAATATCTTCGTAAACATCGTTCGAAAACCCAGGTGTGCAAATAGCCAAAAAGACCAAATCCTCCGAGCTGATGTTGCTGATGCGTTGACGACACATCGGCGGGATCAGTACGACATCACCGGCATTTACTTCCTGTGGTGGTAGTTTCCCAACTTCCATACGCCCCCTGCCACTGACGATGTAGTAGCGCTCGACGGTTCCTTTAAGCCGATGCCAACGAGTTGTTATTCCGGGCTCCACTCTCGCCCGAGCGATTGATGCATCCGGGTCGTCGGGCCTGTTGCACAATTCAGTAATATAGCACTTCTCGGCGGTATAGAACTCATTGCTAAGATTCTGCTGCCTAATGGCCTCCTTCATCTGAATCTCCTGTCTGTCTAACGTCTGGGTTGCGGTACGGTGAAGGACACGGCGAATCACCGGTCAGGTGGACCCGGATGTTCAGCCTCCTTCTTGCGTATTCTCTCAATCGCTTCTTGCACTTGAGGTGTTTTCGAGGAGATCTGCGTTACTGCGTCTTTCTTGAACCGGAAATCGCAATGGGGACAGCCATCTGCAAGCGTTTGTGTACGGACCAAGCCCCATCCCATGGCTTCGC
>CAZLTY010000181.1:0-9678 GCA_964562575.1 uncultured Pirellulales bacterium
CGCGAAGACGTTGCGGAGGAACTTATGCAGGATCTATTTATAAAACTAAAGAATTCTAAAAGCACCGCGAAGATCGCCAACCTTGGGGCCTACGCCCGCCGGGCGGCGATAAACCTCGCCTTCGACTGGCGCCGCACGCGCAGGCGAAAGGTTGTGAGACTGAGCCAGATCACAGAGCCGATCGCCGACAGCGCCTCGCCTCTGGGCACACTGATAAATTCGGAACGAATGCAGGAAACACTCAACGCGATAGGCCGGTTGAAGAAGGCCTCACGCGAAGTTCTCGTAATGCGATATATCCAACAGGAATCTTACGACGATATCGCCCGGCAAATGGGCAAGACGTCCCACCAGGTCCGGGCAATCTGCTCGCGGAGCATAGGCCGCCTGCGGGACATGCTCGGGGCCAATCATCAGCAATCGGCCACAAAGGAGATAAAGAATGTCCACAATAGATGAAAACCAAATTCGTGACCGTCTTGAGGCTCTCTCGCAGGCGGCGCCCTCTCAAGAGGCAGCCGACCGTGCGATGCAAAAGGTCCGTGATGCTCTGACAACTGACGAGACCGGCAGGGCCGGGCAGGCCCCGCCATCGTTTTGGTCGATAGTGAAGCTCACTGCCGCTGCGGTGCTGATGATCGGCCTGGGATATCTCGGCGGTCACCTCTCGGCGCCTGAGCCGCTCGATCCCGAGCAACTCCGAGCGGACATCGAAAGCTCGCTGAGGGCATCGCTGGAACCTGCCATCCGGCAGGACCTGCTCAAAGAGATGGATAGCCGCTGGGACTCGGCGTTCGCCGCTAAAAGCGTCGAGCTTAAAGACGAGTTTCAGGAGCAGATTCGCCGCCACCTTATGGAGTTCGCGGCCCAGACTCTGGCGTATGCAAACAATCAGATCAACCAGCGCCTGGATGAGTTCGCCCGGCAGGTATACGCCGCGCGAGTCCAGGATCGCAAGAGAGTCGCCGAGGCTTTGCAGTACCTGGAATCGAACAGACTGTTGGACAGACGCCAACTGGGCGGCGGATTGGTGACACTGGCTTCTCGAACGAACGAGTTGTCGAGCCCACAATAGAATCAGACCGGTTGCGCTGCGCTCAATCCGGCCGGTTGATGTGCAACGTGGCTGAAAACATAGCCAGAAAATATGGAAAGGAACATGAAATGAAATTCTTAGACAAAATGACTCTTGCCCTCGTCATTCTCAGTCTGACAACCGCAGGCCCTGCTATGGCCCAGTTCGTCACGGGGCCCGTCACCTGGACGATTTCCGGCAACACTGGAGTCGGCGGTGTGGTGATCAAAGGTCTTGCTGGGGATCCTGTCTCAGACGAGAACGGCTACTACAGCGTCGAGGTGCCCTACGCGTGGAGCGGCACTGTTACGCCGACAAAGGAAGGTTACTTCTTCGAGCCGCCCAGCCTCACCTACTCGAATGTCGAGGCAGATCAAACCAATCAGAACTACTCGGCCAAATCCAGATCCTCAGACGCGCCAAACTCAGATCCGTATGGGAGCGTCGAACGTTCTCGATCGAGGAGCAGCAGACGAGGCTCTGCCCCGGGTATGGACATGATGTACGGCTCCAGAGCAGCAAGCAGCTCGGGATACAAACCGACAATTCGCTCGGCCGGGCGCAAGGCACTTGTAATCCCCGCCGGCGAGGTCAAGACCGAAGAGCTTGCCGAAACAGTCGAAGATATGCGCGTCATGTCACATATTCTCGATGAGAGATTCAAGGAGACTCGTCGAATCCAGGGAATGTTCACCGATTTCGGCGCCTTCTTCGGGCAAGACAGCCGAAACACCGAAGCGACGTATCTCCAGGGCTTCGGCTTGCTCTTCTTGATGGAGGTGAATTTTGCATTCTCGCCGGCGCCGAGGCCGCAGGCAAAGGATCCAACGGAGACTGCCGAGGCCGGCGACTCGACCTGGCAGAAGGCAAAACAGCAAGTGCTCTCTCCGGGAGCCTCGCCGGGCATGGACCGGGAGGATTCAGCACGCGACCACGATAACCAGATGGTCGAGGAGCTGAAGAAAGAACTCATCGAGGCACTCAAGCATGCCAGCAACATTCGGAACATCGATCCTGATGAATGGGTAATTCTCACGGTAATAGGAAGCCAGCGACAGTTCGGCATGGGTTTCGGCGGCCCACTTCCGATGGGCGGAGGGATGTCGGGATTTAGAAGCTCGTCTCGCTCAGGCGGTTCATCAGGCGTCATGATGGGAGGCATGGGCGGTTACGGTGGCGCCGCCGGTGGTTTCGGAGGTGGCAACGCGGGAGGTTTTGGCGGTGCCAGTTACGGTGGCATGATGATGGGCGGAGGCATGGTGGGAGGCATGGGCGGTTTCAGCACAACGGCCTCATCTCCGTCCACAGTCCTGACGATCCGCGCCAAGAAGACCAACGTCGACGACTTCGCAAAGGGAGAGTTGGATTTCGAGCAATTCCTGAAAGAAGTGAAGATATTGATGTACTGATTCGAGTGAAGGGATCCAAAGATGGCAAGACACAAACTTATATTGGCCTTTGTAGCCTGTGGCAGCATAGGCATGCTCGTCGGCCGGACGCTTTCACAGACACGAGGAGGTTTTGGAACCAGGGGAGGAATTGGTCGGCCACCCATCGGCTCAAGAGGTTCCGGCGGAGTTTCAAGATCGAGAAGCAGCAAGGTAACCGAGCAGAGTAGGGAAGCGTCTCTGAGAGGCGCTGTCGGAGCAAGTGAACAGCAATGGGCGGCAATCGAGCCAAGGCTGGAAAGGGTAAGGCGATTGCAGCGACAGGCCAGCATCAGTATCGCCACCAGCGGCGGTGGTGGCGGCGGCTCGCAGAGCCGCGGAGGCAGCCGTTCCGGCCCTGGAGTCAGGGGCGGGGCGGGAGGCTCCGGTTTTTCCGGGCCAATAGGCACAGGACCGGCCACCGAGACGAAGCGACAGAACAACAGTTGGATGCGATGGCAATGGTACAGGTCCTGGGGCTCAGAGCCGGCGCAGAGAGACGATGAGAAACTGTGCGAATCTCTGTTCAACCTGCTGAAAAGCAGAAATGCCGGGCCGGAGGCAATCCGAGAGAAAATGGCAGCGTTGGCAAAAGCACGAGAACGAAGAAAACAAGAACTCACAGAGGCCCGTGAGGAACTTCGGGAGTTGATTACGCTCGACCAGGAAGCGAGATTGCTAGCTCTGGGTTGGTTGGATTGAACTGAACCTGCTTGTCTGAGAGGCGATAAAAATGACTAGAGAAAGAATGATTCTTGTGGCGATGATCCTCCTGGCGGCGCGGTTCTCCGGGCCGTCGCTCTCACAAACGCAGAGAACCGGATCGCGTTCCAGTTCAGAAGAAGTACATAGACGTCACTTGGAGTGGGCCACCAAGCGCAGGGAGAAGTCCAAACAGATGCGCGAGCAGGCAATGGCCGAAGCGATGAGGCAATCCAGGCAGCAAGCCAGAGAGCAGTCACTCAGGGAAGCGCTGAAAGCCACGGATGCACAATGGCCAGTCATCCGGTCCAAATTGATGAAGGTCGATGACCTCCAGGAAGAGGTAAAGGTCGCCGTCGGAATAAAGGATGCCCGGGTGGTTACTGCCACCGAGACGTTGCGAGCAGACAGAGCGGGATCAAGCACTCCGGTCACTACTACCACCCGCAGCTATGAAGACTGGCGATACACCAAATCCTGGGAGCAGGAAACCGAACTGACAAGAGGGCAGAAGGCCTGTGACGAGCTTGTTGCGCTTTTGCGGGCCGGTGATGCGACAGACAAACAGAAGGCCGAGAAGATGAACGCCCTGCGCCGGGCCAGGCGGCAGGCAACAGAGGAACTTGCCGCAGCTCAGCAGGAGTTGCGCAAGGTATTGAGCCTGCGCCAGCAGGCGAGACTGGTTATGACGGGCCTGCTCAACTGATTCGCGGGTATTGCCCATCCCCATCCCGATCAACGGAATCCAAATGAGGCTGCCACCTGATTTCAAGGGTATGACGTGCGGTCTCGGGATTCACGGATCACTACCGGCCGGATCGGTTAGCCCGGCCCTTCTTGTGCCCACGACAGCCCTCCGCCTGAAGTTAAACATTGAGACAAGGATCAAAATCCGATAACATATTCTTTCGGTTATTCTCGGAAGGCGCGGGTTGGCCCGACTGAAGAAACAACTCGGTTTACTCGATGTATTTGCCGTGGCAGCCGGGGCTATGGTAAGTTCGGGCATATTTGTCCTGCCCGCCATCGCCTACGCAAAAGCGGGGCCGGCGGTAATATTGTCCTATTTTATCGCGTCGATCTTGATAATTCCCAGCGTTCTGAGCAAGGCCGAATTAACCACGGCGATGCCCCGAGCGGGCGGAACATATTTCTTTATTGAGCGCAGCCTGGGCCCCGTCTTCGGATTGTTCAGCGGGTTTGCGGGCTGGTTTTCCCTGGCCTTGAAGAGTGCCTTTGCCATCGTCGGAATGGCGGTGCTCATCGAAGTCGTGCTGCAGCAGGTTTTCGACGCGCGTATGAATCCATGGCATCTCAAAGCGGCGGGTGTAGTATGCTGTGTCGCCTTTACCGGACTGAACATCATCAGCGTCAAACATACGGGCAGATTTCAGGCCTTGCTCGTAGGAATTTTGTTGGCCGTGCTGGCGCTCTTCGTAATCTCCGGCGCCGGACACGTCGAGGCTGTTCGATACAAGGGATTTCTCGACAAGGGATGGTTGACTGTGTTCGCAACCGCCGGGCTGGTCTTCGTCAGCTTCGGCGGACTGACCAAAGTCGCCAGCATCGCCGAGGAGGTTAAGAACCCCGCGAGGAATCTGCCCCTGGGGATGATCCTGGCCTGGTCTGTTGTTGGGCTGTTTTACATCGGCGTGCTTGTAGTCGCGGTCGGCCTTGTGGACGGCGATGAGCTGGCTCACAGCATGATGCCGATATCGACGGCGGCGGGCAAGTTCGCCGGATCAGCCGGCTTCGTGCTGCTCAGTATCGCTGCGGTGGCCGCCTTCATCACCACAGCAAACGGCGGCATACTCGCCGCGTCCCGCTCGCCCATGGCGATGAGCCGGGACCGATTGTTGCCGGCGGCTCTCGCACACGTGAACAAGCGGTTCAAGACACCTCATGTCAGTGTCCTGCTTACGGGCGGTTGCATGATAGCGGCAATCATCTTTCTTGATATCGAAGCGCTAGTGAAAACCGCCTCGACCTTAAAGATAATTCTGTTCATTCTCACCAATGTCAGCGTGATCATAATGCGCGAGAGCAGAATACAAAGCTACAGACCTAAGTTCAAATCACCGTTGTATCCCTATGTTCACGTCTTTGCTATCGTCGCCTACGGCGCTCTGATCATAGATATGGGATGGATACCGCTGTTGACTACCGCCGGCTTTGTCGGCTTGAGCGCCGTCTGGTTTTGGCTCTATGTCTACAAGCGGGTCGGCAGGGCTTCGGCGGTTCTACACATCGTCGAACGCGTCACCGCAAGGGAACTCAAGACGGTGACTCTCGAGAATGAGCTTCGGGACATCCTGCTGGAACGCGATGACGTCATCGAGGACAGATTCGACAAGCTGATAAGAAAATGCCGGATTCTGGACGTCGAAGGCCGGGCAAGCGCCGACAATATCTTCCGGGAAGTCTCAACAATTCTGGCCGAGAGACTCACAAGCGACCAGCACATACTTTTTGAGAAATTCCTCCATCGTGAAACCGAGGGCGGCACGGTGGTCCAGCCGGGGTTTGCCATACCGCACATCGTGGTCGGTGGCCAAGACAAGTTCGATATCTTGCTTGTCCGTGCCCGCGAAGGGATCGACTTCAGAGGCGCTTCTGATCCGGTCAAGATAATGTTTGTTTTGGCCGGCAGCAAAGACGAGAGAAACTATCACCTGAGAGCCTTGATGGCGATCGCTCAGGTTGCTCAGGAGAAAGATTTCGAGCAGCGCTGGCTGGCCGCCCGAGACATCGAGGCGATAAGGAATCTCATCCTGCTCTCAACGCGCAAGAGAGACGCCAATTCCTGACAAGTCCTGCAAAAAGGGCCCAAAACATGCCGCCACAGCGCAGAAACCGCGGTCGCGTCAATTCCGATATAGCCTTCAAGACGGTGGGCGAAAAAGCCGAAAGATAATCTGATGAGTGCCCGCAAGAGCTTGAAGAGAGACTTCTCTTTGCTCCGGTGGCGCGGTATTCCGGTAAAAACGCGATTTCAGCCCAAAATTCGGCGAGAAAGTGAAGAAAAACGTTACGCCGGCGCGGTGGGCTGGCACTTTTGTACGTGTCTTTTAGGAGTTCGGAGTTCGTTGGTGCATTTTTGGTTCCGGAAACGACTTTAATACAGCGTTCGAGGGGGCCGGCACGAAATGGCAAACAGGAAATTTTTTGGTGAGGACTGGTATTATGGAAAGACAGAGATCAAAATTAGTATTCGCTTGCATGTTGACATTGCTGCTCGGCGGCGTCTCCGTCGCAGTGAACATTCAAGGCGACGATTGTGCTAATGCGCCGCTGGTCGGCGACGTAAAAAACCTGGAGTTTGACACCAGAGGAACAACGTACGATGGCCCCGGCCACTGCGTCAGGGGCCCGAATATCTGGTATCGTTATGTTGCCTCGTGTACCGGCGACGTTACCGTCAGTCTGTTGGGCAGCGATTTTGACACCGTGCTTGCTGTCTATAGCGGCTTCGACTGTTATCCGGTGTTCGATGACCTGATCGCCTGCAACAACGACTTCAATCTGCTCCTGCAGTCACAAGTAACCTTTCCTGCGATTTCCGGCGATGAATTCCTGATTGAGATTGGCGGCCACAATTCGTCTGTCGAAGAGGGCGTATTGACCATTACCTGCGACGGCGAACCGGGTCCGGCGCCCTCGAAGGACAAGTGTGGCGAAGCATTGCCTATCGGTGACGTGAATGACCTGCCGTTCGATACCACAGGTGCCACCTTCGACGGTCAGGGGTCATGCATGACAAGTCCGAACATCTGGTACTGCTACACCGCCCCGTGTACCGGCGAGGTCACTGTCAGCCTCTCGGGCAGTGCTTTCGATACGATGCTCGCCGTCTATGATGGATGCGGATGCTACCCCACATTTGCGCCGAACATGATCGCGTGCGACGACGACTCCGGCGGGGATCGCACCTCGGAGATTACTTTCGCCGCCATCGCCGGCAACCAGTATCTGATCGAGGTCGGCGGCTACGGTTCCGAGACGGGCCAGGGCGTGCTGAATGTCAGTTGCACCGGGCAGGCCGCCCCCGAAGACGACTGTGCAGGCGCAAAGCCGATCGGCGATGTCAAGGACCTGCTGTTTGACACGTCGGAATCAACCTTCGACGGCCCGGGCCTGTGCCTGGAGAGCCCGAACATCTGGTATTGCTACACCGCCACATGCAGCGGTGATGTCACCGTCAGCCTGCTCGAGAGCAACTACGATACGAAGCTCGCTGTCTACAGGGGGTGCGAATGCTACCCGGCGCAGAAAGACCTGATCGAGTGCAATGACGACTTCGGCTCGGCCTATCAGTCGCAAGTCACCTTCGCAGCCGTTGCGGGTAGCCAGTACCTGATCGAAATTGGCGGCTACGGTTCCGAAACCGGTGAGGGCGTATTGAATATCATTTGTGAGGACAAACCAACTGCGATAAGACCCGATCTCGGGGACGCACCAGACAGCACGAACAATTCCGGCAACAAGACCATGGACGCATATCCTTTCCCGTCCTCGGTGCCGGCCCATTTCCCCACTGTCTACAACGACATTATTGGCTTCGCACCTTATGCTCATGGACCGGTTCACTTGAACGAGCGGGCCGTGGCGTACCTGGGCAAATCCATCACCGGTGAAACCGAAGCCGACACAGGCCCCGACGATGACGGCATCAACAATCTCAACTCTGCGGTCAACTCGCCGAACCATGACGGCGGCGACGACGGCGTTAGCGTGCCGCTGACTCTGCCGGATTGCGGCTGGACGATATTCGACTATCAGGTAACAGTTATCGATCCGGACACCGATCTCTGGGTCAACGTCTGGCTCGACTTCAACCGCGACGGCGACTGGGACGACACAGTCGATTGTCCCGGCGGCCGCGCACCGGAATGGGCCGTGCAGAACCAGTTCCTGTTCAATCTGCCCGCAGGCGTCAATGAGATCACCACGCCCGGATTCAAGTCCGTGCATCCGGCCGCTGCGCACGAGAAGATCTGGATGAGAATCACCCTTTCGGAACAGCCCTGGATCGGCGGCAGCAATCCCGGCTTCCAGGGCAATGCCGGCTCCGGACCTGTCGCCAAATACGAGATCGGCGAGACCGAAGACTACTTCTTCACTCCCGAAGTGCCCGGAGACGGAGGCACCGATTGCCCGCTGTGCGAAGACCTCAACGGCGACGGCGTAATCAACATGAACGACCTGTCGGACTTGACGGCCATGTGGCTTGCGAGTTGCCTGTAAGACTCTTTGTCTGTAGCACCGAAACAAGGGCTTCTGAGTGTTCGGAAATACTCAGAAGCCCTTTTCCTTTGCGCGGCGTGGCAGCCCTGTCCGGCTCCTGGTTTACACGCCGCAGCCTGGAACTGATACCCTTCAGGGTAGTAAATTTCCGCGAGCGAAATCATAACCTGTTACGGTAAAGTCGCTTGCCCGCGCAAGAACGGAAAATTTCAATCGGGAGCAGTATGAGATATAGTTCTTCTTGACTTGCCCAGCAGCAAAGGCAGATCCGCAGTAGATGCAATCACATTCTTCGCAAGAAAGTCGGCGTCGGCAGCACCACACACAAATCAGATTGCTCCAAAGAAAGTTGGCGCCGGATGGCATTATGCATAGAATATACTGGTTTTCCTGACTGTACCAAGAGGGCCCGAAATGGCAATGAACAAAGGACAGATTGAGGCTGAAATTAGCGAAGCGCTCATCAAGTTCGAGAAAGAGTACATGGGCCGCGGCCCTGACGAAACCAAGACGTATCTACTTGACGATATCGTCGTAGTGCGCCTGCAGCGAGTGCTGACTCCTGCCGAGAAGCAACTCGCCAAGGCAGACGAGAGCACCAAAGGACGAGGATTAGTCAAACAGGTCAGGACGGAACTGCTCGAAAAGGCCCGTCCGCTCCTGGAGGCAACCATTTCCGGCATTACCGCCAGAAAGGTCATAAGCCTTCACACAGATATCAGCACCGTTACAGGTGAGCCCATCATAGTTTTTACGCTCGAGAACTCCCGCCTAGACAAAAATACGTAGTTAGAACAGGCCTGCGAAGATTCTTGCGGGAATTCTATTGACTTTCCTAAAAATATCGATAGAATAATAGTAATGATTAATGAATGAGAGTGGCAGATTGACAGGGGGTAGTCTTGTGCTACCTGCTGTAGATGAGCCGGCAAACAGTGGAAGTATGTGAAACTGTTGCCGGTTTTCTTTTTGTCCTAAAATATTGTGCTTGTATGTTACCGGCTGCTCCTTCGTGGGTGGCCTCGCAAGGTGCAGGTCAGTAGATCGTCTTGGTGTCTACTGACCTTTTTTTGTGGACTGATGATGGCGATATCATTGCCAGACAAAGGAAATAGGACTATGCACCAGACAATTAGAGACGCAATGCACAGAGGTGTGGTGACGTGCGCAGTCGATGCAAATGCGGCTCAAGCTGCAAAAACAATGCTCGACAATGATGTTTCAGCTCTG
>CAZLTY010000182.1:0-9670 GCA_964562575.1 uncultured Pirellulales bacterium
ACAATTGTCTAATATACTAAAAGGTGATATGAGCGTTGTTGGGCCTCGGCCGCTGTATCTCTCGCAGATACCAGAATGGAGTGAGCGGCAGAAAAAACGGCTGTGGGTAAGACCCGGTTTGACGGGCTTGGCGCAGATATCGGGGCGGGGTCGGATAACTAGAGAAGAAAAACTTGAACTCGACGTCAAGTATGTCGAAACGGCGAGTTTGTCGGGCGATTTAAGGATAGTGCTGGCGACCCTTACGCAGGTGTTCGGCCGAAAAGACATCTATGAAAAAAGATATTCGCAAACCGAATGCACGCGAGGGATGAAGCAGTGAACGGTGGATACTCGGTGATCGATATTCGCCGAGGACCGGAATACGAATGAAATATCTGACAAGAATAGAACAGTTGAAGCAATTGGAACCTGCCGAGAGAATCGAGCTGGAACAGGTCACGGATCAGTTCGCTTTTCGTAGCAATGAGTACTACTTGTCGCTTATCGATTGGGATGACCCCGACGATCCCATACGCAAGCTTATCATCCCGGATTTGCAGGAGCTTGACCAGTGGGGTCGGCTTGATCCTTCGGATGAAAAGTCCTATAGCATCATGCCCGGGCTCGAGCACAAATATAACTCTACTGCGCTGTTGTTGGTGAGCAATGTCTGTGATGGCATATGCCGATACTGTTTTCGCAAACGAGTCTTCATCAATCCGCGGAGCGAGTGTCTGCAAGACTTGCCCGCGGCGATGCAATACATAACCGAGCACGATGAGATAACCAATGTGCTGCTGACCGGCGGGGATCCGCTGGTGCTTACGCCGTCAAAACTCGATAATATCATCCGGCAACTGCGCGAAATTGAGCACGTGAAGATAATCCGTATAGGGACCAGAGCACCGGCGTTCAATCCCTATCGAATTATCAACGAGCCAGCCCTGCTGGAGACAATAGCCAAATACAACACCGATCAGAAGAAAATATATGTGATGACCCACTTCGTTCATCCGCGGGAGTTGACGGCCCTGGCGGTCAAGGCAGTCGGTCTGCTGCAAAAGGCTGGTGCAATCACAGCCAATCAAACGCCGCTGATAAGAGGCATCAATGACGACTCTGAGGTCTTGGCCGAGCTGCTCGCCAACCTGTCCTTTATCGGTGCGGTTCCTTATTATATCTTTCAGTGTCGGCCGGCGGTTGGGAACAAAGCCTATACGGTGCCGATCGAGGAAGGTTACGAGATAGTCGAGCGGGCCAAGGCCCTTGTTTCCGGCCTCGCAAAGCGCATCCGGTTCGTGATGTCGCATTCGACGGGCAAAATCGAGATCGTCGGCAAGACGGAGGGTCTCGTCTATTTCAAGTATCACAGGGCGGCTGACGACGTCGATAGCGGACGTTTCCTTGTTTTAGAAAGTAATCCGCAGGCTTATTGGCTCGACGATTATGCCGAAATGATCCGAGATTATCCGGTCGATTTGCCGTACAGATCCTACGGCCCGCAATAGGGTTGGACTCACCTGATTTCGCATCGGAAATGACAGCTAGAACTTGCACCGTGATTTTGCTGATTGTGATTTGCTGTGGTCCAGCGTCTGCACTGGAGCCCGGCGAGATTCTGATCATAACAAATAAGGACATCGGCGAATCCGGGCGGATCGCTCGTTACTATTGCCAGAGGCGCGGCGTGCCGGATGAGAATATTCTCGCGTTGTCTTTGGGCGCCAAGCTCAGTGATGGGATTAACAGGAAGGACTACGACGAGCAGCTTGCACAGCCGATTCGCAGGAGATTCTTCGACGGCAAACTCCTCGGAAAGATCAAATGCCTGCTCACGGTTTATGGCGTGCCCACAAAGGTGGGCGGTCGGGGGGTCTTGGCAGGCCAGGCCGATGTGCTGAAAGGACTAAAAGAATCCGCCGACAAGGAGAAAGAGGCAATTGAGCAGCTTGAGCAGAAGCGGCAGGACCGTTCCCGTGCATACAAGCTGCGTCAAACCGCACTGGCCAGATTGCAGCTTGGGATTGATCGCATCAACGGCAGAGAGACACACGCGTCGGTCGACAGCGAGTTGTCGATGGTTCTGTTCGAAGCTTATGATCTGTATCGGTGGCAGCCGAATGTGCTCGAGAAGAATTCCCTCGGCCTTAGTTTCAGAACTCTTATGGTAAGTCGTCTCGACGGGCCGAGCCCTGAAATAGCCAAAGGCCTTGTGGACAAATCCATGGCAGCGGAAAAGACGGGGCTAAAAGGCACTGCATACATCGATTCGCGGGGTCTCAAAGGCAAGGATTTATACAGTCATTTCGACCGATCCCTCCGCAATCTGGCAGCGTTCACGAGATCGAAGACGCAGATGCGCGCCATAGAAGAAGCCACGGGAAAACTCTTTGCGCCCGGCTCCTGCCCTGAAACAGCTATCTACTGCGGCTGGTACAGCGTGAGAAGATACATCGACGCGTTCGATTTCGTCGACGGTGCGATAGGCTATCACATTGCGAGCTTCGAAGCCGTCAGCCTTCGCGACCCGAACAGCAGGCAGTGGTGTCCGTCCCTGCTCAAAGACGGTATAGCCGCGACGCTGGGGCCGGTGGCTGAGCCATACCTTCACTCATTTCCGGAGCCAAGAGCGTTCTTCGCAGAGCTGTACGAAGGCAGATGTCTTGTCGAGGCGTACTACCGCACGAAACCGTTTAACTCGTGGCAGTTGCTGCTGGTGGGCGATCCGCTGTACATACCCTTCAAGAACGTTCCTTAGTTCTTCGACCTCGTGAAACAAACCTCCCCAGGCCGATCGTGACAACGACTGCCACGATTGCTCCGATTGAAATGATCATATCGGGCACTGCGAAGTTTCTTCCGAGAATCACGGAGAAGAGTTTTATGGTCAGCACCAACGCAAGCGGAGCGGCTAATGCTGCTGTCAGCCATTTTGCCGGGTTCTGGCGAAGATGGTTTCTCGGCGTCAAGAGATGAAGGCATTGAACCCAGAACGTGGTAAGAATTGCATATGCGAACAAGTGAAATGCGGCACTCGCAGCGGGCAGCATGTCAGCCAAGTTTGCTCGTGAAATATTGGCGAGACCGAAAATCATTATGGCCGTAACAACGAGCCCGGCAGGCCAAAAGGAGAGAACAGAAAACAACACCAAGCCAGTAAACGTGCCTGTCAGATCTGCGAGAAAGTCCCAGGCATCACAAGTGCGCCCCACCGCATAACCCTGAAGCCACTCGTCCACAATCCCGTATGCAACCACTATTAACAGTATCCACCACGGCGAGGCTCTGCGCCAGTTCACTTTCTTGCCGTCGCTGACAGTGAACCACAGCAGAAAAACCAGAATCAAGTACGCCAGAGAGTGGAGGCTCTTGTCGGAGACGTTGCTCTCTTGCACCACTCTCGGGACAGGTATATGCGCAAGGATGAATAGCACAGGCCAGTAGATGGCCAACAGGACTACAGTTATCTTCTGTTGATGCGATAAAGTCACTGAAACAACCTCTAAGGACCCGTCCAGAAATAACTTCCGCGTTCTCCATCTCATCTTCAGGTCGTCTTTGGCCGTTCCTCAATCGCGAAATCCTCAACGTAGGATCACTACGCTTCCGGTTTCGCTCAATCGATCACGACCAAATCCAACCTAAATCTGAGCGGATACCATCGAAACTTATTTCCGGACGAGTCCGAAGAATTCTCGTCACCGCCGATTCGATGAGGCGATATCACCCCACAAAATGCCTGTCCCTGCATCTTCTGTTACTGGCGCCGGGCGGCGGCCAGATCGCTTCGCCAGAGCCAAGGACGTCCAGAAAAATCAGATACACGATCAGCCATAATCGTTACTGAATAGCCCAAGAATATACAAAGTTGCAGGCCAAAAATAAAGTTTAATCTGGGAAATCCCGAACTACGTGTATAATATGAATGTACTTATTGTGGACTTTAGCTTGAAAGAACTCATTTTGGAGGATCAGGAAAATGAAACGTTTGGCAATGCTCACAATAGTCCTGGCCTGTTTCGCAACTCTTGGGCTGGGGCAGCGCAGGACTCGACTTTCGCCACAGAACATCATCCAGCTCACGGATCCCAACCTGACAGGCAAGTTAACCTTCGAAGAGGCGTTGGCCAAGCGGCGAAGCGTGCGAGAGTTCAGCAGCGAAGCGCTTAAACGCTCCCAGATAGGCCAATTGGCCTGGGCCGGCCAGGGTGTGACAGATTCCCAGAAAGGTCTGCGGACCGCGCCTTCGGCAGGTGCGATATATCCCATAGAGTTGTTCTTCGCAACTGCCGACGGAGTATATGCCTATCGCCCCACAGATCACAGTCTGCTGCAGACCTCCGAGCAGGATATTCGCAGCAACCTTGCCAGAGCGACTGCGACGCCGGAACCCGTGATCGGAGCCGGTTGTGCTATCATTGTTACGGGCTCATCAAGAAAGTTAACAAGTCGATTCGGCAGCAAGTCCCGAACATACGTGGCGTTGGAGGCCGGGCACGTGGCCCAGAACATCCAATTGCAGGCTGTTTGTCTGGGTCTGGGATCGGTAACAGTCGGCGGTTTGGACACGGCGGCCGTGCGGAAGGTATGCAGGATGTCAAGAAACGCCGAGCCGCTGTACGTAATTTGTGTCGGCTATCCTGTCGGGGATGGCTCAACAGAAGGGCAGACGGCTGCGGGAGGAAAAAGGGTGGCATTGATAGTCGAGAGTGTGAATTTCCGGGACGACGAGCTTTTCGCAACAAGGCGTGTGCTTGATGCGGCACAGATTCAAACGGTCGTCGCGAGCACAAGAACCGGTATTGTAAGAGGTGCGCTCGGAGGCATAGTAGATGCTCAGGTTCTCGTGAGCCAATTGAGGGTCGAGGACTACGATGCGATAATCTTCATAAGCGGTCCGGGAGAGTATATCGCCAATCCTTCCGCATTGGATATAGCACGTAAGACGGTCCGCCAGGGAAAGGTTCTCGGGGCGATCGGCGTGGCCCCGACGATTCTGGCCAGTGCCGGTGTGCTCGACGGTATCCGAGCGACGGCCTATCTGACCGAACAGAGCAGGTTGCTGCAGGCCGGCGCTTTCTATACCGGACTTCCGGTGGAGCGAGAAAGACTCATAATTACCGCCACGGGACCGACGGCCTCAATCCAATTCGGCAGAGCGATTGCGGATGCCCTTACTATAAGATAGATCCGCGCCAAGTCCCGGCGCAGAGTGACGAATCGAGATGATCAGGCCAAGTCCTCGCGGTGGCTGTACCGATTCGTAATCGGCAGCCGCCGATCCTTGCCGAAAGCCTTGGGCGTAATCCTTATCCCGGGCGGTGATAGCCTTCTCTTGTATTCGTTGCGGTCAACCATGCGAACTACCTTTTCGACCACGTCCTTTGGAAGACCCTGACTGGTCAACTGCGCAACGGATTTGTCCTGCTCGACATAACCTTTGAGGATTCTGTCGAGCAAATCGTAATCGGGCAGCGAGTCACTGTCTTTCTGGTCCGGCCTCAACTCGGCGCTCGGCGGCCTTGTTATCACATCGACCGGGATGACCGGGCGCCCGGCTAGCTTGTTGATATGTTCAGCCAGCTCGTAAACGGTGGTTTTTGGGACGTCCTTTATAACTGCAAAGCCGCCGGCGGTGTCGCCGTATAGAGTTGTGTAGCCAACCGCCGTTTCACTCTTGTTGCCCGTTGTCAGCACGAGCGAACCGAACTGGTTGCTCAGTGACATCAGGATGCAGCCGCGGATTCTTGCCTGCAGATTCTCGAAGGCCAGACCCTCACTGTCCCAGCCTTCGACGGTTTGCAGCGCCTCATGGAACGGACCGAGTACGGGGGCGATCGGGATTGTGTGAAACTCGATGTTCAGATTCTTCGCCAGCTTTTCGGCGTCGCTTATCGTCTCAGGACTGTTGAATTTCGAGGGCATGGTGACACCCACTACGTTCTCGGCTCCCAGCGCCTCGGCGGCGATGGCGGCAGTGACAGCCGAATCTATGCCTCCGCTGAGACCCAGCAGGATCCTGCGAAAACCGTTCTTGCGCGCGTAGTCTCTCGTGCCAAGCACGAGGGCCCGATAGATTTCGTCGAGGAGATCGGCCGGTTGAACAGCGGCAGGCTGTAGCGGTTTGATTCCTACAGCGCCGTCGGCAGCGAGAACAACATCGGCGATGATGAGATCCTCGTCAAAAGCCTTTGCTTTGGCGATGATCCTGCCTGTCGAATCGGCGAACATGCTGCGGCCGTCAAAAATCAATTCATCCTGGCCGCCGACTAGGTTGCAGTATGCTACTGCGCAGCCGAATTCCCTCGCACACTTGTTAATCGTCTCTTCTCTTCTGGCGAGCTTGTCCGTGTGGAACGGTGAGGCCGAAATATTCAGAATCACTTGGATTGGCCCGGCATTTCCGAGAAAGTTGCCAAGCCATTCGATGTCCCAGATGTCGAAACAGATGGTTACAGCGACGTTGAGACCACCGACATCGAGCACCAACGCCTCGGTGCCGGGCTGGAAATATCGCTGCTCATCGAACACACCATAGTTCGGCAATAGGGCTTTTCGATAGGTTCTGCTCACCCTTGCTCTGTGCAGCACGGCGGCGGAATTGTGGTTGCCGCCCCTGTCGCTTTCGGCAAAACCGACGACTATCGTCTTGTCCGGGCAATCGGTGGCGAGTCTTTCAAGTGTCAGCGAGCAATCTGTCAAGAAATGCCGTTTGTGCAGCAAGTCTTCCGGCGGATACCCACAAACAGCCAATTCGGGAAAGGCCAGCAAGTCCACATCGGCTCGAACGGCCCTGGCGTAAAATTCCCGCATTTTCCGCGCGTTGCCGGCCATGTCACCGACAACCGCATTGAACTGTCCCAACGCTACTCGCACCGAACATGCCTCCGGATCATAAAGACAATACAAAAACCATAATTTACACAGCGCAGGCTTTGGCCGCAACAAAAAAGATGAAACCACATATTAACACCAATTCGTACATCTTAATTCCCCCCCCGATTTGGGCAAGATCAAGGTCTGTGGAGACAAAATGGAGTCAAGAAGTCAGTGTTCGCGGTGTTTTTCAGCTTCTGAAAGAGGGGACTTTTCGAAGAATTCTGGCATCCCATAACTCGCGAAAATGGGGCTATTCTAGTGGGCATCCGACGGACCATTCGCAAGTTCTCTTCACCACTGTACATGCCTCATTCCTGTATCGCTGCTGCTGACGGGAAAGAACAAGGTGACTGTTGGCGAGGAGTTGGCTGGGATCATCGGGTCCGCCGGGCACGAATTCGCCGGAAGAATCTTGAAAACCGTTAACACCTTCACTATGATCTGGGTGCTTGAACAGCGTGAAACCATGGTTGTGAACGTTGGCCACACACGATTTCTCAGGAGAAGACGCAGTGACAGCAAAAACAGCTTTTGACAATGAGAAGTACTTACAAGAACAGACGGCAGCTATCCTTGAGCGTGTCAATCGGTTCAACAACAAGCTGTATCTGGAATTCGGTGGGAAACTTCTGTTTGATTATCATGCGGCACGGGTGCTTCCAGGCTTTGATCCGAACATTAAAATGCGTTTGTTGCAGAAAATACGCGACAAGATAGATACTATTCTGTGTATTTATGCTGGGGACATAGAGAGAAAGAAGGTGCGGGCTGACTTTGGCATTACCTATGATTCAGATGCGTTGAAGACAATCGATGACTTCAAGGACTGGGGCATCAATGTTACGGCCGTGGTCATTACACAGTATGCAAACCAACCCTCAGCCAAAGCGTTCAAGAACAAGCTTGAACGGAGAGGAATAAACGTTTGTACGCACAAGTTTACTGAGGGTTATCCTACGGATATTGACACCATCGTAAGCGACGAAGGTTACGGTGAAAACGAACCGATAGATACCGAACATCCAATCGTAGTTGTGACCGGGCCCGGCCCTGGAAGCGGCAAGCTCGCCACCTGCCTTTGCCATTTGTACCATGAATACAAAAACGGGAACGAGGTCGGGTATGCCAAGTTCGAAACATTTCCCATCTGGAATTTGCCATTGAAACATAAGGTAAACGTTGCCTACGAGGCAGCAACGGTCGATCTCAAGGATGTAAACTGCATCGATCATCATCATTTGGAGGCATACAGTGAAAGAACGGTCAACTACAATCGCGATATCGAAGCTTTTCCGCTGCTGAAGAGAATCATAGAAAAGATCACAGGCAAGGAATCCTTTTACAAATCTCCGACAGATATGGGCGTCAACCGTGCCGGCTTCGGAATCGTTGATGATGAGGCGATTCAGGAAGCCGCCCACCAGGAGATCATCAGGCGTTATTTCAGGTGCGCCTGCGAATACGCAATGGGATTTGTGGATAGAGATATACTGGAGAGGTCGGAACTTATCATGAAGAACGCTGGTGCCAGAGTGGAAGACAGAACCGTGGTATTACCGGCACGACAAGCGGCCCGAAAAGCACAGAAAGATGGCAAGGGCAATGAGGGCATTTTTTGCGGAGCCGCCATCAAGCTCCGGGACGGAACCATTGTTACTGGCGAGAATTCTCCATTCATGCATGCGGCATCGAGCCTTGTTATCAACGCCACGAAGCACCTTGCTGGTTTGCCGAAAAAGTTGCATCTTTTACCACAGAATATTACAGATTCTATACGATTCCTGAAGAAGGAAGTCTTGAACGGAAAAATGATTAGCCTGGACCTTGAAGAAACATTAATCACCTTGAGTATCAGTGCCATATCAAATCCTGCGGCCCAGATGGCCGTCGAGCATTTAAAGGAACTTCGGGGGTGTGAAGTTCATATTACTCATATTCCCACAACCGGGGATGAGGCTGGGTTAAGAAAGCTGGGTGTAAATCTCACGTCAGATCCTGATTTTTCCTCAAAAAGTCTTTTCATTAGCTGAGAGGTTCAGAGAGACTAATTGATGGATGCTCAACACTAGTAGACACTAAATTGAAACCGCAGATAACGCGGAGAAAGGATTAGTAACCAACTGAATTAGACACAGATTTCACTGATGGACACAGTTGTTTTCTATTCACCGCGAAGAGAGACAATAATCAGACACAGATAACAGGATAGAGGCGGACTTTCATTTACCACGGAGCCTGCCCCATTCGACAAGCTCAGAGCCTGCCCTGAGCGAAGCCGAATGGGGCAAGCTCTGAGCGAAGCCGAACGGGAAAGACGCTGAATGTCGCGAAAAAGGAACCACAGAGGCCATAGAGAACGCAGAGAGAAACGATAATCAGATCGGATAACAGGATGAACACAGGATAGAACCGCAGAGAAAGTAAAAAGTGAAAAGTAAAAAGGAAAAAGGGCCGCGGATTTCACTGAGGGCAAGAAGAAGGACAATTAACCACTAATCAACGCTAATAAACACTAAACTGGAACCGCGGATTGCGCGGATTACGCGGATAAAAAATCAGACAGGATAGCAAGATAAAGGCGAGATAGATGGGACCACAGAGGCCACAGAGAGCGCAGAGAAACACAATAATTTGACGGGATAACAGGATGAAAGCAGGATAAATGAGGCCCTTATAATATCTATGTAAATCCTGTTATCCTGTCAAGACTTCAATAATCAATAATCAATAGCAAATAATCAATAGCCAATTGCTTGTCCAGTCCTGATATAAGTTGTCACATAACCTTAAGAAAGGAGTGTGGCATGAG
>CAZLTY010000183.1:0-9562 GCA_964562575.1 uncultured Pirellulales bacterium
TATAACAGCTTATGATCTTACTCGTGGGAATTTACTACCCTGAAGGGTATAACCTGCTCCCTTATGACCTGATCGCCTGATTCACTGTCTCAATCGTGGGCCTTCGATGCCGTGACTAGCGCGCCGTAGATTGCGTTGCGGTGCTGCTTGTCGTCCATCTGCTCGGGGTGCCACTGCACGAACAGACCGAAACCTCCGTCGATTCGTTCGAGGGCTTCGACGATTCCGTCTTCGCTGTGAGCGATGATCCTCAGGCCGTTGCCTATGTCCCTGACAGCCTGGTGATGATTCGACCAGACCGACGCCTTCTCGGCGCCGAGGATCTTCGCCAGAGAACTGTCGGGCTCGATATGAACCTCGTGATATCCGCGGTGATCGACCTTGGCGCCAACCTGAGAGGGAATATCCTGGATCATCGCCCCTCCGGCGACGACGTTTGTAAACTGCATCCCCAGGCAGACCCCTAACATGGGTTTGCCGCCTTGAAGCCACTTGGCAATCAATTTGCGTTCGAAGTCGTATCGCTGCGAGGTCAGAGGTACGACCGTCTCGTGCGGCTGCTCCCCGTACGCCGAAGGGGGAATATCGGCGCCGCCCACGAGGACCAGACCGTCCAGTTCCTCAAGATATCGCTGTAGGATTACCTCACTATCAACGGTCGGCAATATCACCGGGGCGCCGCCGTTTTCCGCCACGGCCCGGACGTACGCGAAATTGACAAACGTTTGTTCTGTGCCCGTGTCCTCATCGGCCTTGTAGACACTCGTAATGCCTATCACGGGCGCCGAGGCAATGGACTGGTTTTGGCACCCACTCGCCGATATAAAGACGGCAAACCACAATATTACAAGTACTCTTCTCATGAGTTGTTCCTCACCAGGCTCTATCCGGAACTCGTGGATTCCTTGACTTTTGCGTTCTTCTTTATTACTATACCATGGAAGCTGAAGTTTGTATGATCGAAAGTAACGCTGAAACTGTCAAGGCTCAATTGTTCTTTGGGATATTGTGTTGGCAAGTTGAGGCTGAGGAAAATTGACATGGTGGCAAAGAGATTTCTCACAAGGGTGTTTGTGCTGTCCTCCGTGCCCATGCTGGTTTTGGGGTCTGTGGCAACATGTGATGCGTGTTTTTCCATTGTCGTTGGCAAGGAGGCCTCGGTCGACGGCTGTGTGATCGTCGCACACAACGAGGACGACGGCGCGCCTCAGGTTGTGAACCATCACAAGGTCCCGCGCAGAGAATACTCGCCCGGCGACAAGGTCACTCTGCGCAACGGCGGTCAATTGGATCAGCTCCCGCGAACCTGGGCCTACATCTGGTCGGAGATGCCCGGCATGCTGTTCTCCGACAGTTATATCAATGAGTGGGGCGTCAGCGTCACTTCGGACAATTGTCCCTCACGAGAGGACAAGCCCGAAATCGCAGACGGAGGCATAGGCTACATGCTGCGGGCCCTGGTGGCCCAGCGGGCCCGGACCGCGCGTGAAGGTGTCTTACTGGCCGGTGAGCTGATTGAGCGATTCGGCTACATTGACTCGGGCCGGACGTATATCATCTGCGATCCCGATGAAGGATGGCTGCTCTGTGTCGTCAACGGCAAGCACTGGCTGGCCAAGCGAGTCGCTGATGATGAGGTGGCAATGGTGGCGAACACGTATACTGTTCGTGAGGTCGATATTTCCGACAGCAAGAATGTCCTGGCTTGCGATGATATCATCGAATACGCCAAAGCAAGGGGTTGGTATGATCGGCAAGAGGATGGGCCGTTTGATTTCGCCGCCATCTACGCGAATCCGGGTTCGGCTGTACATCCATCGAATCTCAACAGGCAGCGGAGCGGCCTAAACTTCCTAACCGCCGAGCCGATTGGCTCTGGCGTCGAGTTGCCCTTTTCTGTTGTGCCGCGACGCAAAGCGAGTGTGGCAGCACTTATGCAGGTTCTGCGCCACGACAACAAGGGCAAGCAAATCAGTCCTTCTACCGGCCCTGAAGAAGGAATCTGTCGTATTTGCAGCGGCAGCACACAAACGAGCTTCGTCGCCCAGTTGCGCAGGGGGATGCCTCGTGATGTTGGCATAGTGTATTGGGCCACCCTTGCTCGGCCTCGGACTTCCGTTTACATTCCTTTTCATTTTGGCATTTCCGATTTTCCCCCCGGGTATCGCTCGATATCGAAGAGACCGTCAATGGATTTCTTTTCAGGCAAGGTGAGCCCGCCGTTCAAGGCTGATCCACGCGAGGCCTTCTGGACGTATTCCAACTTCCGTGACAAGGTCGAAGGCGCCTCGGCGGACGTGGTTGACCGAGTGAGGGCTCGCGCCGAGCAGATCGAGGAGCGTGCCTTTGCCGCGCAGAAGCCGTTTGAAAAAGTTGCCTGCCGGTCGTACGCCGAAGACAGGGCGACAGCGGCACAGTTATTGACTAACTTCTCTCATGGAATCTATCTGTCTTCTCTTGAAACCATGGAGAGGATCATCAGTGATATAGCAGACACCGAATGAGCTGTCGTATGAAGATTTCGTTGAGAGTTGTTATTCTGTTGCAGGCAGTGTTCCTTGTTTGCTGTTGGCAGCGGACTGCATCGGCAAGAGGCGCGGAGCTGGAAATGAGAGCAAATGAATTAGCCCGGAAGTATCTTATCGTCGACACGCACCAGGATGTTCCCTATCGTCTCAAGAAGAAGATGGAGGACATTTCAAGGAGGACCGAGGGGGGCAACTTCGACTATCCGAGGGCGAGAGAAGGGGGGCTTGATGCGGTATTTATGGCAGTCTATATTCCTGCCGAGTACGAAGAGAAGGGCGGCGCTTTTGCCTTCGCCAATGAAGGGATCGACATGGTGGAAGGTTTTGCCCGGGACTGGCCCGATAAGTTCGTTATGGCGTTCTCGGTCGCAGATGTAAGAGGGCAATTCGGCGACGGCAAAATATCTCTGGCTATGGGAATGGAAAACGGCGCGCCGCTCGAAGGCGACCTTGCCGGCGTGAAACACTTCTACGATCGCGGCATTCGCTACATCACACTCGCGCATTCCAAGAGCAATCATATTTGTAATTCGTCTTTTGACGAAGAACGACAATGGAACGGGTTAAGCCCCTTCGGCAGGAAAGTTGTAGCTGAAATGAATCGTCTCGGGATGATCGTGGACGTTTCACATGTCTGTGACAAGACGTTCTATCAGATCATGGAGTTTTCAAAGGCGCCCGCAGTGGCGAGCCATTCATCCTGTCGGCATTTCACGCCCGGGTGGGAACGCAATATGGATGACGAGATGATAAAGCTCCTGGCCGAAAAGGGCGGCGTGATTCAGATAACTTTCGGCTCGATGTTTGTCAACGGTCAGGTGAACAAGGCAGCAGCGAACCGAAAGAAGCGCATAAACGAATATGCAGAGGCCAACGAGCTGACAAGTGAGGAGAAAGACAAGTTCACCAAAGAGTTTCTGAAAGAGAACCCGATAGGCGATGCCGACGTTGCCGATGTCGCCGCGCATATCGATCACGCAGTTAAGCTGGTCGGAATCGACCATGTGGGCCTGGGGTCCGACTTCGACGGCGTCGGTGACCATCTGCCCAATGGCCTGAAAGACGTCTCATGCTACCCAAATCTGATCGGCGAACTCCTGAAGAAAGGATACAGCGAGCGGGATATCAGCAAAGTATGCTCCGAGAATTTCTTGAGAGTATGGTCTGAAGTGGAAAAGATCGCCGGCGAGCTGCAGTCGGGCAAATAGCTGCAAGTTTTCTATTCATCCTTTTCTTTCTTCTTCAACAGGCCCTTGAGCCCATCGGTAATACCTTTGCCGACGTTCTCGGCGCCTTTAATGACTCCTTCGCCAATACTCTTGCCGGCGTCGCTCGCGCCTTTTCCCACACCAGTGCCGGCCTCCAGAAGCTTTCCGCCCGTTTCCATCAGAACATCCGGCAGCGCGCCGAGTTTGCCGAGTTCGGATACGAGAGAGCCCAGCATCTCGTCGGGCAACAGGCCGGCTCCCTGTTCGGCGATTCGGCCGGCGATTGCCAGCAGAATCTCGCGGGACAGGGCAATAGTGTCGAGGTCGTCCTCTCCGCCCAGATCGGTCATCTTGATAGGAGCGAGTTCAAGGGTGAGAGTGTCGATCTTGCCCGGTATGGGCAGCAATTTCACGTTTACTTTTATGTTGGTGACTTCGAGGCTGTCTATGTGGAGTTTCTTGCCGGCAGGCTCGGATGTTTGTTTCTCCTTGGCAGGCAGTTCCTTCATTATGTCCTGCAGGTTGTTGCCGGAGATCCCTCTCTGCTCAAGGACCACGTTCACGCCGTCGAGCGTGACGTCCTTTATGTTGACAACGTCACTCAACAGAGACCTGGTCTCCACCGTGACCCGGCCTTCTGTGAGTTCGAGAAGTGTATCGTGCTGGTACCCCGGAGGGTTGTTGATCACGAGGTTCCTAATGCCCAGTCCGCTTCGCAGGATTGAGAGGTCAACTTCGTCTACGCTCACTCCCACGTTCAGGGCCTTGGTTGCCGCCGATTCGATAGCCACTGTGAGGGCGTTATTGGCGAACAGGCTGACCGCTACGGCAACTATGACGATCAGAATCACGATTGCCGACAGAACGATAGACAGCATTTTACGCAGCTTCTTCATTTCTCGACCCTTTTCCAGTGTCCACTTTTCATTTGTCGGCTTTTTTCGCCGGGTCCTTAACTCGCCCCAGTAGTATTTGCAGTCGACAAACGACTGGCACAAACCGTCCTAAAAGCTATATCCGAGTCCCACGAAATACTTTACATCGGTCTTGTGGGCGCCGACGGCCGGTGTTCGGTCATAATTGAAGATAGTCTTGAAATTTGCGAAAAAGCTCTTGCTGAAGTCAGCGCGGATTCCGGCCGTGGATGTAAGAAAGTAGTCGGAAAACTTGTCTATGCTCGGATAGTAAGTCAGATCATGCGTGAACTTCGTATTCTTGGTCAGCTTCTTGTCGAAGTTATAGCCGAGTTGAGTAGACAATTCGCTGTTACTCTTGGTCTGATTGTCGAACTTCTCATAGAGAGAGGCGAGACCAAGTTCGGTCGAGAAGTTCATTTTCTCCGACTCGATCCACTGATAGCCGCCTCCGCCGCCGACGATCATTCGCCGATCCAGTTGGGAGACGGCATCCTTCTCATATCGCCCGTCCACGTAGGCGTACTTCTTCTTGCTGAAGAAGTAGTCGTACTTGCCCTTTGCCCGCCACCAGTCTTCGATCGTCTCGTCTGCTCCGGTGACTCTATCCTCCTGCTCTCCTTTGGCATAATCGGCGCTGATCTGAGTGCGGTCCTTTTCGGTGCGTTTGGTCATATTGGCGCTGGCGCTGATAGTCTCGGTCTTTGTGTTTCCGTGCGTGGATGTGAGTCCGGCCGCAATATTTCCGGTCCACTTCGGCAGCGGCTTTATCGGAGGATTTATCGAGACGATATCGGCGACGGCGAATTCCTGCGCTCTCAGCGCTTCGGTGCCTTCGACACCGAACCGCCCGGGCTCGGCAGTTAGCACTTTCTGCTTGAAGCCAGTGTTGTCTTTGAGATTGACTTCTATTGGCTCGTCGCTGCTGAGAGTCTGGATATCGGAGAGATTCACCGTTACGTCGCCGGCGACAGTTGATTTGAAGACCAGTTTGCCGTCGACAAGGTGGTCAATCTTGCCCGTGAGGTGGTCCCCGTTCTTGAAAAGCACTTCGTCTCCATTGCTCGACTGGGCAAACAGCACCGTACAGGTCAATACCATCAGTATTCGACAACACATCATAATCTCCTTTCGTTTTATTGTGCGAGAAAACACTCGTGATCCGGACTCGGCGCCCGACCCACACAGACGGTATTACTTATTACCTAATTGCTTACGAGGTTCAAGCAGTTCCGCTTTTCATGTGAACGTCACGTTGCGGATAGGGTATCGATATGCCGTTCTTGTCAAGAGCAAGCTTGATCTTTCTTGTTGTATCGAAACGTACATCCCAGTAGTCGGCTGCATTTACCCACGGGCGCACGACAAAGTTAACACTACTGTCTCCGAGTTCTGAAACTGCCACTGTAATCGGCGGGTCTTCAAGGATTCTGTCGTCCTTTGCGAGAATTCCCTCCATAATCTTTTGGGCCTTTTTGAGATCATCCTCATAAGAAACACCCACTACCATGTCTACACGTCTGGTCCCATTGACCGTGAAGTTCATGATGTTACTGCCTGTGACTCCGCCATTTGGAACAATGATTCTTATATTGTCCGGCGAGTTGAGAATCGTATTGAAGATCTGGATCTCTTTAACGGTTCCCTTCTTACCGGCGACCTCCACAAAGTCGCCGACCTTGAACGG
Source organism: uncultured Pirellulales bacterium (assembly GCA_964562575.1). Lineage (GTDB taxonomy): Bacteria > Planctomycetota > Phycisphaerae > Sedimentisphaerales > Anaerobacaceae > SG8-4. The sequence continues at coordinate 6,338 of CAZLTY010000183.1, forward strand.
TTTGAAAATTATGAGTATCACTCCCGCTGCGAAGCTGGCCAGCGAGCCTTGCAGGGCAAAGCCGATAGCCAAACCGGCCGCCCCCACAACGACGGCAAATGAGGCCGTATCCACGCCCAGCTTGCCCAATGCGGCGATCACAACAAACACCAGCATCGCGACATAGCACAGATCCTGCGTGAAATTGGCCAGGGTTGCGTCGACCTTTGCTTTGGTCATACCTCTGGCGACCACTTTGGAAACAAATTTGGCCACCCATCGCCCCACAACCAGGATTATAATCGCGGCGACGACTTTAAGCCAGTAGGTGGCCAGAAACTCGTACATCTTGGTTAAGATAGCTTCCCAGTCGATACCCATTTTACGCCCTCGCAAAAACCGTTATTTTCTTCCAAGAATCCTTCGCACGCTGCCTGTCGAATTTACGTCCTGTCTACGGCCCTCGGGACGTCTTGACGTAATCGACCCACATGAATTCTCCATTGTTGCCTGGCGAATCAGCCATGGCATCTCTTCCGGCGCAGGTTGTTAATCTGCGGTGCACGATTATACGCCGTTTAATCCACGATACAAGTTCTTTTCTTTTTCGGCTCATTAACTGGATTTGAAGCTCAATGAATTCACACTGCCATTTGACATTTTCGCCTGATTTGGTTATTCTGGGATATTATGAAACACCCTATAGAGGAAGCTTTCGATGCCTGATGACCTTGCCATGGCTTATCACAATCTCTCATCAATGCTCGATGCCGGCGTTCCCGTGCTGCGTTCGCTCAAGACCGTGACCCCGGGCATGAAGCCGCGCATGCGAAAGGCCTTCCTCGCCCTGGCCGATGGCGTCTCGCAAGGCAATCCCCTGGCCGAAACAATGGTCAAGTATCCCCGGATGTTCGGCCCCGTTGATGTGATGCTCGTCGAGGTTGCCGAGAAGTCCGGCAATCTCCCGGATTTGATCGGGCTTCTGTCCAAGTGGCGGGAGGTATCTCATCGAATGCTCAAAAAGATGCTATCGGGGTTAATGCTTCCGGCGCTGGTCCTTGTCATTGCCGCTTTCGTTTTCCCGCTTCGCCGTCTCGTGCTGGGCGGATGGGATGTAAATCTGTATCTGGGAACAGTAGGTCGGATAATCTTGCTGTTCCTTATCCCGGCTGTTGCCATCGTCCTGATCATTCGCTTTACGCCCAAGACGGGGCCTCTTCGCAGGGCGCTGGACAGTCTGGTCCTGCGCATCCCTGTTTTCAGCAGGGCGATGTACAAGCTCGCCCTCAGCCGATACTGCTGGGCCTTCCACATGCTCTGCAAGGCGGGCGTGCCCGTCACCGATTGTGTCGAGATGTCGATTTCTGCAGCGGGCAATCTCGTTGTTGGCGATATGTTCCGGCCTGCTGTCAAGAGTGTCAGGGCCGGCGGGACTATAGGCGAAGGACTATCGCCAAAACTTCCCCTCGAACTAGTCGAGATGTGGAAGGTAGGCGAGGAAACGGGCCAGCTCGACGACATTTCAAAACGCCTCGCAGACACCTATACCGAACAGGCGGAGTTCTGGTTTGGCGAGTTCTCCCGCTGGTTCCCTCGCTTCGTGTATTTCCTGATTTGCATCATGATCATCTATATGATCTTCCAGATCGCCAGCAGCATGTGGGGAACGTTGGGAACGCCGGGAACGTACTGAGCAAAGTGCAGCACGGTCAGACTGACTTGCGCGTGTTCCAGACAGCCGCTAGGAGCCTGTCGGAGAATTCCGTCGTCGGGTGCGAGATCGAGCAATTTTTTCGCCTGGCAAAGACGGCGAAGCAGGCGATGTTGGTTTTATCGTCGATACAGCCGGATGTAGCCAGGCGGAAAAAGGGCCGCTCGAAGCCAGATCGAGTTCCCCGACAGGCTCCTAGTCCGGTTGAAAACGAACGAAAACATATATAACGTATTGTCGGCCGATTTCAACACATTCTCCAGGAAATTGTCTCTGACGGCCCTTGTTCACGAATCATCAGAAGGAACTTCACCAGCGTCGAGTGATTCTGTGGATTCTTCGCATTGAGATTTGGAGGCTATCTTGTACTCGGCATCAAGCCAGGCGCCCAGATCCACCAGCTTGCACCGCCGGCAGCAGAATGGAAAGAAGTTCTCGGCTCCGGATTTTCCTTGAACTGACGTCTTGACGGTCTTGCGACAGACCGGACAAAAGTGTTTCATACCTGGCGTCTATTTTTCTTGCTCTCTGACAAGGCCCTGCTCGAGCATTCGGGCGTAATCAACGCAGTGCCTGGCCCAAGGCTGAGCTTCAAGCCGAGCTTTAGCTATCGGCTTGCCGGTGCCTGCGCAAACGCCATAAGTTTTCTTCTCGATGCGCACCAGCGCATCATCGATCTTTCTGAGCAGCTTCCTTTCGCTGTCCATCAGCCCCAGAGCAAATTCCTGCTCGTAGTTGTCGGTTCCGATATCGGCCATATGGATCGGCATGCTCGAGAGGTCTCCGGATGCGTCCAACCGGGATTTCCTCAAGGCCTCGTCTTCGAACTCGCTTACATTTCTCAGGATCTCCCTGCGTTTCTGCAGCAGTACTTGCTTGAAATGCCCTCTGTCGGTGGTGGTTAGACCACGCTTTTTGGTCCGAGTCGAGCTTACTTGCTTTCTGGATACCTTCTTGCGTTTCTGTGCCACTTTTACGTCAACCTTTCTTGCACCTAAACTACTTCACGTGCATCTGCGTGAAACCCTATTGCAGCATTTCACAGTGTACCAAACATTGCTGTCATCTCTTAGTATCTCTATTCAAACCCGTAAGTATAGACGACCTAATGGAGTAATTCAATCCAAATCATCAATTTATACGTAAATTGTTGTATTTTAGGCAGATACGATCACAACAATGGCTGGCCCTTGCCGGTTTTTCCGCTGTCCTTTGCAAACTTGCCCAGAGGGATGAAGAAATTCTCCCGGCCGATTTTGCCCACATAGACCTCGACGTCAAAGACTTTCTCGATCAGGTCGCAGGAAAGAATTGACTCAGTTTTGCCGGTGTGATAGCTGCCGTCGGCGCCGAGAAGCAATACTTCGTCACAATATTGACTGGCCAGGTTGATGTCATGTGTTACCGCAATGATTGTCTTGCCTTTCTCAAGCTGGGCGGTCTTGAGCAAATCGTATATGCCGACCTGATGCTTCAGATCCAGAAAGCTCGTCGGCTCGTCCAGAAGTAAAATGGATGTGTCTTGAGCAAGTGCC
>CAZLTY010000184.1:0-9551 GCA_964562575.1 uncultured Pirellulales bacterium
GAGCTACTTCCTTTATTTTGCGCCTGTCAACTGTGATCAGCTTGACGCCTTGCATGCTGCGCTTGAACTGCTCGTCGATGATCAGCGCCTCGGCCACGACCCTGCCTCTGCGCGACTTTCCGCGAGCGGCGGTTCGGCTCATTACTCTGCCCGCGCCGTGATTGACCGAACATAGAGATTCTTCGGACTTACCCGTGCCGACGAGCAGATAGCTCGCGGTTCCCATAGAGCCGGGGGTGATTATCGGTTGGCCCGTCTGAGCGAAGAGGCCGGCCGCCATGCGCTTGGGGCCGAAGGCGCGGGTCGCGCCCTTGCGGTGGACCCAGAGCTTTGCGCCGCCGTGTTCTTCGAGCTTGGCCATATTGTGCGTGACATCGTAAACGAGTTTCAGAGGCGTGGGGCCAAACATCCTGTTGAAGCAGCGCCTCACGAGCAGCGCCATGATGTGGCGATTGGTAAACGCGAAGTTGGCCGCGGCTCCCATCGCGGCAATATATTTCCTGCCTGCGCCGCTGTTGGCGGGCAGATACGACAGCATTTTGGGCTTCCCGGCATTCTCGCACCTGCCGGCGGCGATGCTCATGTATTCATCGGCAACCTCATAGCCAAACCGGCGCGAGCCCGAGTGTATCATCACGACGATTTGATTGGCAAAGAGTCCGAACGCCTTGGCCAAGGTCGGGTCTAATATTTCCTGGACGTACTGAATTTCAATGAAGTGATTGCCGCCTCCGAGTGTGCCGAGCTGATTGCGTCCTTTTTGCATTGCGATCTTCGGAATCGCGCCCGGATCGGCGGGCATCTGGCCGTTCTGCTCGATTCTTTCGAGATCATCTGTGAATTGATCAGGGTCGAAGGCTTCCCATGCCCTGTGACCGCTCTTTTGCGCCAGTGTCGGCACTGAGGCGACTCCCTGGCGGACAACAGCCTCGATTCCCGCTTTGTCCAACTGCAGATTCTCTCTGCCTTCACCGAGCGGGACATCGCGGGCGATATCGGCGGCGATCCTGTCGGTGTCGACCTGTCCTTTCGAGAAGGGCGTGTGCAGCAGTCGCATGCCGCAGTTTATGTCATAGCCGACGGCGGCGGGCATGATAGCGCCGCCGAGTCCTATGACCGCGCCGATAGGTACGCCGAAACCGACGTGAATGTCGGCGGTCGCACAGACTTTCTTCGCCGCCGGCAGAGACGCGGCGTCACAAAGTTGGCGGACCGCATCCGGTTCGAGTTTGATAGCTCTCGATGCGAAGATGGTCGCGTCCGTCACCATCGCCCCCGTGCGTTTGATCCGCAGGCGAAAAGGGTCGATGCGAACGAGTTTTGAGGGTAGTTCGGTCACTTGATGGAGAATCCCATATTCTTTCTTCCCACTGTGCGTGCCCGCCGGCGCGTATGCCTGGGCTTCACACAGTATGGGTCCGACTCTATCAGTTCTCCTCTGAAAGTCAAAGTCGAAAAGCAAACCGGAGGCCAAAAATGGCACTTATTGATCTGTTGAGCCGAAATGACTTGACAAAAGGCGGCTTTAAAGTTAAAGTGGGTAGTGTCTAATGCAGATATCTGCTGGAGACTGTCTAACTCGGAGTCGGCTTTTTTTTAGGGTGTTTGCAAAATGAAGGTAAAACTAACGTTTTTTGCTGTTCTCGTGGCATTTCTTGTCTTGGCGATAGATTCGAGTGTGATGGCTGCTGATACGAGGGCCATTGATGCAGTGCTCAAAAAAACGGTGCTAGAACCCCAGGATTTCAAGGTTATTGACGATTTTCTTTCCGAGGCGGTCCAGGAATTGGTCAGGGAGAGAGATTTTACGACCATTGCGAGAAATCGCTCGGTCATCGTCAGCAGAAGAGGCACCCAGGCCCAGTATGCACAGCAGTTTTCACAATTTGCTCTTAAGCATATCCAGGCAGGCTTCGGCAAAGCGCAGGAACTCAGGCCCGAGCAGCGCAAGACCAACGTAATCATCAATCTTCTGATTCTGATAGATGCTCTGGAGGACCTTGGGCTGGCGGATTTGGCTCTGGCGAACCTGAAAGATGCCAATGCCGTCGTTCGATATTGGGCCGTCCATTGTCTAACGAACCCGGCAGTCGTACAACAGTTGAACGCCGGGGCAGCGTCGGACCCGGGACCGGCAACGGGCATCGCGGGGCAGTTGAAGGGTCTGGTTGATACTAGCAACTCCGAGACGGTGGCTCTGATCGCCAAATTTGCGGCCACAGTAAACATACCGCAGGGCGAGGGATTGCTGCTGCAGGTAGCCGACATGCGGATAAAGAGATATGCAGACTGGACCATCAAGCATGAGCTTTCCGAGATTGCCCTCTTGAAATTGCTGGAAAGCAAGCTGCCCCTGTCTTCGCAGGGGCCCGGCGGTGCGATGCCGGCGAGCCTTGGCAAGCCCGCCATCGCTCAGCGATTCGCGCAGTTGTATTCCTATGCGATACAGAGATATCTCAAGGGCCAGGACGTCTTGAACAACACCCAGAAAGGGCATTTGGCTTCGGTGTTGGTCGAGGTTCAGGAAAAGTGCATCAGCAGGCTTTTGGGCACGCCGCAAACGACTTTCAGAAGGGCCATCGAGCGAGCCAACCTAACGGCCATCTCGGACGAGCACAACAGATTGCTCGGCAACGGTGCCGCGGCCGGCCAGTTACCCTCCAAGCTCGGATTCGACTACGGCACAGACAGCGACGGAGCCAAACGCACGGCACCTGTTCCTCTTCCGGATCCGGTCAAGAAATAATCAATGATTAATGATTATTGATTGGTCACCTCAGAGGATTTTACGTCGGCAGCTCATTGTATTGGGCCGGTGCGTAAGCTTGCCGAAGAAATGCTTCAAGCAGTTAGGCTCTGTCTGAAAGCTCGATCTGGCTTCGAGCGGCTTATTCTCTCTCTGGCTGCATCTCCGCCGGAGGCGGACATCGACGACAGAACCAATATCGCCTGCTTCGCTGTCTTTGCCAGGCGAAAAAGCGCTCGATCTCGCACCCAACGACGGAGTTTTCCGACAAAGCCTAGGGTCTTGGTCCGTTGCGCGATTCTTGAGCCTCGCGTGACATATCAGTTCTGTAACGTACCCGGCCAGAGATGCCGGTTGCGCACAGATTCATCCGAATATCCGTTGCTGTCATCCGGCCTTCCTGTTATAGTGTTCCAGATTGAAAATTTCCGTTCTTGCGCGGGCAAGTGGCTTCACAATAACAGGTTATCGTTTTGCCCGCGGGAATTTACTACCCTTCAAGGGTATAAGATACTGCAATTCCCTGGATGTATGGATATGTTGATGACGGATATTGGGCGTTTGATTGAGAGGATTTTGAAATGGCGATTGATATAAAGAAAGTGTCGGCCTGTCTCGAAGAATGCAGGCAACATCTGACCGGCGAGTTGCTTCCTTTCTGGCTGGACCGGTGCAAGGACGACGAAAATGGCGGCTTCATTACTCACTTCGACAAGGACGGTAACGACAGCGGCGAGGATGAAAAATCCATGTTGGCCCAGGCCCGCACAGTTTATTCCATGGCGTCCGCTCACCGCGCCGGCTTCGGCGGGGGCCGATGCGCCGAATACGCCAGGCACGGCGTCGATTTTCTCATCGACAGGATGTGGGACACCGAGCACGGCGGATTCTTCTGGATTACCGATCGTGCGGGCAATGTCACCTGCGACAAGAAGATCCTCTACGGCTTGTCTTTCATCATGTACGCTTTCAGCGAATATACCATGGCGACGCAAGACGCCCGCGGCGTCGAATACGCCGAGAGAACCTTTGATCTGCTAAAGAAACACGCCGCCGATACAATGTATGGTGGCTACTTCGAGATGTTCGAGAGGAACTGGGACCTGTGCGGTCCGGGCAGCGGCGGAGGAGACAGAAAGACCCTTGATGTCCACATGCACCTGATGGAAGCGTTCACGACGCTCTACGAATGCACGGGTCAATCCATCCACCGCCGAACGCTCATCGAAGATATCGATCTTCTGATAGAGAGAATTCTGCACCCACAGTACGCGACCGGTATACCACAGTTTACGCCTGACTGGAAGGTTGCGCCGCAGATCAAGTTCGACATCGTCTGGGGCTGGGACCGCTTCGCTGAGGGTGGACAAAAAGACAACGCCGACGACAACACCTCGGCCGGGCACAATGTCGAGTTTGCCTGGTTGCTCGCCCATGCCACCGACATCATGGGCGGTTGCTTCGAGAAGTACAAGGATGTCATCAAGAAGGCGACCGATCACGGACTGACCAACGGCATCGATCCGGAATATGGCGGCGTCTACGTGGAGGGCCCCCATGCAGGCGGCGTTCACGATATGGAAAAGGAGTTCTGGCAGCAGGCCGAAGTGATGATCGGAATGCTGGATGCGTGTCTGCGTTTTGGCCCCGACCGATACTGGGACGCATACGAAAACGTGCACCGTTTCGTCTTCGACAAGATGATAAATCATCCCGTTGGCGAGTGGTGGCCCCTGTTGACCAGAGAGGGCGAGCCGATCTGGACGCACATGAGCCATTCGTGGAAAGTCAACTATCACACCATTCGTTGCATGGTGCAGTCCATAGGGCGGCTTGAGAAGTTGCTTGAAAAGCTTTGATGGCGGAAACCTATTGTATGGACTACGACGGCAAATACAACGTATTCGACATCGGTCAAATCAACACCTACCCCTTGTGTGCCCGGTCCAACAAGGTTACGCTCGATGACCTTGTCCGGCCCGAAGACCTTGACAAGATCACCATCGGGTTGCCAGATAGAACCTGCTGCGATATCGAGACCGTTGCCCGGGCGATCGTTTCGTGCCGGAAGTCCGACAAGCCCGTCGTCGTTTTCTCCGGTGCCCATTTGATAAAGAACGGTCTTGGTCTTTTGCTCGCCGACCTTGTGAGGCGATCGTTTGTGACTCTGGTTGCCGGCAATGGTGCTACTGCCATCCACGATTTTGAACTGGCTCTGATAGGCCAGACCAGTGAAAATGTCCCCGACGCTCTCGACAAAGGCCAGTTTGGGATGGCTCACGAATTTGCCTATATCAATTGTGCCCTGTCCGAAGGCAATAAACGCAAGCTCGGCTGTGGTGAGTCGCTTGGCAGAATGATCCTTGACGAGGATTTCCGCAATCAGATTCTTGCCGCGGTCGCGAAAGGCAATTCGCCGAAGGATTTTGCCCACCCCGAGGTCAGTGTCCTCGCCGCCTGCTACGAAAACGACGTTCCTTTCACCGTTCACGCAGGGATAGGCACAGACGTAATTGACCAGCACCCGTCCTTTGACGGTCAGGCCAAAGGCGGCTGCTCAGGCCGGGATTTCCTCATTTACGCGAAGGAAATAACCAAGTTCACGGACGGCGGCGTCCTCATAAATATCGGAAGCGCCGTGACGGGCCCGGAAGTCCTTCTCAAGGCCGTCTCGATGGCCGCCAATGCGGGCAAGGTTCCGAACAGTATCATCACCGCTGATTTTGACCTCCGTAAGCACAATCCCGACGCGATGAACGACGAGTCTTTGCAGGGCTATTACTACCGTGATCAGAAGAGCGTTGCGACCCGTATCCCCCAGGCCTTTGCCGGTAAGGGCTTTTACATTGAAGGCAACCAAAAACAGACATTTCCACTGCTCTATCAGAAGATTATTGGACAATTGTGACAAGAAGGTGCTTGACTATGAAAGAGGAGCGCATCGCCGAAATTGCAGCTCGTATCAAGAACGTGAAAGTAGCGGTCTACGGTGACTTCTGTCTCGACGTCTACTGGGTGCTCGATCCTCGCGGCTCGGAGGTCTCGCTTGAAACCGGCCTGCAGGCACGCGCGGTCGGCAAACATTACTATTCGCTCGGCGGCGCCTCGAACGTCGTCGCCAATCTCGCTGCGCTCGAACCGGCGGCTATTCAGGTCATAGGTGTTATCGGAGACGATATTTTCGGCAGGGAACTGGCTCGCCAGTTCAACGAACTGGGTGTTGATACGACTTGCCTGGTCGTTCAAAAGAAGGACTTCGATACTGTAGCATTTGGCAAGCCGTATCTTGAGGGTAGTGAACAGCCGAGGATGGACTTCGGTTTTTTCAACAAGCGAACCGAGGCGACCGACCGGGCCATCCTGGACGGGATAAGAAATGCGCTGAAGACGGCGGATTCGTTGATCGTAAACCAGCAGGTTCCCGGCTCGATCACTAACGAGTCTTTCATCGACGGAGCCAACGCTTTGTTCGAAGAGTTTGCCGACAAAGCCGTCCTGCTCGACTCCCGGCACTTTGGCCACAAATTCAAGGACATCTATCGCAAGACAAACGATTTCGAAGCGGCGCGCCTGAACAACGTCGACGTCAAGCTGGACGATGTTCTCACGTTCGCCGATGTCAAGAAATACGCAGGGAACCTGTACAAACAGTTCAACAAGCCGGTCTTTCTGACAAGGGGTGCGCGAGGCATAGTAACCATTGATTCCGAGGGCGTGCACGAGGTCCCGGGTATCCAACTATTGAAAAAGCTCGATATCGTCGGGGCCGGAGACACGGTGACAAGTGCGATTGCCCTGTGCCTGGGGGCGGGTGTCGGGCCTGCCGAGGCTGCCGAGTTCGCCAACTGCGCGGCGGCTGTTACCGTTCAAAAGTTGTTCCAGACCGGCACCGCGTCGGCCGTGGAAATCATCGAAATCGGCAAGGACCCGGATTATATTTATCAACCGGAGCTTGCCTTCGACATTCGCAGTGCCCGCTATTACGAGGACACAGAAATAGAATTGTGCTGCGAGTCAATACTGCCTGGTCAGATAAGACACGCAGTCTTCGATCACGACGGGACCATAAGTACGCTGCGGCAGGGCTGGGAGGAAATAATGGCCCCCGTGATGACAAAGGCGATTCTCGGCGACGATTACGAGACTGCTGACGAGACGCTCTATCACAAGGCGCGGAATCGTGTCCTTGATTACATCGACAAGTCGACCGGCATCCAGACGATCGTGCAGTTGGATGCTTTGGTTGAGATGGTCGCAGAATTCGACCTGGTCCCGGCGGACAAAATCCACGACAAGTTCGGCTACAAGCAGATCTACAACGATGCCCTGATGGAGGTTGTCAACAAGCGGATCGAGAGGTTCGAGTGCGGCGAACTCGACATATATGACTACACAATCAAAGGTGCGTTGGAATTCCTGAGAGCCTTGAAGCAGAGAGGCATAAGACTGTACCTCGCCAGCGGGACGGACTGCCAGGACGTCGCGGCCGAATCCGGAGCGCTGGGCTATGCCGATCTTTTCGAGGGCAGGATTTACGGCAGCGTAGGTGACATCGCCAAATATTCCAAAAAAATGGTCATTGAGAAAATAATGACCGAGAACAATCTGCAAGGCCCCGAATTAGCGGTCTTCGGCGACGGTCCCGTCGAGATCAGAGAATGCCGAAAACGCGACGGAATCGCCGTGGGGATCGCCAGCGATGAGATCCGCCGACACGGCCTAAACAGCGAAAAGCGGACCCGCCTGATAAACGCCGGCGCACACATCGTCGCGCCCGATCTTTCTCAGCAGAAACACCTCTTGCGCCTGCTCGGTTTGAGGCGGTAAGAGCCTGGTTTTTAGAATCCTTCGGCCTGCCCATACACTGACCTGGAGAGGCCGGATCGCACACTACACTTTCTCGGCTTGGATCAATCGGCTCGATCTTTCGGTCGAGGTGATCTCGCCGATTCGGCGCCGCTGGCCCGACGTGTCGACTGGGCTGACGGAATCAAGTCCACCGCTCTGCAACGTATTTATTTCGGCGAAAACTCTCTCAAAACGGTCCATCGCCCCGGACAAATCGGGCAGCTTTTTGGCACACTTCTTGGCATTCTCGGCAAGGAATTCGGCAGGCCTATAGCGGTCGAAAGTGCCGAGACCCAGCCCGACGGTTGCAAAATGTTCCTCGACCTGCCGGAAAAGGCGCTTCGGCTCTTCCAGTGGGTCCAGGACAGGCAGGCGATGCCTTCGCGGCAGCTTGTAGCACAGATTCACAAGTCCAACATACGTTGAGGTGCCTATCAAATCTTCAATGCCCCCTTCATCGGCGTTTATGTACTTGTCCATGGTGAGGATTCGAGAGCTGCGCAGAATCTTCGGGTCCGACAGTTGCTCGAGTTTCTCTTGGCCGCCGGCGACGTCCATCAGTACTACCACGTTGCCCTCGTTGGCGCCGAACAGGCCGAGGAAGGCCCCGATCCTCTCGCCGCCCCCGCACGGCACGATCGACCAATCGGGCCCCAGGCAGGGGCGGTTCTCTTGAGCCAGTCGCTGCGAGAACCAGTTCAGATACATCGCATCAGCAGGGCTTGCGACCAGCAGCACCTTGCGGCTGTTCATTGATCGAGTTATCTCGTAGGCGAGCGCTGCCCGCAGGGGGATGAGCGTATCGGGATTCGTGCTGAGTATCTTTTGCCCGACCTTGGTGCCGAGGTATTTCTCCTCGCCGCGATCACCGGCGACGACAATATCTTCCACTGTCCTGCATTGGGCCAGGCTGTTCGCATGTATCATGAATGGCGAATGCGTCGTATAAACAATCTGGTAATGCGGCTCAAGCTCGCGCGACATGTACTGAAGAAGGTCCTCCTGCGCCCGAGCGTGGAGCCCGATACCTGGGTCGTCGAGCAGCACGAAAAGGTTATCTCCGAAGGCTCTCTTGACCTGTGAGAACCACACCAAAAACGAAAAGAACCACGCGAACCCTGTGCTTCGCTCGTCGAAGTTCAGCGTGATGTTGTGCCTGGTGTTGAGGATACGCGTCTCCAATACATATCCCTCGTCGAACGGCGGCGGATCTTGTGGTTTTCCCGGATGCAACTGGAAGGACACTCGCAAAGATGTGTTTTGACTCCAGTGCCTGGCAATCTGATCGGTTATGGGTGCCGAGGCCGCCTCCAGATCGGCAGTCAGCTCCTCCGAATTCTGGATGCTCGCCAAGAGTTCGGGCTTTGTTCCGACTAGGTCGAGCAAGGCCAGGAATACGCGTTCCTGCCCCGACAGCATTCCACGTTGCTGCTTCTTGATGAGGAAATCGATGGCTACCCGTCCGTCCAGAATATTGCACTTCTCGAAATACAGGAACTTCGGCAGCAGCACTTCCAGCTCGCTCTGGGTCGATTCGGGCAGAGAATCCGTTTGCAGCGGCTCTGCGCCTTCGAAAGTCCACCACGATCCCGGATAATACCCTTTGCGGATCTCCACCATCCTGGATTTCACAGTGCCTGGGCCGAGTATCCTGTCGAGTGCTTCTGCGTCCTTATCTTCGAGCTGCCATTCGGTAATAAGTGCGTCATCCGACTCGCCGCCGATGCGGAGTTCGTACTCCTTGCGGCGTCGTCTGGGATATTCCAGCAGCACGTCGAATTCGCCCAGCTCAGCCACGTCCGGATTCAGCTTGTGCAGGGCTTCCAGCAGCGAGGTCTTGCCTGCTTCATTCTGGCCCACCAGACATGTCACCGGGCAAATATCGAACCGCCTCGAGTCTTCGATACACTTAAAATTCTTGACTTGCATGGACTTGAGCTTCATGGAGTTGCTCCTC
>CAZLTY010000185.1:0-6413 GCA_964562575.1 uncultured Pirellulales bacterium
GATAGCCACCCGGGCCAGATACAGGTAAGCATCGATGCTGTCCGGCTCAAGCTCCTGCACTTTCTTCAAATCACCAATGGCCTTCTCAAGCGACTCGGCTTTGTTTGTCACTGCTCCGAGACGCGCCATCTCGAAGGCGGCTCTTGCCCTGAGCAGATACAAGTACGGACCCAACTGCCGCGGTCCGGTCGCTTCGGGCTCGGCCCCTGAGACGTTCCATTTGGCCCTGGCTTCTGTGAGCAGACCGGCTTGCTCTGCCACTTTCAGAAACTCAGACGTCTGCTGCTGTACCTGTGGCCAATATCTGTGGTCACCGCTGTCGGCCAGTATGTAGAAGTACTGCAGACGACCGTATCGAGCATTCGCATTGTTCGGATTTACCTTGATCAGGCGTTCCCAGCATGCAAGGATAAAGTTCCACTCGTTGGTCTCGATATACATGTCCAGCATGCTCAGAAGAATCTCTTCTCTGAGAGAATCGGTCTTCGCCCTGTCGTATGCGTTGAGAAAACTGCGCCCGGCCTTTTTGTACATTTCTTCCTTTGTTTGCTCATCCGTCGCCTCACGGGCCGCCTCGATCGCAACTTCGGCGTCCCCGATGAATTCCTTCGGGCCCTGACGCAAGCGCAGAAAAACTACGATGACAGCCAGCAGCAAGAACGCAGCGACTGCAAAACCGATGAATGCGACCTTCCTGTTTAGCCTCCCTATAGTCATAACTTAACCTCACATGATATATTTTCTTCTATTGTGGATGCGCCAGCCTGTTGAGCGTTACTCTTGCCATTTCGGCCAGTGCTCGCGTTCCAAAATGGGCAAAATCACAGCCAACAGCTTCTCGCTCGCCCTGACTACAGCTTCCTTGCCCGGTACGGTGGAACTCCTGTTAAAAACCAACTCTACCTTGCAGAAGTACGAAGACTCGCCGAAAAGGTTCTTGTTCAGGGCGATCCGGGCTTGCTCGCGGCTGGGCGCATATTGTCCGTTTACCCTAAAGAAATACAAGCTCGGGATTCTCACCCTGTTCCGCCAAAGGCTTGTCTTTTTAGGGCCAAAGACAAGGTACTTTGCTGAGATATTCGCCTCGAAGCTGATCTTATCGCTTATCTCGAATGTTACGCCCTCTGATCTCAGTTTCTGATAGCCGCCGCCGGTCCAGCATTCCTCCGGCACGTGTGGAACTCTGTCGGCAAGCCGGTAGTAGGTAATGAACAACAGGCATCTCTTGACCGGACTGCCGACCGCCTCTTCGCTGTCTTCCAAAACCCATTGAATATAGTCCCTGGTGCCGAGCGCTCTGAGTACATCCTTGTTCTCAATCCTGAGCTTCGGAGGCACGACTCTAAAGGGGCCCAAGTCTCCTTCGTCCAGAAGATCGAGAGACTTTCGTAACGGCAGCGGTTCTTTCTTCAAGATTATGCCGAGCCTCTTCATGGTCATCGACATACCCGCCCCGCCTGTCGCCAGGACAAGCGCACAGATCAAGAAAGCCGGCTGTGCATAAACTCGTATGTTCTTGGTATCGTATTTCATCATGTATCACGTTTGGCAACCACGATGTCGGCGGCAACTGCGTCGGATTCGTCTATGAACAGATTCGACATGAATAATGCAAGAAGTCCGTACAGACCGAAGGCCAGCGGCAACATCGCCATGCCGAGCATGTCATGGTAGATGCCCTGTGCATATTCAGGGTGTATCAGGATGTAGATGAAGCCCGTGACCGTGACCCTCACGATGTTGCACGCTATCGCAATCGGCACAGTGCTGGCGACAAGAACCAGCCGCTGCCAAAGCCGACGCTCGTGCAGATAAGCCATTGCAACCCCTAAAGCCACAAAAGCCAGCAGAAGCCGCATCCCGCTGCACGCCTCTGCGACGTCAAGTGCCGGTTCCAAAGACTGTCCTCTGTAGAACACATCTATGACTTTACCGGTGGCTGAGGCCTCCAGGTCGGGAATCAGATTCAACAAGCCGCTCGCAACTGTGGCGGCCCACCGTCGCATCGGATCTGTCAAGCTGTTGTAGTATCTCTGAGGCAAAGGCACGGCAAAGACCAGAAAGGCGATCGGCAGCCAGGTGTATTTCACCAGATGCCAGCCGCCCAGAAACAGCACGGTCGCACCGAGTGTCGCAATCATGACCATCGGACGCAGATAACCGTATTGGAGGTGGACGATGTTGAAGGGATAGAACAGAATGCCGCAAATCAACAGAACCAGACCGAGATAACTGGGCCTGGTCCGGTGGTTCAAGATCTCCTGTTTGTGCTGATCGATGAAATACAGACTAAAGAGCGGAATAAGAAAGCCATGGGACCAGCTGCTGTCGGTGACCCACCGGCTAACGATGTCGTCTATTTCGCTGCGGAAAAGGAAACCAAATAGCACCCCTAAGATGAGTATCTTGACATACACATGTGTTGGAAGCTCGCGCCAGCGCTCTTTTTGAAGCTGTGTTCCTGTGTCACGGTTCAGCGCAGTAAATGAAACAATATTCTCCAGCATGACCAAAGATTCTTCTTTAGAATACCTTGTCCCACTTCCAGGGGGTTACAGGATTAAATGTTTGTCCGAAGAAATCCTTGTTGGCAAAGTTACGATCGTAAACAAAACCGAAGCCATAGGTCGCCCTGAATGCATTTCGCAGAACCGCACGCCATCTGGCGGTTGCGTGTGTCCCGACGTTGATCAGATCGTGCGGTTTGATGAAGAAGTCTGGCTGCTCGCCGCTGGCTATCTTGTCCAGGTCCACCATCACGATTTGTTCCTCCGCTCTGCCGATTCTTCTGACAATTTCACAGCGCTTGGGCCATGCCAGAGGCCCCAGGCCGCCCGCAGCAGCAATGGCCTGCTTGAGAGTCATGGGCCGGCCCGTGAGCAAGACTGCGCCAGTTTGGTTGACGTTGCCCATGACATAAAATTCACCGACAATATCGACAGGCACGAAGATAGAATCTCCGGGCTTTATTACAATATTGTACCGCGGGTCACCGATGGACAGTTTGTCTGCGGGAATCCTTATCAGCCGTGTTCTGGCCTGCTCGGCGGCGGCCACCGGCAGCTTCTCTCCGGGCGCAGCGCCTACCTGCTGATCGGGCTCAACTTTTATCACCGGCTCGGCAGGCTCGGCCGCGCCGACTTGAATGGGAACCCACTTGCCGTTGCGGAATACCCACTCGATATGCCCGGCAGGCTCTTGCTCAACAGGCTTGGGCTTTTCTACTTGCCTCTGGACCCAAATTCCGTCCTCTAAGACCCACTCGACATCCGCCGGGGGATGCTGGGACAACGATCCACTTGTTGCCTTTGCAGCCGTTGGTGTCACGGGGGACGTCAATGCATCCTGTAGCTTTGCTCGATCGTCTATTCTGTTTACCGTACGCGGCGGCACCCGGCGAGATGCGAAGGACTCTTCGACACTCCCGCGTGCGCTCGTGGCCTGACCGCCGGAGCGATCGCGCAGACTTTTAAGTATGTCGTCAACACCTGCTGGCTCGTCCTTTATCTCAGCAGGAGGGGCCGCCGATTCGCGAAGGTCACTTCGGTCCGGGGCGTATTTCCAGGTGGATGTGACAGGGTCAAACTGCCAGGAACGTCTTGGCGGTTTGGAAGATTCAGTCTCGCTAACCATCTCAGAGGACGCTATGACCACATTGCTTGCCGGCCACCAGCGTTGGGTCTGCGGGTCGGGCCGCTTGCGGCTGTGAAGCTTCGGTGCCGCAGCCTCGGGCTCGATAATCTGCAATTCGAGTTCGCCGAACCCTGGGTCG
This sequence comes from uncultured Pirellulales bacterium, assembly GCA_964562575.1. GTDB lineage: Bacteria > Planctomycetota > Phycisphaerae > Sedimentisphaerales > Anaerobacaceae > SG8-4. Next base: position 3,773 of record CAZLTY010000185.1, read on the forward strand.
ATAGCGTCAGGGTCCTCGCCTGGGCCGCCAGCCAACCGTGAAACGTAAATGTAACTCACGTTGAACTGACTCGACCCGCCCGCTGTCGCAAGAGCGTCGGCAAGTCTGAAATCGTATCTCGGAATAGGATACCTGCTCGGAAAGCGCACACCATCACCTAATATTGAAAACGCGCGCTGCTGAGAGTTGACCAACGTTGCCGTCACCGACGGCTGCTTCAGTATACTCGGCGAGAGGATATGCTTTATCTCCTCTTCGAGCTGTGTCTCAGTCAAACCCGCGACCTGGACGACGCCAACCTCAGGAACGGATATCTTACCCGTCTCGGTAACAACATGATCGTTTACATACGTAACTCCTTCTCGAAGCAAATCGACGATGGCGACGCGCACAAGATCGCCGGATCGCAGTGCATAATCCGATTCCGTCGCAACGACATCTATCGGCGACGGTTCCTCGGCGCCTTCCCAGGCCAGCGGGGTCTCCTCAGCCACACCGAGTGAATCCAGTATGACGTTGACCGCAGGAAAGCGACCAAATCTGCCTATCTGGGTCGGGTCAAAAAACTTGTTACCGCAGCCGGAGAACAGCCCAGGACAAAGCGCAAGAAAGGCGACAAACAACAAGGATTGACTCCTGCCTCGACCTCTGGTTGTCGTCCTTTTCATAGTGTTAGACTTCCAAAAAACCCCGAGCTTCGTGTCTTTGCCGAACCCAGGGAGATTACCTGAGAAAACGTCTGCACTCGATGAAATGTATCGGTTGAAAGCCGTGTTTGCTTAACTCTATTTTTGCTCTCAGAATCGCTGCCGTGACGGTGCGATCGAGGCACATCCGCAGCGCCGGCCCGGCCCAGTTTCAGGCCGCCGAGACATCCCTCAGCCCTGGCGATTCGACCGTCGAGATAGCAATTAACATCCTAATAAAGCAGTTATCAGGCCCAATATGCCCACCGCACAGTTGCACCGCTTCTGATCACCTGGAAATGCCTCCGGTCCAAGGTGGTTGAACCGCCCCTCGCAGGGGGTATACGCACTATCGGCTGTGGATTTTGAGGCCTATAATCGCTGCAGTTCCAGTACAGGGCCTAACGTGCCTTTTCCGGCGGAACTTCTCCGCGCGCCGGCAGAAATCCCACACCGTCAAAGGAAAAGGATGCAGTTGCCTCCAATGCTCGGATGACACCACGTGACAAAAGTCGCAAGTGGTGAAACTGCCGCTCTTTTGAAAAGTCAGGATTGACCGAGCACGGCGGGTTTTACTTCGCCGCTGCGGCCTTGTGATAAGTCTATCTTGACCAGTCGCCTCTGCGAACCACCCTGTGTGTCAGTAGTGAAAACCTCGATTCTCGTCGGAACCAGGAGCCCGTCCTTCTCGATCTGGTCGTAGTCATACCCGCGAACTGCCAGCGATTTGCCAGTATCAGCACAGGCGACTTCAAGCAGATCGATTAGAGAGCTGTCCCGGTTCTGGTAGAAAACCGCTTTCGCCGTGCCACTGCCAGAGAGGATTCCCGACTTGGTTGCCTCCTCGATCGGGTGATACCATTGCCCCTGGATTTTGACCGCTGAATCCTGCTTGACAAACCGCCCTGAAGCATCCAAGAAACGCGCCGGCGCCGTCACGATGTTCAGTATCGCTTCAGCGAGACACCGGCCCGGCACGGCGGGCGACAATTCATCGATCTGGCCGCTGCCCTGCAATATGTCAAATTGCCCTCTCGACAACTGCCAGAGGATCGTCCCCTGCGGCTCGGCGGCGGAAATCTGAATCGAGTTCGACCAGGGATAAATCTGATAGCTCTGCTGGCTCAGGTAATAGCTGCCGTCAGGCTGATAGAGAGTGACTACACATTCGAGCTGCAACTCTTTTGTCCTGGTCCAGGCATCCAATCCTCCTGCCGCCTCGATTGCCTGGGCCGCGTAATCGGACGAGACAGACACACTCACAGGCTCAGGTGCCGCAGCCAGCACAACCTTCTCTTGTTGCTGCTCCTGTTGACAGCCGACAAATGTAAACGCAAGAACGAACGCGCAAAGCACTAACTGCAAAGTCACAGCTTTTGATTCTTGATCCTTAATTGTGGGCATCTTCTTTCCTCCAAACCTCCAGTTTCCTATTTGTCGCAATTCAAGTTCGCAAGCTGTTCCATGAGAGCATATCTCTGGGCTGCGTCACTAGCCGAGAGTTTCATCAGGTCCGCCGCCACTTCCGGCTTCGCCTGCTTGAGCGTTCGATAACGATTCTCGCCGTAGGCATAATCTTCGAACTCAGTTGTGGGAGCCTTCGAGTCAAGCTGGAGTGGATTCTTGCCGTCCGCCTTGAGCCGTGGATCGAATCTATACAACGGCCAGTGACCACAGGTGACCGCCTTCTTCTGCTCCTCGTAGCCCGCCGTCATGTTGATGCCGTGCGCGATGCAGTGGGCGTAAGCCAGGATCAGCGAGGGCCCCGGATAGCTCTCGGCTTCGACAAGGGCCTTTACCGTATGGCTGGTATTAGCACCCATCGCCACTTTCGCAACGTAGATGTTGCCGTAGGTCATCGCCAGAAGTCCCATATCCTTCTTTGGCATTAGTTTGCCTCCGGCCGCGAACTTGGCAACCGCCGCCCTTGGCGTCGACTTCGACATTTGTCCGCC
>CAZLTY010000185.1:6426-9542 GCA_964562575.1 uncultured Pirellulales bacterium
GTGTTGGAGTATACTTCTGTGTCCAGAACCAAAACGTTGACATTGGCTCCGCTGGCAAGTACGTGGTCCACTCCGCCATAGCCTATGTCGTAAGCCCAGCCGTCGCCACCGAGAGCCCAGACGCTCTTGCGTACGAGATAGTCGGCAACACTCAACAGATGCTTGCACTGCGGACAGTCGCTCTTGCGACATTGAGCGTTGAGCTTATCCACTCGCGCCCGCTGCTGATCGACGGCAGACTGCGCCGGATCGTCAGCCAAAGCGGCCTGGCGGATTTCCTGTGCCAACCCTCCATCAACACAACCCTTGTCGGCAACTATTTCTAAGAGGCCAAGGGCACGGTCCATGAACTTGTCGACCGTCAATCTCATACCCATGGCGAACTCGGCGCAATCCTCGAAAAGACTGTTGCTCCAAGTGGGGCCCCTGCCGTTGACGTCCTTCGTGTAAGGTGTAGTAGGCAGATTGCCACCGTAGATTGACGAGCAGCCGGTGGCGTTGCCAATGAACGCCCTGTCGCCGAACAATTGCGTCATCAACTTGACGTAGGCTGTTTCGCCGCAACCGGCGCAGGCGCCGGAATATTCGAACAAGGGCTCGACCAATTGACTCCCCTTTACGCTCGCTGCTTTGAACAGTTCGGGGTTCGTATTTGGAATCGACAGGAAATGAGTGTAGTTCTCACGCTCGGGTTCGCGAACCGGTTCCTGAAACACCATGTTGATTGCTCTTCGCCCGGTCGGCTCTTTGTTCTCATCTTTCTCTTTTGCCGGGCAGGCCAGCACACAAGCGCCGCAGCCCGTGCAGTCTTCGGGAGCCACCTGAACCGTAAACTTCATTGAGGAGAAAGCTTTGCCCTTTGCATCGGCGGACTTGAATGTTGACGGAGCATTCTTGAGATGTTCTTCATCGTAAGCCTTGATTCTTATGGTCGCGTGCGGACAGACCAATGAGCATGTACCGCACTGAATGCAGACGTCCGGCTCCCACTGAGGAATGTTGACGGCGATGTTACGTTTTTCATATTTTGTCGTGCCCGTCGGGAACTTGCCATCGTCTGGCATCTTGCTGACCGGCAGATCGTCACCGTGGAACGCCATAAGCTCGGCGGTAACTTCCTTGACAAAGTCGGGAGCATCGTCGGGCACCATCTGACGCATCTTCGTCTTGCTCGTAACCGCGCCCGGAACCTCAACCTCACGGATATTATCGAGCGCCGCGTCAACCGCAGCGTTGTTCATATCGACAACCTTCTGGCCCTTCTTGCCGTAACTGCTCTTGATCGCGTCCTTGATCGCCTTGACGGCCGTGTCGATCGGAATGACGTTGCTGATCTTGAAGAACGCCGTCTGCATGATCACGTTTATCCGGGCGCCGAGGCCGAGGTCCTGAGCGATGCTAATTGCATCGATAACATAGAACTTCAGCTTCTTGTCGATAATCTGCTTCTGAACTTCCTGCGGCAGCGTGTCCCAGACTTCGTCGGGTCCGTGGCTACTGGTCAGCAGGAACGGCGAGCCCTCGCGTGCCGGCGTCAGCATATCGAACTGCTCCAGGAATGTCGTGTTGTGGCACGCAACAAAATCGGCCTTGCTCACGAGGTAGGGCCTGCGAATCAGCTTGTCTCCAAACCGAAGGTGCGAGACCGTCACCGCTCCCGCCTTCTTGGAATCATACACAAAATATGCCTGGGCATAGTTGTCGGTCAGGTCACCGATGATCTTGATCGAGTTTCTGTTGGCACCGACCGTTCCGTCCGAGCCGAGTCCATAAAAGAGCCCCGAGAAGAATCCTTCGTCCGGAACGTCGAAAGTTTCATCGACCTCCAGGCTTGTGCTGGTTACGTCTTCAATGATGCCCACGGTGAACTCGTACTTCGGTTTGTCAGCGTCGAGATTATCGAAGACGGCTTTGACCATCGCCGGCGTGAAGTCCTTCGAACCGAGACCGTAGCGACCGCCCACAATGACAGGGTAACCCTTGAACGGCGCCTCGCCCTTGCCCATAGCTTCGCCTACCGCCGTGCGCACGTTCAAGTATAACGGCTCTCCTATCGAGCCAGGCTCTTTCGTGCGGTCCAGGACCGCTATCTTCTTGGTTGTTACCGGCATAGCCGCGATAAAGTCCTCGACGCTGAACGGCTGGAACAGCCGGACTTTCACCACGCCTACCTTCTCGCCGTTCGCCACCATATGTTCGAGCGTTTCGTGGGCCGTGTCGGCCGCCGAGCCCATCATAACGATCACCTTGTCCGCATCATCAGCTCCAATGTAATCGAACAGGTGGTATTGTCGCCCCACTATTCTGGAAAACTTGTCCATAGTTTCCTGTACTATCCGCGGCGCAGCCAGATAGTACTTGTTCACCGTTTCCCGGCCCTGGAAGTAGACGTCAGGATTCTGGGCAGTGCCGGAGATCATTGGCCGGTCCGGCGTCAGCCCACGGGCTTTGTGTTTGGCGATCAGCTCGTCATCGATCATCGCACGCATATCGTCAAGCGTGAGCTGCTCGACCTTCTGGACTTCATTACTGGTTCTAAAGCCGTCAAAGAAATGCAGGAAAGGCACCTGGCAAGCCAGCGTGGCCTGTTGGGCGATGAGTGCAAAGTCCATGACTTCCTGGATGCTGTTCGAACATAGCATGGCGAAACCGGTTGCGCGGCAGGTCATCACATCGGAATGGTCGCCGAATATAGATAGCGCCTGACAAGCTAACGAACGGGCCGAGATGTGAAAAACGGTTGGCAGCAGCTCACCGGCGATTTTGTACATGTTGGGAATCATCAGCAAAAGACCTTGCGAAGCCGTGAAGGTCGTCGTCAGGGCGCCTGTCGCCAACGCGCCGTGCACGGCGCCGGCGGCACCTGCTTCCGACTGCATTTCTGTTACCGAAGGAACAGTGCCCCAGATATTGACCTCGCCCTTGGCAGTCTTTGCATCGGAAATTTCCCCCATGGACGAGCTTGGGGTGATCGGATATATCGCGATGACTTCGTTCGTTGCGTGGGCCACGTACGCCGCAGCCGTGTTGCCTTCAATTATGACCATTTTGCGATTCATAGTCTCTCCATGTTAAGTTAAAAACAAGACCCCGAGCAATTCCGTTTCAATTACCCC
>CAZLTY010000186.1:0-9488 GCA_964562575.1 uncultured Pirellulales bacterium
GACGTGCACGGCCAGAGCGTACTGGAAGAGATAAAGGAATTGGGCATCAGTTTGGTGCAGGCGGTTCAGTCGGCCAAGGTCTTCCTGATTGAAGCCGATTTCGATGAGGATTTTGCCAAGCGTCTGGCCCGAGAGCTTCTGGCCGATCCGGTCTGCGAGGAATATTACATAGGCAGAAGCGGTCCGCCCGCCGGGCTGGCCAAGGTGACACTTATAGAAGTGCACTTAAAAAGCGGCGTCACCGATCCGGTAGCCGAGTCGGTTATGGCGGCCGTTGCAGATATGGGGGTCAGAGCCGAGCATGTTCGGACTGCCCGAAAGTATGTCCTGCTCGGCGAGATTAGGCAAGAACAGATAGAGACAATTGCCAAGAAGATTATCTCGAACGATTGCATAGAAGATTGTGTCATAGGCAACGAGGCCGAGCCTCCGAGCCCGCATCTCAAGCCATACGAGTTGCAGATAGTACGCTGGCCTATCTGCGACCTTGACGATGACGGCCTCATGGCGCTGAGCAAGGAAAAGGACCTGTTCCTGAATCTGATCGAGATGCAGACAATCCAGAAATACTACAGAGAACTCGGCAGAGAGCCCACCGATATCGAGGCCGAGACACTGGCCCAGACCTGGAGCGAGCACTGCGTACACAAGACGCTGAAAAGCTCTGTCGATATGTCAACGGACGGCGAGCAGGTGCATTTCGACGACGTGCTCAAAGATACGGTTTTCAAGGCCACCAAGCAGCTCGATAAAGACTGGTGCATATCTGTCTTCGCCGACAATGCCGGTGTGGTCGAATTCGACGAGGATTCGGCAGTCTGCTTCAAGGTGGAAACTCACAATCACCCGTCTGCCCTTGATCCCTACGGCGGTTCAGCCACCGGTATCGGCGGTGTGATTCGTGATCCCATGGGAACCGGCATGGGCGCCAAGCCGATTGCAAATACGGACATATTCTGCTTCGGCGAACCCGACAAGAAACTCGATGACATCCCCAAAGGAATCCTTCATCCCCGAAGGATTATGAAGGGTGTGGTCTCGGGCGTACGCGACTATGGCAACAGGATGGGAATTCCCACAGTCAACGGCGCGATCTATTTTGACGACAGATACCTGGCCAATCCGCTAGTGTACTGTGGCAACATCGGTTTGATGGACAAGAAGAAATGCTTCAAGAATCCGCAGAGCGGCAATCTCATCGTCATGGTCGGCGGGCGCATCGGCAGAGACGGCATACATGGTGCGACCTTCTCGAGCGGAGAAATGACGTTTGAGCACGAGAGCATCTTTTCACACGCCGTGCAGATTGGCAATCCGATCACTGAAAAGAAAATGCTCGACGTTCTGCTCAGGGCGAATGAGGCCGGCCTTTACGAGGCCATCACCGATTGCGGGGCCGGCGGACTGAGCAGTGCCGCCGGAGAGATGGGCGAGCAGCTCGGAGCCCAGATCGATCTTGAGAAAGCCCCGCTCAAGTATGCAGGATTGAACTACACCGAAATCTGGATCAGCGAGGCGCAGGAGCGAATGGTCCTGGCCGTCAAGCCGGAGAACCTGGAAGCGATAACGAAGCTATTCGACGATGAGAATGTCGAGTCTACGGTCGTAGGCAGATTCACGGATGATAGAAAATTGAAACTGTGCTACAACGGCCAGCAAGTCGGCGAGCTGGATATGGAGTTTCTGCATGCCGGCGTACCCAAGTATTCGCGCGAGGCCCTCTGGCAGAGCCCGGCGCTGTCTGAGCCCAACATTGCCGAAAAGGACAATTATAACGACGAGCTTCTTGGGATCCTGTCATCTTACAACGTTGCCAGCAAGGAATGGGTGATTCGCCAATACGATCACGAGGTCCAGGGAGGTTCGGTCGTAAAGCCACTGACCGGCCTATACAATGACGGGCCCAGCGACGCGGCAGTGATACAGCCTAAGTTGGACTCAGGCAAGGGGTTGGCCGTAAGTTGCGGGATGAATCCTCTTTATGGTGACATCGATCCCTACTGGATGGCTCTTGCCGGAATTGACGAGGCGATCAGGAACCTGGTTTGCGTCGGAGGCCGGGCCGATAGAATTGCACTGCTGGACAACTTCTGCTGGGGCGACTGCACTAAACCGGAAACACTGGGGCCCTTAGTGCGGGCAGCCCAGGCCTGCTACGATGGCGCAATGGCCTTCCAAGCACCTTTCGTATCCGGCAAGGATTCGCTCAACAATGAATTCGCGTGCGAAGACGGCTCGCAGATATCAATCCCGTCGACACTTCTGATAAGTGCAATGTCTATTGTCGACGACATCAACAAGTGCGTCACGATGGACGCCAAGAAGGCATCCAATCTGCTGTTCATTGTGGGCCAGACGAAGAACGAACTCGGAGGTTCCCACTATTACAAGATCAAGGGCCACCTTGGGGCTAACGTCCCGAGACTGGACCTCGGAATGTCGCCGAGAATTGCCCGGAAAGTCTCAGAGGCGATAGCCGGAGGACTCGTAGTCAGTTGTCACGATTGCTCCGAGGGCGGGCTGGCGGCGGCGCTTGCCGAAATGGGTTTTGCCGGCGGCCTTGGGATAGAGGTCGACCTGCGGGGCCTGCCGAGAAGTAAAGACTGCACCCGACCGGATGCACAGCTTTTCAGCGAGTCGAACTGCCGCTATGTTGTGGAGATCGAGCCGGAGAAATTCGATGCGTTTGCCAAACTGATGCTGGACGTCCCATTCGGTCAGATCGGCAAGGTAACGGCCGAACAAACACTCGTCGTAAGAGCAGAAGATGGCCAGACTGTCATCGAGGCCGACATCGCGGCGCTGAAGCAGGCATGGCAGAAACCGTTTGACTGGTAGCAAAGGAACTAAGGAAGACAAGAAGGTTAGAAATGGCAGAAGTTAAGGCGATAGTTTTGCGGGCGGCCGGGATAAACTGCGATGTGGAAACCGAATACGCTCTGGAACTGGCGGGGGCGAAGGCTCAACGTGTTCACATAAACAGGATGATCGAGAACAAGAGCCTGCTGGACGAGTTCCAGATAATCGTCTTGCCGGGAGGCTTCAGCTACGGCGACGACGTCGCTGCCGGCAAAATCCTCGCCAACCAGATTGTACACCATCTTTTCGATCCGCTTCAAAGGTTCATCGAGCAGGGCAAGCTCGTGCTCGGGATCTGTAACGGCTTCCAGGTTCTTATCAAGGCTGGAATCCTCCCGGGTGACAGTTCAGCTCAAGAGCCCCAAGAGGTCACCATAACCGACAATGACAGCGGCAAATTCGAAGACAGGTGGGTGTATCTGAGTCCCCAAACCGAGAGGTGCGTTTTCATCGAGCCGGGCAGGCAAATCTATCTGCCGATAGCGCACGCAGAGGGCAAGATTGTCACCAAGGACCAAGCCACACTGGATAAATTGAAATCTGAGGGACATCTTGCCTTCAAGTACGTCGATGAGAACGGCCGGGAGGGTGACTATCCTATCAATCCGAACGGATCGACCGATTCGGTAGCCGGCCTGACGGACACGACCGGCAGAGTGCTGGGACTAATGCCCCATCCGGAACGGTTTGTACGACGTACACAACACCCCCGCTGGACTCGACTGGCCGATATCGACAGCGACGGGATGACAATATTCAACAACGCCGTCAAGCACATTGGCGAGAACTTCTGACACACATCCGGCAGTCTGTGGATTGACCGGGATGGATGAAAGGGCTCAAAGACTACTGATTGGGCGTGCCTGCCGACAGACTTGCTTTGCCAATGACCTCCATGGCGGCAGACTTGTTGTCGGCAAACGTGAAGACATCACTGAGACCGGCCACGACAAAAATACATTTGGTGACCGTGGCAAGGCCGCAGAGAACGAGCTTATACCCGGATTTCTCCAGCAGGTTCTGCAAGATCAGAAGATTGCTGATATTCCAGGAGTTTATTACCTCGACTCCCGAGAAGTCCATTATTATGTGACTATCACTCTTTTTGCTGGCCCTATCGTTAACAGCAGTAAGCACTTTTGCTCTCTTCGCCCCGTCGCAGGGCACAGCAACAAGAGCGACATCTTCAGATAGATTCTTGATCTTCATGCTTTGCTCTTTCAATCGTTCTGCCATCCATTTCCAAGCGCATGTAGATTCTATCGGAATAAGTCTCGGCCGGGTTAAGCAAAAAATCGCCAATTAAGTGTCTTGCCGCCCATCACGTAGCCGTCTGCAGATGTTATGGACGGGGTGGGATTTCTTCAGGGTCTCAGCCACTTGTGAATATTGGCTTCGATGAAATCGTCATCGGTAAGATGGGGGTAGTTGTGCACTATTGCGTTTATCTTCTCGGCCTGTCCGCCGGAGAGTCTTTCGTTTGGATCGAGCGTCCGCACCTCCTCCAAAAGTCCCTGTCGCTTCAGTACGTAAGATATGCCTGGGATACACCCCTGGAAATGATTCTCGGCGTCGAAAATCTCCCTGTTGGCCAAAGTCAATTGGTTGGCCAGTGTGAGCAGATCATGACCAACAGGCTCGCCGCTTTTGCGAATTGCTTTGACTCGACCGAGGTGTTCAACCGCCTTTTTCGTCCAGCAGGCCCATTGCCCCAGCAGGCCGCCGACGATTCGAAGCGGCACCGTCTGATCGTCGAATTTGAACTCGTAGTGAGTGAGCAAATCGAGAATAATGTTGTCGTCGTTGCCCGTGTACAAAGCTATTTCATCAGACCTGCCGGAATGGGCGACGGCTTCGAGCACGTCAAGGGTCTGATATCTGTTGAAAGGTGCAATCTTTACAGCGAGCACATTAGGTATCGCGATGAACTTTCGCCAGAACTCGGCGCCCAGAGTCATTTGGCTTATCACCTCCTGCAGATAGAATCCCATAATCGGGATCACCTCGGCTACCTCTCGGCAGTGATCCACCAGATCATCGATAGATCTTCCTCTAAGGGCTGTAAGAGAGAGCAGGCCGAGATGATAGCCGAGTTCTCGGGCCAGCCGTGCCTCGGCCACCGCCTGGCCGGTGTCACCCAAGATCCCTGCAATCATTATCGACTCGTCGTTATCTGCCGACGACGTGAATTGTTGTGCTGTTTCGATCGCGAGCTCCAAAACCGGGCGGTACAAACCCGTCTTAGGCTCATGAATTGCAAACTGAGTCGTGTGCACACCGACGGCCAGGCCACCGGCGCCGCAGGCCAGGTAATAACGAGTCAATGCCCTTTGGTGACGTTCGTCGAGACGGTTGTCTTTCTGCAAAGCCAGCGGATGGGCGACAATTACACAACCTGAGCGTAGCTTGTCGAGCAAGAGTGAATCAAGCATGGTAACTGTCCTCAGAATTTGCCGTCACGTACATCGTACTTGGTCGGCTTGTCCAGAGTCTTTCTTCCGGAGGCGACCCATTTGGCGATCACCGAAACCATCTCTTCGACTGTCATCTGCGGCCGGCCAAACGTGTTCAAACAGTAGGATGCATTCGAGAGCAGGGCTGATTGGGTCTCCTGAGAAACAAATCTCGGCTCTCTTTCAAGCTCGCGGCCGATCTGCTCGGCGAGCCGGCGAACGCCGATCGTATCCGGTCCGGCGACATTTAGAATCGCCACCGGCGACTTGGCCATAGTTATGGCGCGGATAATGTAATCGTTGGCGTCCCTTTGCCAGATGAGATTGACCGCCCCCATGGCCAGATCGATAGGCTCGCCGCTGAGGATCTTTGTGGTCAGATCGACTATTATGCCGTATCGAGGCTCATTGGCGTAGTTGAGCCTGACTATGGTCACGGCAGTGGCGTAAAGCTCAGAGAAATACTCGAACATTCTTTCCCTGCCGAGGCACGATTGGGCGTATTCTCCGATCGGACTGGGGCTGGTTTCTTCGGCAGCACCACCGCTGTTGATGTCAACAAGGGGGTAGACGTTTCCGGTTGAGAATACGACGATTTTCGAATTTGTGTAATGCCGTGCGACGAGAGCCGGAACAAAGCTGTTCATCGCCCAGGTCAGAGGCTGGTTGCCGCTGGAGCCGAACTTCATGCCTGCAAGGAAAAACACGTTCTGGGCACGGGGGAGATTGGAATACTGCGATTCGTCCAGCAGATCCACTTCAACGGTTTTGATCCCGGTCTGCTCGATTCGCCCTTGGGCTGCCTTGTCACTGAATCGCGAGACGGCATAAATACGCTTTTCAGGTGATGCCTTTCTGAGCATCATTGCCAGTGTAGGTCCCATTTTTCCGCCTGCTCCGAGTACGACGATGTCTCCGCTCAGGCCGGCGAGCACCTTGCTGGTCGCATCCGCCGGTTCGCTGAGAACATCTTCGAGACCGCTCTCGTCAAGGGCTGTTATGTCATTCATTTTTCGCCTTCTGCTTTTTGGATGTTCAGCCGAGCTTCAAGACGACTAGTATAAGCACCCTGACCGCCATGAACACCACTACGAGGAAACCGACGCCGCCGAGTATGTTCTGGATCAGGTTGTTGCGGTGTCGGCCCATTATGGCCTTGTGGTTGGCAAGCCACAGTATTGTCGCGGCCATGAGCGGATTGCCGATGACTGTCAAGGCTGAGCCGAAGATTATCAGGCTGACCGGCTTTTGCCCGGTCCGCAGCGCCAGAATCGCCACAACCATCCCAACGAGCAGCACCGCGACGGTGAATATTCTCGATGAGCGGTCGCTGAGTCGGGCGGGTTTGCCAAGGCCGTCGGCGAGAATGCTGCCGCCGATGATCGCGTTAATCAGGAACGGATTCATCGCCACTGCAAACAGGCCGACACAGAATATGACATACGCCGTCGAGCCGAGCAACGGCTGGAGGGCCTGGGCGAGCACACCGATGTTCTCGGCCTGCTCGCCGGGAATGACAGTGGCGGTGGTGATCATTATGACGGCGCTGACGGAAGTTATGACCGCCACTCCTGCGATAGAATCGCCGATTCCGCGGCTGTAGTCCTTTATCGTCCAGCCCTTTTCGCGCACGAGGTTGCCCTGGTAAAAGGCCGCGGCGATCGAAAACGTTGTACCGAGCAGCGATGCGATCAGGAGCAGAGGATCTTCAATCCTCCCTTCGACTTTGTATGGCAGTCCGAAAGAGAGGTCTTCGTGTACACCGGGGATCAGACCTTTGAGTATTGCTACCAGACTCGGGGCGGCCAGAATCAAATTGACCACGAAGCTCACTAGAATAACGCCGACCATTACCTTCATGACCTTTTCGAGCAGTTGATAGACATGCTTGGCGGTAAAAAGGAAGGTGATGATTAGCCCGTTTAGGACAACGAGTATTACAATTGGCGGCACCTTGGGCACGAGGGCCTTGGCGGCGGCGACCACAGCGAGATTGTTGGCGAATTGAAAGGTCGTGCAGATCATGCACAGGTTAATGCTTACAACGGCAGCGGCTGGGCGGCCAAGCCTGCTTGCAACGAGTGTACAAGGAGTGACCCCGCCCACAACGCCGATACGCGCTGCGGTGGTCATGTAAGTGCCCATAAGGATTCCGGTCAAGATCAGCATCCACAGCAGCTCATATCCGTATTTTGCGCCGACGTTCGAGCTGATCAGCAGACTGCCCGGTCCGAATACCACACAGGCTGTGATCAGCGCCGGGCCAATCGAGCGCCACCATGAGGGGCCCGGCCCGAGACTGCGAACTTCAGATGGCTCCGACATACGATGTCTCCCTGTAAAACGTATTTGCTGCTGACAGGTTCAGCTCATCTCTGCTGCGACCAGACGATTTATACCAGATGCGTGCGTTGATTGCCAGCTTTTGGCAGCAGCCGAGACAATTTATGTGCGTACTTGGTCTCGGAGACTACTTGCCCGGAGTGGGGGCCGCTGCTCTCCAGTTGTCGGGGTCATTGCCCGAATGATGCGAGTCGACCGAAATTCTCTGCAGGACGTCACCGGCACCGTCTGCGCTGTCCGGCCAGGGCGGAACGTCGGCGTATATCACTTCATCGACGATTACCCAGGAGACCGGATCATCGGGGTCGTCCGGGGCCTGAGGTTTCTTCAAAGCAAGCCGCTCGCCGTTATTGGAAAGACTGCCCGACCAGGGACCGACTATGTCAGCGCCGCCAGCTAACTGACCTACGTTGTACGTCGCGAGGAAGGCATTTAGCCGAACGACGTCGGCAACCGGATCAAAGCCGGCCACGATTAACCTGCCTCCGGCGGCAATCGAACTGTTCGTTGGGAACGAATAATCGACCGCGCCGTCAAGACGCCAGGCGCCTTCGGAATTTTCCAGGTAGACACGGTCCGCCGTGGGGTTGTACAACTCGACATATTCATCGTCGGAATCTATTGCCGGATGATACATCAGCTCATAAATCACCATCTTCGCATCAGGCTTTGTATTGGGCAAGTCATGCGAGGGCGTCATTTCGATCCAGTACTGACCGCCGTCGGGGTAACGGCCCAGACTCGCCCTCTCTGGCTGTCCCTTGAACCTTACGCAATCAACCATGCGGTCCTCGGATGTGCCTGGCAGATAAGAGAGAATAACCTCTTCGCCCGCCTTGTTCAGACCGAAACCGCTGCCGTCCTGTTTGTGGAAGCCTGTGACCTCGTCGAAAGTGACGTAAGAGTAGCCGGTGACTTCGATCGCAGGGATGGCCCATTTCTTCAGGTCGTCGACGTCATCGCTGAGATACCAGTTGTGCAGATTGACGCTCTCCGGCGTCACGTTGTAGAGCTCAATCCAATCGTTGGATTGTCGGCCCGGGTACTGTGGATCATTGTAATCGGTATGCGCCTTGACCTCGTTAAGGACGATCGTACTTTCCGGTTCGGTGTCATCGGCACCGGGCGAGCCGCCCAGATAACTGCTCGCACGCCAGTTGCCGCCGTAGTCGAGCGAACCATCGCCCTGGGCCAGTACGGCAGAAGCCAGGGGCACCAGCGAATGGCCTCCCTCATCGGCGCCCAGCGGCCAGCCACGGCCGTCTCCGTACGTGAATTGTGCAACGGTTCCGTTCCAGAAATCCGAGAGTGCTATGCGTTCGCCGTTGTTTGAGAGTTTGCCCGCGTACTCACCGGCAATACTTCCGGAGATAGCTGCGCCATAACGAGATCTGAACGCAGCGTCGTTCTTGACCACAAGGACAAACTCTCCGGGTTCGAGACTCTCGATCCTGCTGCCGGCAAAGTCAAATGCAATACCACTGACGAAAGACACACCGGTCAAGTCGAGCGTTTCATCTCCGATGTTCTTCAATTCGACGAACTCAAATTCGTCATTGTCCTCGGAATCGCCAATCGGGGGATCGCCTGGATTGTACATCAGCTCGGTGATGCGCAGATTCCCCACTATACCCGCCGAGATCGGCTCGCCAGCTGTGAACTGAACCGGATCGGACCAGTGGCTCCATCGCTGCGTGTTGTCTTTCATCCGGCACCGCACGCGATAGGTGCGCCCGGCCCTGACCTTGCTGGCGGGAATCTGCACGACGGTGTTGGAAGGGTCTGTGAGTTCGGCACTTTCCCAGACGGCGTCGATCTCGTATTTGCCCGGCC
>CAZLTY010000187.1:0-9408 GCA_964562575.1 uncultured Pirellulales bacterium
GCTGCGGCGTACCACATCTACCTCAACTGGACTGCATTGAAGAACTACTTCAAGACCAAGGTCGGTGAAGGTATTGGTCTGCGGACTGAATGGGTTGTTGCGTTGTTAATATGCCTGGCCATATATGTCGGGACTGTGCGCACCGTATGGCCCTTTTCGTCGCTGATAGAGTGGAAGGAGACCTACCACCGCGGCGTGGTTAGTAGCCAAGCAGAATACGGCAGCTATGGGCGCAGAGGTGGACGCAGTCCGGTCGTGGGCGACTCCGGCAGCGGCACGGGAGGACATTCCTGGAACGTCGAGCCTCAAGCCGGATTGGGCAGAGGCAACGCCCAAAATGTGGAAGATACGGCTGGAATACAGAGAGGCCGCGGCGGGCAAGGCAGAGGACAGGGCCAAGGTGCAAATGCACCAAGGCGTGGCATGGGTCAGATGACGCTCAGCGAGTTTTGCCGGAACGAGGGTGTTGAACTCACGTGGGCAATCTTGCGTCTGAGAAATGAGGGCTTCACAGCACAAGGAACGATGACGATTCGGGAGATCGCCGACGGGGTTGGTGTTCATCCTAGCGGACTACGCGACATCCTGGGGCTGGAAACCGATTGTGATCACGAGTGAACCAGTACTTAGTTCATATTGTAGCGTGCAGGATCGCCGTTCGTGAAGGCAAAGAAGAATCCGCACCGGAGGAGTAAGTGATCCGCCTGCAAGACTGCTGATCCTTCAATTAATGCACTTGATCACGAGCAAGGTTATATCGTCTGTCTGCGGTGCGCCCGAGCAGAAGTCCAGCACAGACTCAACGACGGTGGACGCGAGCTGATTGGCGGATTTGTCCCTGTGCCGTCTGACAACATCGATGAGCCGTTCCTTGCCGTACATCTGCCCGGAAGTGTTGGCGGCCTCCCAGATACCATCGGTGCCAACAAGGGCAATGTCCCCGACCTGCAATGCTACAGGATCGCTCTTGCTGAACTTGGCGTCATCCATAATGCCGAGCGCCATGCCCGTGTTTGGCAGTTCGATGATGTCGCCGGATTCCGCTTTGTACCAAATGGCAGGATCATGGCCGGCAGAGGTCCATGACAGTGTCTTGCCTTTATCATCCAGCAGGCCGTAGAAGAGCGTCATGAATTTGCCCGGTTCGGAGTTCCTTTCGAGGTGACGGTTCAGCTCGGAGATCGCCGCAGATAGGTTTTCGCGATGACGCGGGGCGTTGTTGCGCAGAATACTTCCGGCCGAAATCATAAGCATTGCCGCTGGCAGGCCGTGGCCGGACACGTCGCCAAGAACAAGACCGACCTGCCCCGGTAGAATCGCTCTGAGATCGAACATGTCGTAATAATCACCGCCTGTTTCATCGCAATACCTGCAAAGGCCGGCCACCTCAAAATTGTCCAGTTCGAGATCTTCCGTGGGCAGAAAGTGCTGCTGGATTTCACGAGCCAGTCCGAGGGACTCCTTGATCTTCTGGCGTTCGTAGAGTCCTGGTCCGACCTGATTGAAGACCTCGCCAAGTTGCTGAAGCTCATCGTTCGTTGCGATCCTTACTCGAACGTCGAAATCGCGCTGTGCCAATTTTCCTGCGGCGTCGGCCAGATGCGTTATGGGCACGGTCAGATTACGTGCCCTCATAACGCCGAGAACAACGGCTGTCACTATCACCAGAAAGATCAGAACTGTGACAATCTGTATTGCGCGAACGTTATCTTTGAAGAGCATTTGTTGTGCAGAGTTGGCCTGCTCAATGATTCGCTGGTAGGGCACGACCAGGATCGGAAAACCGGTTCCATCCTCGGAGGAACCATAGGCCCAGAGTGAATCGACGCCTTCGTAGGGCTGGCGTACGAGCCCGGGCTCTCCTCGGCGGGACTTCTCGATCATTTCGGCGGCGGTATCCCGTCCACACACATCGATAAGTCTGGAGTGTTTGCCCGGTTCCTGCTGACTTTCCAGAAATGTCGTGCAGCAGATTACGCCGGCCTCTTCGACTTGCTGTTTCTTTTCTCCGGGCAGCCGTATCAGGAGTTTCCAGGCTCCCTGCTCCCATTCCTGAGGAATTCGCATTCTTTCCAGCGCAGCGGAAAGGTCGATATCCATCGCGATAGCGCCGGCAAAGGAACCATCCTGATCGAATAGCGGCATCCCTGCGGTCATAACCGTTTTGCCGGTCAGCGGCTCAACGCGCAGAGTCGGGGTGAGTTGCTTGTTTCTTCGCGCGTTGGCATACCACGGCTCCCGGCGCAAATCGTGTCCCTGATCATAGGGCCAGAGTCCCGGGGAAGGATACAACATTGCCGTGCCGTCGTTCAGCACGGTATAGACCCACAGTTTTGATTCGGGATTGATGGAATAAATATCTCTGCATGTTCCGGCCAGTTGTGACAGGTCGGAGTGCGGGGAAGAGTCCGATCCGCTTTGAGTCGGATAGACTAGGTGTGAATCGAAGTCTACGGTGTCTATTTGACCTCGAGGTGTCATGAGAGATCGGTATTTCTCGGCTTCCTTCGAGAGGTTTGCCGAGGCCGTCACGAGATAGCGCTGGGAAGCCGGTGGATTCTTGCCGACCTTGACCGCCCAGAGACTCTGTTGAACTCGGTTGGCGTAGTAGCGCAAACCGTAACGAACCGCCTGAGCGGAAATCTTGAGCGTCTTCTCATAATTATCGATGGTCTCGACCAGTCTTTCGCCGGCTTTTTCTTCCAGACCGGACCGCAGCGAGTTCTGGATACGATTTCTCACAACACGTGAGAACGAAACATCGAGAGCAAAATATGCCACCAATGGGATAAGAGAACCGCTGAGCAGTAGGACCAGCAATTTGTTGCGTATAGTCATCTTGTGCACCGATTATCTGTCACGCCGTCGGCACATACTCCTTCTCCAATAGCGGCCTTTAATACGCTCAGCATAGCAACCTGGGATTTCCCATATGCGCTTCCCCAAAAACACGTATACACGCTTAAAGCCTCACAATATCAGAATCTCATTGATATTGCGACAATTCTCTGCCCGCCCCAGCGAGTTGTCTTGCAAAGAACGCCCAAGGAGTTGAACACTTACGCCAAGAAGCCACCATTTCCTACTATTCTTGCCCACCGCCGCCACTGCCCTCCATTCCTGAACTTGGTTTTCAACGGTGCCACACATCATTCCGGCCTCGCAAGTATTGTCCAGAGACGCAACTGCAGGATTCGACAAGGATTTCCCGAAAGTGCGTCTGCGGCACAGCCACTTCCGCCATCTGAAATATCACGTAACGGGAATGGCTGACCACCTTGGCTCCCATCTTGATCGGCACACATTCTGTGACGCTCAAGTCAAGCGCGGAACTGACGACCACAGTGAACGTTGTGGTCGTGGCCGAGCAGGACGATACGGAGGCCACAGCGGAAACCGAAGAAGAGGCTTAGAAGCTGTAACGCACGCCGGTGTATATGTTGGTGTTGTTCTGGAATTGCCCGAAGAAAGTATGCGGGTAGTCGCCGAAAAACACGTTGGCGCCGGCCTCTACTGCTAGATTGTCGCTGACCTTGTAGTTGATGTTCGGGCGCATGTACACGTCCTTGTCCGACGGCGAGAAGTAAGTGAACAGCGAGCACCGCAGGTTCTGATTCATCAGCAGCTTCGTAAGGCGCAGGCTCGTCAAATGCCTGTACTCGTCGCGGGCGGGCCCGGACGCCAGGTTGTTCTTGTACCGGCCGAAATCGAGCATTTGCTCGACGTAGTACTGGACGCCCATCGTCAGGTCTTTTCCGATTTCCTGCGAATAACCGATCAGGTAGCGCATTTCCGAGTTGTTGACCAAGGCGTTCCTGCCGCTCCGATCGTCGGCCGATTCGTAGTAGCCGAATTCGACATTTCCTATGCCCTTGCCCACGGAGCCGCGCAGGCTCGTACCGTAAACGTTCAGGTCGGGAAATGTCGCCTGGGTCATCGTCGTGGTCTGTCCGCCGGGGCTTTTCCAGTAGCCGTGGTAGCCGTAGAACGCCAGCTCATAGTTCTCGATGTTCTTGTACAGCCGACCCGCGATTTCAGAATCTCTAAACCATTCGTTCGGCTTGTCAGTATGAATGATCGCATCCTGACCGGCCAACCTTCCGAGATTCGAATTCCAGTACGAGATGCGCTGCCCGCGGATGAAACGGTCATGGTCGAACCGGGGCGTGTAAACGATGTCGAGATTGGCCCAGTCGTCGAATAGACTGACCTTCGCGGCGTCGGACGGCGCTTTGAGATACTCGGTGTCCCTGCCGATAAAGAAGGACTGCCAATCCTTGGGAAACAGATCGTTGATGAAGATCAAATCGCCCGTCCCCCAAGTCAATATCTGGCGGCCGGCCTTGAAGTCCATGTAGTCAAGGGGCCGGAGAAAGACGTTGGCCTCGCGCATGTCGAAGTAGCCCTTCTCGGTGACGAGATCGCCGTATGCGTCGCCCTTGAACCGGATATCACCCCAATCAAGATACGAGTACAAGTCGAGTTGGAAGCGATTCTCCATGATCGACATGTCCTTCTCGTACTTGTCTTTCCTGAGCCGGTACCCGCCCCTCATTTCGTAAAACCCGTGCATCTCTATCGGCAGTTCGGAAAAGAAAGATTCCTCGTTGTCTTCCTCTGAAGCGGTTGCCCCGGTGGGAAACACCACTACGGCGGCTGCCGAAATCGCCAACAATGTTCTTATCACACTGGACCGATTCATCTGATTGCCTCTCTCGGCGGTCTGCGAAGGTAGCGCTCGGTGAATATGCTGTCCTTGAGGTTGAGGTCATATTTGACTTTGCCGAATTCCATCTCGGTCTTGCTGCCCGTCTGCAGGTTTGAGACCACCGACTTTACGACGGTGGGAAAGCCCTGGATTTCCTCGATCTTCGCCGACTCAATCGTTTTGTAGAGCTTGTCCTTCTTGTCGAAGAATTCCATCTTCACGGGAACATACGTTTTGCGGTCGATCGAGACGTTGTAATAGCCGAACTCCACCGTATCGGGCTTTTTCGGCACGTTCTTGACAACGAACAGCTTATCCGTTGTCTGAATAAGTTCGTGAGTGTCGTCGTCCAGGCTTCTGCCGCTGATGTCTTCGTACAGAAAATCCGAACCGACAAAACTCGTGCGCTTATCACTGGCCGCGATACGCTTGACCAGATCGAGCCCCGGCATGTAAAGCCACCTGTCATCGTCCCGGCCCTTGCCGGTGTGTTTGTCGACCAGATACACCATTTTGCGAACGTCCGCCGGCTTCTGAAAATAGACGAAGTACTTCTGGTCGCCGCCGTCTTTGACGTCTTTTCTGAGAATGTTGAATTCCCTGGTTCGCTTTTGGCCCTGCTTGCTGGTGATCGTCATCTTGACCGTTGCCTTGCCGTCCTTGCCCTGATAGTACGCAACGATGTTGGCCTTGCTGACAATCGTCTGAACGTCCGGCTTTTCGGCCGCGATCAGCGGCGACACCAAGCCAAGAAACAACACTACTTTCCACACAGATTTCATTTTGCACCTCACTTTCAGTTCTTTGCACACGCCTGGCTTTCGGCGCCAAGCTTTCTCAATATCGTCATCATCGGACACCAATTCGTAAACGCCGACTGCAGCAGGTTCAACCCCACGAACCCGGTGAACAGCAGCCAGTAACGGCAATGGTAGTGAGCCAGCAGAGCGCTCAGGAACACAAACGCCCCGGCAATGCCTCTCAAATATCTTTCAACAGTCATGATTCGCCTCCCGGATTTTCGTTCTCTTGTACTCTCGTCTCTTCCGTATTCTTCTCTGCGACAGCAGCCGTCCTACAGGCCTGTCGACGCGACAGTAATCCGCAGGCGACTGTCATCGTCGCAATTGCCGCTACACTGAGAAACGCCATCGTGCCCCAGCCAAGCTCCCAGTACTGATGTAGATTCACCGCCACCAGGACCACAACCGCCATCGATATGACAAAGCAGAAAGCGCATTTGCACGTTGACGGTTTAGACTCATCGATCCGCCTGAACAGTATCCTCTCTGCGAGCGTTATGATGGCAGGCAGCGCCAGCAGTGTTACGGCTCCGGACAGCGCCATTATCGCACACAGGAATATTCCCACTGTCTTGTACGGTATCAGCGGTGCGGCCAGCAGCGGCAGAAATCCGATTGCGATCACGAGAACGTTCCTGGCAATCGCCCGGGCGGGCTCGCCGAACATTACGCCGGTACTCTCTTGCCATGATCCCGTCAGAGCATGACTCGCCCGTGCGCGTTCGAGGAAATGTATCGCGAAATCGACTGCCATACCGAGCGTCAGAGCGCTCAGCACCGCAACCGGCATATCGTAGTCTTTACCCACCAGCCCGATTATGCCGTAGATCACGGCGATAGTAATCAGCAGAGGCACCATACACACCAGTCCCCAGAGCGGCGAGCGGAACAGTATCGCCATCATAATGAAGACGATGATGAAGCTGCCCATGAACGACTGGAGCATTCCCCAGACCATCTTATTCTGCCAGACAGTGTTGATGTAGGTTAGCCCCGCCCAGCTATGTCGCAGAGGCACCGGAGCAGGCGTCTCGGCGAAGAAATCATCCACAGCTTGCACAACTTTTTCCATGTCCTTGTTGTCGCCGCTGGGCAATTGCATCCAGATATTCGTGCGCATGTAATCGGTGGTTACCAGATGCCACAAGTCAGCCGGTTTGTGGCTGCTCTGAAATTGCAGCAGGCACTGGGCCACAGCGCCGGATGAATTCGGGACCCTGTAGTTTTCCTCTTTGCCGTCGATGAGTTCCTGGTGAACCTTCTTGACAACGTCCGCAACCGAGTTGCTCTTGCCGACAAGGCCGGACTCCTCAAGATGGTCCTGCAATCGAGAAATGTAACGCAGCACATCGGGCTGCTTGAATAGCTTCAGCCTCTCCTTCTCCAACTCGAAGAAGTCCGCTATCTCATACCAGAGATCCACGTCTTTATCGTCGACGGTATCGAGTTTACCATTTGCGAAGGCGTTCAGCTTATCCAGCAAACCGTCTTTGGTTTTGGCTTCGGATGCCTCGTCGAAGAGTTTCTTTTCCGCTTCAGGAATGATCTCGCTGACGTTCGGATATTCGTCCTTCAATTCGACAAGCTTCTCCGAAAGTCGCGTTCTAAGGTCGCTGACGTATTGAGCCTGAACGGAACCGTCGTCGGCCGTATCGAGGACCAGATAGGCCATGTAGGTTCCGCTGAAGTGAGCATTCAGCTCAATGTCCGCCTTGCGTATGGGGTGGCTCTTTGAAAACCACTTGACTGGGTTGTCGTTTATCTCAATTCGCGTGATGCCGTAGATCGCGACCACCGTAGCTATCAGGATTACAACCAGGATCGGCTTCGCCTTCGAGTAGGTGAAATTGCCGCCCCCTGTGAGCAGCCTGCCGAGCCCGCTGTTGGCTTCTGTTTGTGAATGTCCCGAGCCGAAATTCTCCAGCGAACTTTCCTTTATCATCATGATGTACGCCGGCACGAACGCAATCGTGCAGAGCCATGCGATCATGATGCCGATAGCGACGAACACACCGAACACCTGCACTGGCGGAATCGGCGTAAGCGCCAAAGATGCAAATCCCGCCGCCGAGGTAAGAGAAGTGTACAGCATCGGCATGAATAGATGGCCCATGACCTCTTGTACCGTTTTCTTCCTGCCCTTTTCCTTTGTGTAGGAGTCGAAGAACTCGGAAAGAATATGCACAGAATCCACTACCGCGATGGGCATGAGGAAGATCGGTATCATCGAACTCATGATATGCACGGGAAATCCGAACCCGATCAACAGTCCCATCGTCGAGATGACCGATACCATCGCAACGATCATCGGCGAGACGACCAGCACGAGCTTGCGGAAGAACAGCAGCATCAAGATGAAGATAACCGCCATCGCCAGCGGCGCAGATATGGCCATTTGAATAAACATCTCGACGCCAAAGGTATCCTCGGCTACCGGCAAACCGGTAACGTGGTATTCCTCATCCCCGGTGAGCGTTTCGGTCTTCTCAGTGAGCTTCTTGTACACCTCGTGGCTCAGATGCTTGCTGGTTAGCGGCAGGTACAGGCAAATAGCTTTTCCATCTTCGGAAATTACGGTCCCCTTGAGCATAGGATTGGACATCGCCTTGTCCCGTATGTCCAGCGCCCCAGCCTGTGTCGTCGGCGGTTTGCTCATCAGCCACTCGAACGTCACGACACCCGGCCCGCCCTGACCGATATGATCGACTGTCGAGGGCGCCATCAAATCGACTTCGATGACGCCGACCTGCTCATTGGGATCGTCTTTGTCTTGCCATTGGAGAGTCTTTGCGAATTCAGTCAATTCATACACCCTCGCCAGTGACTGAGGATTGAAAACGCCGTTGGGGTCTTTGTTGTTTACGATGCCCACCACGACGATGTCGCTCAGTGCGAAGCTCTTCTTGGTCTGGTCGTGGAATACACGCACGGGCTCGTCCGGCGATAGCATGTTCTCAGGGTCCGTATCAACCTTGATCAGCGGTATCAGCGCGCCGAGAGCCAGCGTGAAAATTGCCATCACAATCGTGATTCTCTTGTAGTGCTCCAAAGAGTATGAAGTGACCTTCTGCTTAATGTCCATTCTTGTCCATCCTAAGACTTTTGGTCCTTAGCCTATCATCTTCTTAATATCATCTTCAACATTCGTGACGCCGCCAATTCCGAAGTTTTCTACCAGAACTTTCACGACCGAAGGTGAAAGAAATGCTGGAAGAGTCGGGCCAAGGCCGATATTTTTCACGCCAAGATGAAGAAGAGCAAGCAACACAGCTACGGCTTTCTGTTCGTACCAGGCAACGTTGTAAACGATGGGCAATTCATTAATATTGTCAAGCTCAAACACTTCTTTAAGCTTGAGAGCAATTACCGCAAGAGAATAGCAGTCATTGCACTGGCCTGCATCGAGAATGCGAGGAATACCGCCGATATCGCCAAGATCCAATTTATTGTAGCGATATTTGGCACAACCGGCGGTGAGGATAACAGTGTCCTCAGGAAGGTTTTCCGCAAATTCAGTGTAATAGCTTCTGCTCTTTTGACGGCCGTCGCAACCAGCCATTACAACAAACTTCTTAATCGCGCCTGATTTGACAGCATCAACTACCTTGTCCGCCAAGGCCAGCACCTGATTATGAGCAAATCCGCCAACAATTTTGCCGGTCTCGATTTCTGCAGGAGCTTGACATTTCCTGGCCATTTCGATTACTCCAGAGAAGTCTTTTACACCGCCGGCTTTTCTGTCTGCGATACGCTTGACACCGGGGAAAGCAACAACTCCCGTAGCGAAGACTCTGTCTTTATATGAGTCTTTTGGGGGCACGATACAGTTGGTCGTCATTAGAATCGGACCGTTGAAAGTACCAAACTCCTTGTCTTGAAGCCACCATGAGTTCCCAT
>CAZLTY010000188.1:0-9293 GCA_964562575.1 uncultured Pirellulales bacterium
CTAGTAGACGAACTTTTTGGTTGCGGCCGAGGGCGAAGCCCCAGGCCGCGCTGGGTTCATTCGTGGTTAATCCAAATCCGCGTCCATCGGCGTTCATCTGTGGTTCCTTCTTCCTTTTCACTTTCCTTGTCGATACTCGGCGAAGAAGTACGTGCAAGGGAGCTGGCTGGCAATGCGAGTCAATGTGCGGATTGGGCTGTAATTGTGGTGGTGCAATTACCTGCTGAAAAAAGGTTTGCAGCAAATGGCGGATTATGGGTAGTATAGTGCTCATAATTTGCATATTGTCGTAAGGTATTGTTAAATAGGGGCTTACAAATGGACGGTAGCCGACTTCAAGCTGTGCTGGTCGCATACAATCCCTGGTGGAGTGCCGGCGATTGGGATACCGATCTGCCAGACTACCATCGACCGGTTGTCGCCGAAGTGCTGAACGACCTTAGGGACCTGCCGCAGATCATATCTGTGACTGGCCCCAGGCGTGTTGGCAAGAGCACGGCTCTACATCATGTGATCAGCCAACTGATCCAGCGGGAACAGATCAATCCTCAGCGGATCGTCTACTTCTCGCTTGACGACCCGGAGGTATTCACCTCAGAGGATGCCCAGCGTGTGGTACTGGACCTGCTGTTCGACCGATTTGCCAAGCCCGACAAGATGACGTACATTTTCCTGGATGAAATCCAGCGCTTGCCCCGATGGGAATTGTTCCTCAAGAAAGCATATGATCTAAAGCGTCCTTTACGTTTTGTGATCTCTGGTTCAGCTTCTTCGCCTATCTTTCGAAGCAGCCAGGAATCACTGCTTGGGCGGATAAAGGATCGTCACCTGCTACCATTCAGCTTCCGCGAGTACTGCGAGTACCGGATGCGCAAACAACCTGAGTTCGCTGCAGTTTTGGCGACGCACCGTCACCTGAAATCTGCCATGATCGAGTCGAATGGCAAGTCGGCCGTAGAGTGCATCATGGGGCTTAAGGAGGAGGTCGCTCCGTTCCAACGCCAGATCGATCAGGCCGTAATAGACTATTCACGAGAGGGCGGCTTCCCGGAAGTCTGGACCCTTTCTGATCCGGTCCGCAAAATCGAGTACCTGATGGAGCAACAGATCCGGAAAGTCCTCTATGAAGATCTGATGTCTGTGGCACGGTACCGAAAGCCGGAGAACGTACTTCGGTTCTTCATCTACCTTCTGGCGCATCCGGGCATTGAACTGAACACCACGAAGATCGCAAGTGAAGCGGGTATTAAGAAGCAGGTTGTTGAGGACAATCTGCCGTTGCTTGAGAAGACTGACTTGATTCTCAGGATACAGAAGTTCAGCCACCAGCCCCTGCGCGTACGTCGGGGAAACATCAAGACGTATCCAGTCGATATGGCCCTGCGAAATGCTGTATTGAAGACCCAGATGACACTCGATGACCACACGATGGGTCTGTATGCAGAAAACGTTGTAGCCCGAGAACTAATGGCCTGGCCCGAACGGCTCGAACTAACATACTACCGCGAGAAGAAGCGCGAAGTGGACTTTGTGCTCACGCATGGAGGCAACCGTCACATTCCAATCGAGGTCAAGCATCGAAAGAAGGCAGATCAAATTGGCGGATTGAAGTCGTTTATGGGCAAGTACAGGCTGCCTTTCGGGTGCATCATTACGCGGGATCGTATGCCCACTTTCCAGGACAATGTTCTTTCTCTGCCGCTACGTTACTTTCTCTTGGCAATGTGAATGAAATATGGCGAAGCTGAGATCCTGGTATAAGGCCGTTACGCCCGTTAGGACCTGCAGTAGGGCAAACCACCGATTCACCAGAGTCCGCGGTGCATCTGTACAAGGCGGACCATTCGCCTCAGCCCTTAAGAAACAAGTTCACCTTCTTTTCCCTTTGACACAACAGCAGTAGAATATCGAATATCTCCACAGGACGCCTTGCGGCGGAACAAGGAATGTCCAATGTCGAAGTTAACTTGGTGACTTAGTGGTGAATAGGAAACCATGTTAATCAGTGAAAGCTCCGGCGTTGTTACCGGATGTCTGCTTCCCCGCGTCGTTCGGGAAATCTGTGTCCAATTCAGTTAGTTGTTGATCTTTTCTCCGTACCCTCGATACCCTCTTCGGGCGAATTGCGCTTGCTTCTAAAGCCAATATGTAAGATGGTATGCAGAAGACGGCACAAACTTAGTACGTAATATCGAGAATAGAAAGGGATTGCTATGCAGTGTCACGAAGTTGATTACGAGATTCTTGGGGACGATATGCAGATTGTTGAGATCGAGCTGGATCCGGGCGAAACGGTCGTCGCCGAGGCCGGAGCGATGAATTATATGCACGATGGAATAACATTCGAAGCCAAGATGGGCGATGGCTCCGTTGCCGACGAAGGAATCATGGGCAAGCTGCTCGGCGCCGGCAAACGTGTGCTGACCGGCGAATCGATTTTTATGACGCATTTCACCAACAGCGGCTCGGGCAAGAAACGAGTCTCTTTCGCCGCTCCCTACCCCGGGCAGATCATCCCGATTGACATGGCCGGACACGGAGGCACGCTTCTGTGCCAGAAAGACGCCTTCCTCTGTGCCGCCAAGGGCACAAAGGTCAGTATCGCATTTACCAAGCGGCTCGGGGCCGGCTTTTTCGGTGGAGAAGGCTTCATCCTCCAGAAATTAGAGGGCGATGGAATGGCGTTTGTGCACGCCGGCGGAACCGTCGTTCCCATGGACCTTAATGGTCAGACGATTCGCGTGGACACCGGATGTATCGTCGCCTTCACAAGCGGCATAGACTATTCCATCGAGCGGGCGGGCAACCTGAAGTCCATGTTCTTTGGCGGCGAAGGTCTATTCCTCGCCACACTGCGAGGAACCGGCAAAGTCTATCTTCAGAGCCTGCCCTTCTCGCGGATGTGCAACCGAATCCTCGCCCACGCGCCAAGAGCGGGCGGCTCTCGGAAAGGCGAAGGCTCCATCCTGGGTGGAATAGGTGACATAATCGGCGGAAGCTGAGCAGGCAATGTAGTCGTCGGGGGCAATGTCACTGTATCCGGGACAGCAAAGACAGTAGTCAGCACAATTGCAGCGGTGGATTGCACAGATGGCTTGCGCGAAGGTGTTACAATACGTTGGAGTCTCAAGAAGCGACAGAAAATCCTCCTGGAGAATATGCTTCAAAATTGACGATCTTTCCTTCAACGCATTTTTCAGGCCTCCGAAACAGATAGAACGAGAGACTGGCATTCGAGATGTTGAACTATTGGCGATACCGCTGATTATCGATATAGCCGCCCAGACAAGGCCAAGATCCGTCTTCATCGGCTCTCAAAACGGACTGCCGCGGTTCAGCAGACTCTTTGGTGACGCAACAGGGGCCCTGCTGGCCGAGCAGGCGGCATTTTGGCAAAGGCCCGATTTTATGAAACTCCCGGAGCTGTCCGGCAAATGGGCCGCAAGGGGCAATCACAACAAAAAACTCAGAGACAACCACGTTGTGCTGGGATTCAGCGGCGGCAAAGATTCCATTGTCACACTTTCTTCTCTTTTGAAGGCAGGCTACAAAGTTCATCCGTTCCTGCTCAACGAGGGCGACCGGTCCTGGCAGGATTTGAGAAAATGGATACCAAAGCTCAGAGCGATCGGCCTGAAACCGGCGGCAGCTTACTTTCTTTCTTCAAGAAGGAAACAAATAATAGAAACGTATGGTGATTGGTATTTCAGCTCGTATCAAATAGGCCTGTTGATGGGCGTATTGTCCATGTATGCCGACAAGATAGGCGCGTCAACGATTGCGTTAGGGACAGAGAATTCTGCCGACGACAATTATGTACGTTATCGAAATAGAATTGTCAATCACCAGCACCAGAAAACAACGAGGCATCTCAGGCTTCTGGAGACGACATATCGAAGATTGATTAACGAAGACATGCGGATTGGAAGTCCAATATCGAGTATCAGTGACAGCGATGTCCTGGATATTCTACTTAGTCACGTCCCGGGGAATCTGCAGGCATTTTCTTCGTGCGGATCTGCAAACTGGAGGTCCAAGAACTGCGGTAAATGTGAGAAGTGTGCCTTCATATATGCGCTGCTGCAGAAGACAAGAAAGGGCAGACAACTGAGCCGCAGAATCTTCAGGAAGGAACTGTTTGATGACGTCGAATTGTACAGTCCCTGGCTGGACAGAAGATATTCGTCGCCTTTGGCCTGTGTCGGGCCGCGCCGGGAAGTGTGGGAATCATTTGAACACAGTCTGAACAATAACTCGAAGCTTGCTGTAATCCAAAAGTGGAAAACAAGCCGGTTCAGAGAAGAATACCTGAGTAGCGCGCATGAGGCTAAGTCCAAAGCGAGCAAGCCCAGTCCCCTGGAAAAGCCGGTTCTGCGTGCATCAAGGATAGTCAGGAAATGGGCCGATTCTCGAATGAAGATGTCAAGAACCTAAAGGCAGCGTTCAACGCCGAAAGGCAACCGGTAGCGCAGATCAGCACGCTTGTGGGAAATAGGGGTACAGCGTCGATAGAATACTGCGCACGTTTGTAACATGCTGATTATGCTTGACTTCAATTACGAGCGAAGCGAAATCGTACGTACTTGTCGATGGCCATCGGCATCTGTTTGGGGCAACTGCCCATCAACCCGTTGAATTGCATTTTTTCAGGATATTTGAAGATTATACTAAGTATAGTGATGAAAAGCTTTTACACCCCTTCCCGGCCGGAGAATTCCCTCGGCGATACGCAGGGCAAAGAAAAAAAATATACTTCGCAGCGGCTTGACAACGTCTTACAAATAGGATAGCATGGCCGCTCTGGTTTTTCATGTGTGCGGTTATTCCTTGAGAGCCAGTTGTTTTGTGGGTTGAGCAGAATTCTAAATTTTGAGGTAAAGAAAATGATGAAGAAAGAACTTGTTTCAGTTGTGAAAGTCGCTGTGTGTATGCTGTTCGTATTGTCGTTGTGCCTTCTTGTGTCCTGCAAGAAATCGGAGGAACCCGAGCCTACGAACGCCGAACACCCCGAGCATCCTGAGCATCCTGTGGCCGCCACGACCCCGCCGGCTCCGCCGGAGACTAAAGCCCCCGCCGCTCCGGCCGCCCCCGCCGCCGCCGCAGGCTTGGTGCCCTTTGAGATGGAGCTTCCAAAGCCGATGTTCGTAGGCACGCCCCAGGATACAAGAGTTCCGAATCTCGAAAAGCCGCTGGGCCACGCCCGCCCGCCGTTCTTGGCCCCTCCGGGAACAGAGAATGTTGCTTCGGGCAAGCCTGTCACCAGCAGCGATGAGGAGCCCATCATCGGCGAGATCGACTACATCACCGACGGCGACATGGAAGCAGCCGACGGCAGCTATGTCGAGTTGGGTCCATTTGTGCAGCACGTAACGGTCGACCTCGAGGCCATGAATGAGATCTACGCTATAGTCGTGTGGCATTATCATAAGCAGGCCCGTGTTTACTTTGACGTGGTGGTGCAGGTTGCCGAAGATCCGGATTTCATCACGAATGTCAAGACCGTGTTCAACAATGACATAGATAACTCGGCGGGTTTTGGCGTCGGCACCGACAAACACTATAGCGAAACAAACGAGGGCAAGCTTATCTACGTGCTAGACAAGAACGTCAAGGCACGCTATGTCCGTTTTTACAGCAATGGCAATACCAGCAACGATCTGAACCACTACATCGAGGCTGCAGTTTTCGGCAAGCCGGTAGATTAAGATGGCCAAGAAATGTTGCGTCCTTATTCTGGCCGCGACAATTGTTGCGTTCGCGCTGCGCCTGCCGCGGCTCAATCAGCGCCCTATGCACGGGGACGAAGCGGTTCACGCCGACAAGTTCCGTTCGTTGCTGGAGCAGCGCCACTATGAGTATGATCCCTATGAATACCACGGGCCGACGCTCAATTACCTGACGCTTGTCCCCGCCTGGCTCACGGGCGCCAAGAACCTGACCGAAGTGAGCGAGTTCACTCTGCGCATTGTGCCCGTTTTCTTCGGTGTGTGCCTGATACTGCTCCTACTGCCGATGGCCCGCGGCCTGGGGATAGGCGCTGTCGCTTGTGCCGCCGTGCTGACTGCTATCTCGCCGGCCATGGTTTTCTACAGCCGTTACTACATTCAGGAAATGCTACTGGTCTGTTTCACTTTCGGCGCGATGGTATCCGGCTACCGATATACTCAGAACAAGAACGTCGGCTGGGCGTTGTCGGCTGGCGTATGCCTGGGGCTCATGCACGCCACCAAGGAAACATGTGTCATCGCCTTCGCCGCGATGTTCCTGGCTCTGCTGCTAGTCTTCCACCTTCAGCGAAGGCAAGGCTCCACTCAAAATGTCGGCAACCTTGTGAAGCCGTTCCACCTTGTCGCGGGCTTGGCGGCGGGTGCAGTGGTCTCGGTCCTTTTCTTCTCATCATTTCTGTCCAATCCCACGGGGATTGTGGACTCGATTCGAACTTATACGACCTACCTCGACCGTGCCGGCAGCACGCCTCTGCACATCCACCCCTGGCACTACTATCTCAAGATGCTTCTCTATTGGAAATTCGCCGCCGGCCCCGTCTGGACTGAAGGACCAATAGTCCTGCTGGCAGCGGTTGGCTTCATAGCTGCGCTGACGAGAAAGGATTTCGCCGGGGCGAACCCTGGTCTGCTCAGATTCATCGCCTTTTACACGCTCACTATGACGGTAGTGTATTCGGCAATTCCATACAAGACTCCCTGGTGTCTGCTGGGCTTTCTGCATGGCATGATTCTCCTGGCCGGTTTTGGCTGCGCGGTGCTCGTGAAACTGGCGCCAAATGTTCTGCCCCGTCTCGTTGTGCTCTTTCTACTTTTCGCCGCTTCGGTCCATCTGGGCTGGCAGGCATACCAGAGCAGCTACACGTACGATGCGGACAGTCGCAATCCGTACGTCTACGCTCACCCGACAAGGGAGATTTTCACTGTCGTCGAGAAAATCAAAGAGTATGCAGATGTACATGAAGATGGTCGTGACATGCCCATCGAGATTATCTGTCCCGGAGACGACTATTGGCCTCTTCCCTGGTATCTGAGGTCTTTCACGCGAGTGAGCTGGTCGAGCCGGGTCATTGATGATTCGAGTGCTGCGCCGCTGATTATCGCCTCAGCCTCGCCGGATATAGAGGCTGCGCTGGCCAACAAACTCTATGCGCTGATACCGCCCCAAGAGCGCAAGATCTACATGTACTTATTTGACAAGCCCTACTACGTGTGGCTGCGTCCGAAGATCAAACTGATCGGCTTTGTCAGGAGGGATTTGTGGACGGCTGTCAGTGAAAAGCAGATGCCCGACGTTCAGATACAAATAGAGGGCGAAAAATGACCGAGCAGCGACAGGAAGAAACCTGTTTCGTCCGGAGCGATTGCAGCTCACTGGTCGGCATGAAGCGTTTTTCGCACGAGGCAATGGCGACTACCTTCGAGATCCTTATTGTGCATGAGGATGACCGCTATGCCCTGCAGGCGGCAATAGCCGCTTTCGATGAGGTGGATCGAATCGAAGGCGAGCTTAGCCGATTCATCGAGAACAGCGATGTATCGCGAATCAACAACCTGGCCGCCGGCGAGTCGGTGTTGCTTGGCCTGGACACATTTGAGTGCCTTAAGATCAGTGCCCGAGTCCACGCCGAAACTTCCGGAGCATTCGATGTGACGATTGGCTCGGTGTTTCAATGCTGGCGCAACGGAGACGGAACGACCCGCACGCCTTCGGCCCGGGAGCTGGATCTTGCTCTCCGGCATACCGGCATGCACCTGCTGGAACTGGACGAGACGGAGCTTACGGTCAAGCTGTCGATCAGTCCGGTGCAGATTGATCTCGGCGCGGTCGGCAAAGGCTATGCTGTCGATAGGGCGGCAGAGCTGTTGCGCGAGTGGAGCATCGAGACGGCATTGATCTCCGGAGGCTACAGTTCCGTCCTGGCCCTCGACGCCCCACCCGGGACAAAGGGCTGGCCGTTGACGTTGAGCAACCCGGCGGACCGCAGCCGGATATTGGCTCGTCCTCATCTGCGGACAGGCGCACTGAGCGGATCCGGAGTGCAGAAGGGCAAGCACATCATCAGCCCTCGCACATCCGAGCCGGCCGAGGGCAAACTTGCCGCCTGGTCAGGCGCCCCTGATGCGGCGTCTGCCGATGCTCTCTCGACTGCTTTTATGATCATGACTGCCGATGAGATCGAGAAATATTGTGCGCTCCATCCGGATACGCGGGCCATGGTGATAGTGCAGGACGCAGACAGACAGAAAGACAAGATTCTGCGTTTCGGCCTCTGGAAAGACATTTCATAGTGCTCCCGATTGGAAATTTCCGGTCTTGCGCGGGTAAGTAGCTTTGCAAAAACAGTTTATGGTTTTGCTCGCGGGAACTTACTACCCTTCAAGGGTATCAGATTTCACTTCTTCGACATGACCCGCCTCATGGTAAGCAGTTCGGAGAGAACGCTCCATGAACTTCGAGTCGGTGACAACCGGCTGTCGCGATCGCACGTCCAGTCGATAGGGAATTCCTTTATACGATAACCTTCCCTTTGTGCCCGCATGATGATTTCTATGTCGAACGTGAAGCCGTCAGTAATGCACTCGCTGTAGAGTTCTCGCGCGACGTCGCCTTTGTATATCTTGAATCCGCATTGTGTATCGGTGAATTCAGCGGGTATTTTCATATCGTAGATAATAAACCAGTGGAACATCTTCGAGCAGATGCGCCGGTACAGACTCTGGCCCTTTTCGATATTACATCCGGTCATTTTTCTCGAGCCGTGCGCTATCTCGCACCTGCCGTATTTCAGCAGATCCAACCCTTGGAGGACATCGTCATAGGGCACGCAGGAGCCGCTGTCGGCGAACATCACATATTCGCCGCTCGAGTGCTCTATTCCTTCGCGGACGGCGTAGCCTTTGCCTCGATGTTCTTGGTATCGAATGACCTCCACTCGCACGCCCGCTGAAACCGTGGTATTGCCGCTTGCGACCTCAGCCGTGTCATCCTTGCTGCCGTCATCGACGACTATGACCTCTCCGGCAAAGTCATTTCTTGCCAAGAACGCCGCCGCAGCCTCAACATCTCGGGCTATCTTCATTGTTTCGTCATATGCCGGTATAACAATTGAAAAGTCCATCAACGGATTATATACCAAGGTGCCCCATTTTCCCAGTGTTTATGAAAGTGCAGACAAAAGACGAGTGCCTTCCGGGGCTTTGCGTCACTGAATCGTTCTAGGACCGTGCATGAAATAGATTGGCGAATTTGAGGTCCAAGTTTGCCGTAGATTTGGTCGCGATCGA
>CAZLTY010000189.1:0-3904 GCA_964562575.1 uncultured Pirellulales bacterium
GTGTTATCTTTTAGCAGCAGATTCCCCTGGACGCCGAAGCTCAGCTTCGGATCGGGCCTATCGAGAGTATATGCCTGCCGCCAACGGAATATCCCTGTAGCGACGTCCACCGCGGCCACTATGGCACCATCTGCGGCGGTGCTCCCGGCTGCTGCATAAACGGTCCCGTTATCGCCGAGGACAACTCCGCCGCCCAGAGGCCAGGCGGACATGAGCCGGTCCATGATGTTGACGAATCGCTTCTCGGGCGCCAGTTGGGTGCGTCCCAGCAGCCGCCCATCGGAGGCGTCGAGGCAGTAAAGAATGCCGTCGCACGAGCCGAAGATCACCCGTCCCTTCCAATAGGCAGGCGGGCCTAGTACGGCGGCGCGAGATGAGGCTCGCCAAATGATCTGGCCGGTTGCGGCATCGAGGGCCGAGACGGTGCCGTCCGTTGCACCCACGAAGATGCGCCCGTTGGCGCACACTGGTGCTGTCAGGTCGCCGCCCGGCAAACTGCGCCGCCACAACCGCCTCGCACTGCCGCCAACGCTGGCGCCCGTCCTGGCCGTCCCGGCCGAGTTGGCTCGCAGCATTGGCCAGTCGTCCGCCGCCGCCGGCGCGCTCGATGCGGGCGCGGCCCATGCGGGCGATTCGGCCCGTTTGTGCGGTCTTTTCAGCGGCGAGCGGGGCGCCATGGAAAATGTACCGTGGACCTGCCAGCAATCGCAAGCCAGCGGCATCCAGTACAGCCGCCCGTTCGCCGGAACGACGCCGTCAAAACATCCCGGGCGGACGACACCTTCGTAATCGGCGAGTTTTCGCTTGGCGATGTCGACGTATACGGTCCTCCCCTCGCCGCCTCCGGGGCGGTAATAGAACTGGTTCGGAGTCACCGTCAGACGCGTGCAGGAGCCAATGACGCCCAGCGTGAATTCTTCGAGGACCTTGCCGGTGCGCGGCTCGACTCTCCGGCAAAGGGCCGCGGGGTTGGCCACGCGCGGCACGATGTAGAGAGCATCGTCGAGGAAGAACGGGTGCGGAGATACCAGGTCCTTTGCCCAGAGGAGATCGCCTTTCTCGAAGTCGATGCAGATAGTCTTCTTGAACGACGGTCCCGCGATGCACACCACACCACTGCCGGCCCGCGCGTAACAGTAGGTGGCCCATCCGATGCCCCAGCCCTGGCGCTTGAGCGCACTGCCGATTGCATAGAAGATATCTCCGGATGTTTCAGGTGTGCGGCGCCACAGTTGCTTGCCCGTGGCCAAGTCGCGTGCGGCCATGAACTTTCCCGGTGCCAGCTCGAAGATTCGTCCGCTCTCAATGCACAGAGCTCGAGCGTCGAATGGCTCGGGCTCGCTAACGCTCCAGAGCAGCTTCATATCGGGATACTGAAAGGCCGCCAGTCTTCTTGCGGCGCCGAACTTGTTGGTGATACTTCGGTACTGCTCGTTGGCCACGTTCCAGGGCCAGTGGCCCATTTGCCCTTTCTGTTTGTGGACAGCGACGCGCCCGTCCGGCGGGCCAAATGCTGCGAAGAGCTTGTCACCCTTTAGCGCAATCCACTTCCAGTCCGTGTCGCCGGCGGCGGCCGCCTCCGGCGGTACGCCGAAAGTGTCCCGCTGCCGCCCGGTCGCCGCATCCAGCATCCGGAGGATCGGACCCTCGGCAAAGACCACCTCGCCGGCGGTCGCCAGCTTGGAGATGTTGTGGACGACGTAGTCCGGGTCTAGCGGACGGCTCCAGAGGCGCAGGCCGTTGTAGGCGTTGAGGACCGTTAGTGTGTTGAGCAGCGGTTCCTCTCGCTCGTGGAATGCGATATGCCCGGAAAAGAAAAAAATCCTGCCGCCGGCAAAAAGCGTCTGATTGGGCATCGCCGCAAATACCGGATACGTTTGAAAACGCAACTCCCCGGGCAGGCGCGATACTCTGTCCAGCGAGACCACATTGTTGTCCGGATCATGGTACGGATGGCGCCATTCATCCGTGCCGGCAAGAGCGGGCTTGACGGAGACCTTTCCCGGCCCAACACAGACGCCGCCGGGATGTAGCACACGCAGAATTTCTTTCTCTAAAGGCCGAGCATCGACACCCGGCGCCACCCAGACGGCGTCGGCCAGATCTCCCGCCAGCCAGAGTGACTCGCCGTCGTCATCAACCACGCAAACACGTCCTCCAAGGAGTCCCTTTTCCCTTGCCCAATTGCGAATCCTCTCCAGCCCGGATGAGGCTGCGCCTTGACAGAA
Source organism: uncultured Pirellulales bacterium (assembly GCA_964562575.1). Classification (GTDB taxonomy): domain Bacteria; phylum Planctomycetota; class Phycisphaerae; order Sedimentisphaerales; family Anaerobacaceae; genus SG8-4. Next base: position 2,229 of record CAZLTY010000189.1, read on the forward strand.
GACCTTCCAGGGAGTCTGTTCGAGAAGATCGGCAATAGTCGACAAATCTCCCTCACTGCCTCGGCAAACCACGACGACCAGGGCCGGCGTCTTGCCAAGGTGCTTTGACAAATCGAGGACGGCGTCGTCGGCAATCGCCGCGCCGCAACAGAGTAGTACGCATAGCAATCCGAACCGTGTCTTCATTTTGTTTCTCCTTAGAAAGAGCCTGTACAACATTAGATCGTAAAGATTGATTAACAGTCACCCGACAAACCCTACAGTCTAATGCAGCAGATGGGCGCAATCAATGGATTTGTTATACCCTTCAGGGTAGTAAATTCTCGCGAGAAAAACCATAACGTGTTGTTGCGAGGTGACCTACCCGCGCAAGAACGGGAATTCTTCATCAGGGGCACTATACTTTGAAATGTCGGGCCGGACGGAGTTTTCCCGCAGACAATTCTATCTCAGAGCGGTACAATTGCGGCGATAGTGGCGCGCCGGATGGCTGAGAATCGATTGCTCTGAGGAAATGCTGTCTCGTGCGTGCGTCTTATGGACCCCTAAGCTATTCAGGAGAGAGCTATGAAGTACACAGCACAGTTGATCTTAGTCATTGTGGCTGGTCTTTGTGTTACCGGCTGCGCTGCCCAAAGGAACCATCGGTCAGGTTCGGTGATCATTGGCGAGAACCTTGACGGTTGGGCCTGTTACCTGGCAGATTCGGATGTTCAGGTTGAGGATGTGTGGCGCGTTGAAGACGGGGTGGTTATTTGCAGCGGCAAGCCCTTGGGATACCTGTACACGAAGAATGACTTCCGTGACTTCGTGCTGAAGCTTCAGTGGCGATGGCCCGGGCCAACCGAGCAGGGCAAAGGCGGGGTGCTGATCCGAATGACCGGGGAGCACAAGGTCTGGCCGAGGAGCCTCGAAGCCCAGATCAATGCCGGTGGTGCTGGCGACTTCTGGGGCCTCGCCGGATACGAGCTTTCGGGCTCGGCCGAGAGAATGCGATCTTTAGATCATGAACAGTTCGGCAAGCTGACCAACGTTAAGAAGACCAAGGCCCTCGAGAAGCCGCCGGGGCAGTGGAACACCTACGAGATTATTGCCAGGGGAGATACGGTGACACTTATCATCAACGGCGAGCAGGTCAACAAGGCTACCGAATGTGCTCTCGATTCCGGCAAGGTATGCCTGACGTCCGAGGGCAGTGAGATACACTTTCGCAATGTTGTAGTGACCGCCATCCCCTGACCTGCGTCGGGCGTCATAACTGATTGTTCTTGCCCGGTATGATGAAGTGGTCGGGCACGGGGAAGTGCGAGCACAGGAGCAGCGCCTCTTTTGCGACCTCCTCAATTGCCGATTCGTTGTCTATGTTCTCAACTACCGTGTTTATGAAGCCGGCGATTTGCTCTGCCTGCTCTTGCTTCATACCGCGAGTGGTCATCGCCGGGGTGCCTATACGCAGGCCGCTCGGGTTGGCCGGAGGGGCGGGGTCGTTCGGTATGCAGTTATAATTGGTGACAATTCTCGCCCTGTCCAAGGCCTTGGCGAGCTTCTTGCCGCCGATGTTCTTGTTTCGCAGGTCGATCAGGATCAGATGATTGTCGGTACCGCCCGAGACGAGATTGAATCCGTATTCGAGCAGTTTTTCCGCCAGGGCCTTTGCGTTCTTGACTATCTGCTTG
>CAZLTY010000189.1:3914-9105 GCA_964562575.1 uncultured Pirellulales bacterium
ACGAACTCGGGAGTGTCCGCTTCAGCCATCGCCACGGCGACGGCGGTCATCGTGTGCATGTGGGGCCCGCCCTGCAGGCCGGGGAAGACGGCCCGGTCTATGCTGTTGGCGTGCTCGGCTTTGCAGAGGAGTATGCCGCCGCGAGGCCCGCGCAGAGTCTTGTGTGTCGTGCTCGATACGATGTCGGCGTGCGGTACCGGACTCTGGTGGATGCCGGCGACGACCAGACCGGCGATGTGGGCTATGTCGCTGATATGATATGCCCCGACTTCTTTGGCGATCCGCCCGAAGGCCTCGAAATCGATCTCCCTTGGGTACGCGGTGGCGCCGGAGATGATCAGTTGGGGTTTGTGCTCTTTAGCGAGCTTCTCGACCTGGTCATAGTCGATTCTGCCTGTGTCGGGATTTACCCTGTACGAGACGGACTTGAAAAACTTGCTCGTGAACGAGACGTTTGCCCCATGTGTGAGATGCCCGCCGTCAATATGCGACATTCCCATAATCGTATCGCCGGGCTTTATCAGCGCTGCGTACGCGGCCAGGTTCGCGACCGAGCCGGAGTAGGGCTGCACGTTCGCGTGGTCGGCCTTGAAAAGTTTCTTGGCTCGCTCACGGGCCATTTTCTCTATCAGATCGGTTACCTGCTGGCCTTCGTAGTATCGCCGGCCCGGATAGCCTTCGGCGTATTTGTTGGTCAGGCAGCCTCCGCTGGCCAACATTACGGCTCTGGAGACATAATTTTCAGATGGGATCAGGCGGATTGCCCCGCTCTGACGCGCTCCTTCCTGACGCACCAGTTCGTAAATCTGCGGGTCGTACTGTTCAAGTGCATTTATCATACTTACTGCTCCGAAAACGGCTAATGCTAAGATTGTCCAAGGGTTTCAAATGCAGAATACAACTTCTCGGGCCTTTATAGCACAACCGCGATTGTCGGGCAACTACTAATTTAACTGTTGACAAAACGTAGCCGAAGACTACTATAGATGGGTTTAACGATACTTAGGAACGCAGATCAGGCAGGAATCTATGTCGCAGGCAGAAGATCAGGTGACGGCGAAGGCTCGGTCGTTCTTTGACAAGGCCGGAAAAGTCGCCGAGACGGACAATTTCGATTATGCAATCGATATGTACCTGCAGGGTCTGCGCCATGCCCCGGATGCCTTGATGGAGGGGCATCTGCCGCTGTGCGAGCTGGCTCTTCAGCGGCAGCACAAGAGCGGCAAGAAACCCTCGATGGTGGACAAAGTCAAGCACATGGGAGGAAAGACGCCGCTCGACCAGATGCTCAACGCCGAATACCTGTTCGTCAAGGATCCCGAACACATGCCTTTTGCCGAGGCGATGCTCAGGGCTGCGGTCGCCGGCGGCTACGCAAAGACTGCCGGTTGGATTGCCAATCTGATCTTTCAGACTGTCAACGCTGCGCCAAAACCGTCCGCACAGACATACATTCTGTTGAAAGAGGCCTATACGTCCATCGGTCAATTCGACAAGGCCATAGCTGCTCTGCAACGTGCTTCGAAGCTCAGGCCGAGCGACAAGGCCTTGGCTGATGAATTCACTAACCTCAGTGCCGAGCTTACGATGGTCCGGGGCAAATACGACGGCGAGGGTGATTTCAGGAAATCCATCAAGGACCGCGAGAGCCAGGAAAAACTGCACGGCCAGGCCGGGGTCGTCAAAACCGAAGACTACCGCGCCAGTGCGGTCGAAGATGCGAGGAAGAAGGTCGCCGCCAATCCCGATCTGCCGGCAAACATATTTGAACTGGCCGACGCCCTGAGCGACCTTGAGGACGAACAGGCGGAGAATGACGCTATAGCCCTGCTGGAGAACACATACAAGTCCAGGAGCGATTTCAGCTTCGCCAAGCGGGCGGGTGAGCTCAAGACAAAGCAGCTCAAGAGGAAGGTGAGGGAGGCGAAAACTGCCGTCGAGACCGAGGCCGACGATGCGCAGGCCGAGGCCCAGCTCGAACAACTGTCAGCACAGTTGCACGAGACGGAATTGGAGCATTACCGGCTCTGCGTAAAGAACTATCCCACGGATCTGAGTGTCAAATTCGAATATGCTGTTCGTCTGGTCGCGGACAAGCAATACGACCAGGCCATACCTCTGCTGCAGCAGGCCCAGAAGGATCCGAGGCGGAAAATGGCGGCGATGAGCAAAATCGGCTTCTGTTTTGCCGAAAAGGGCTGGCTCGACGATGCAATCGACGTATACACCAAGGCAATAAGTTCCTATGAGACAAAAGAGGATGCAGTTGCCAAGGAATTGCGGTATAATCTTGGAAACGCTTATGAACAGCAGGGCGATATCGACAAGGCCCTGGATGTATATCGCAAAATTGCTCAGGCCGACTTCGCATATAAAGACGTCAGCCAGCGAGTCGACAGGCTAAGGAACGCAAAGAAGAAAACAGATTCTCAGTAGAAGAACAAAAACGGTTTTTAGGAGATTACAGTGGCAAGTTCGTTACAGGCAAAGAAGAGAGCTAGGCAAAACGTCAAGAACAATACGGCCAATCGTGCGCGCAAGAGCCGGGTGAAGACGCAAATCAAGCATTTTGAAGCAGCCCTGGATGCGGGCAATGTCGAGGTGGCAACCGAACAGCTCAGACTTGTCGGCAAGAAGCTGGACAAGACAGCATCGACAAGCACGATGCACAAGAAGACCGCATCCCGAAAGAAATCACGTCTTGCAAAGCAACTCAACAAGCTCAAAGCAAAATAGGGTATAGTCAGAGCGAACATGTCATTTTGAGCGACGTGATGCGAAGCATCACGAAGTGGAGAAATCCGGTTTATCACTCATAAAGCCGGACACTTCGATTGCGCTCGAGATGGCAGTGAGCCGCCGGTCCAGCGCAAAGTATTCGCCTCGCAGACGTTTTCAACAACGAAAGCGAATTACAACGGGTGTGTTACCTCAACTCAAGCAGGCTCTTTCTGAGGCTCCCTAACGCACGAGTGCCGCCAATTCCTCCGCATTCAGCGCTAGCGGATAAATGCGGATGTCGTCAATGAATCCGGAGAAGAAACTCACCTGCTCCAGACTCTTGCCGGCGCCAAAGTAGAGGCTGCCTTCAGATGTCACTCCGCCCACCGGATCGGTATCGACGGCGACTTCCACTCCATCCACATACAGGTGCCTGCTCAATGCATCGAGGTCGTATACAAGGCCGACGTGGTGCCACTGGCCATCGGTGATGACGGCCTCCGACTCCAGCGGGCCGAACGGCGGCTCCATCAACATGGTCACGAGTTTGCCGTCTGATGAGTTCATACCGAGCCATGTGCTCCCAAAGATGGTATTGCGGCCAGCAGTAACATCCGTCTGAGATATGATTACCTGCCCCGGCGCACCTCCTTTGATCCAGGCAAGCACACTGAAAGACCCCTCCACGGGATTCAATGTGAAGTCCGTGCTGCCATAGTCGTCGGCGCCATCGACGATTCCGTCGCCGTTGAAATCAAACGCCGGGGCAGTTACTTCAAGGTAGAAATGTTCTTCCTGATAAACTCTTGTGCCGCTTCTTCTGCCCGGAACGGCAAAGACAAGTTCGTATACATCGAAAGGCGTGCCGGACTCTACCAGAAGATCGAAGGTATAGGTGATCGGACCTGTAGATCCCGATATGCCGCCGTTAGCGCCGTTGTCCTTGGTGAAGTAAGGCGGGTTGCTCACCTCCTGTCGGGTCCAGACGTTGCCGGGATCATTGGCCGCTCTCCAGGTGAGCAGGTTGTTTGAGTCGGTTCGCCGGGCGGGCTTTTCAAAGTCCTTCAGTTGGACGGCAAACCTGTCATTTCCGTCGAGCACACGGACCGAAAGGGTAACGACCTGGCCCGGGACGACCTTGAAAGTTTTGAGCGGACCGCGAACGTTGCCGTCAAGCTGAGTCCCCAGATCTGTAACTGAATCGGCGCCCGCTATTTCCATTCTCCCTGTTACTGTTGTCCCATGACAGGCATTGCAATTGTTGTTCCGGCTGGTGGCACTTCTAGGTCTGCCCAGAACGACCGTGGCCAGAGGTCCGCCCAGTCCAAACACACAGGCAGCGACAAATATGATCCTGGCTTCTGTCCCGTTACTCATTTCGGTCTCCTCAATGCTCTTTCATTTTCTTGGCTTTTGACATCTCGGCAGTACTCCTGTCAGCGCACGTATGTGCCCTCCATCTGACGTGCGATCTCCTACCTTGGCGCACCTTTGGCGGCTGACAATTACTGTGCCGCGAATCCCCTGGTCAAAACCCCATTTGGCCCCCATCCAGAAAGCTCAGTCAACAACATCAGGATAACATATCTGTCGTGATTTTCAAAAGAAGAACGGCCCAGAACCGCATGAAGAATCCAGACTAGACAGCAATCGGTCGATCTAGTTGCTGCTTCGCGATCGAGCACTCTCGACAGAGCGTTTGATTAGACTACAGGTATGTGCGGGAACCAGTCGATATAAGTACCGATGAGACACCTTTTTATGAGAAACACAGATGCCTGAAATATACAAGAAACAAATAATCAAGCTGCTCAAGCACGACGATTATCTCCCACAGAAGTTGGCGCAGTTAGCCAAGGCGTTGGGCGTGAACTCGGAAGATTATCCGCAGTTCAAGGACGCGTTTGACCAGTTGCGACAGGCCGGGCACGTTGTGATAGGGGCACGAAATCTGGTCAGCCTGCCGTCTCTTTCGGGTCAGATCGTGGGAACCTTCAGGGCCAATCCGAGAGGATTCGGCTTTATCACGCCTCTCGAACCCAACTCGCACGGGGATTTGTTCGTATCACCGTCAGACAAGGCCGACGCCATGACCGGTGACATCGTCATGGCAAGAGTCAAACGCAAGGGTAAACGCGGTGGCGAAATGCGCTTCAGCGGCGAGATAATCGAGATTCTCGAACGCGCGCAGAACAGATTTGTCGGAACTCTGGTCAAACACCCCGAGTCCTGGCTTGTAGAGCCCGACGGCAAAAGCTTCTTCGATCCGATCACTGTCGACGACGTGAGCGCAAAAGGAGCCAAAGAGAAGGACAAGGTTGTGGTCGAGATACTCTCATTTCCGACGGAGAAATATCTTGCGCGAGGCGTGATCGTTGAAGTGCTCGGCAAGGCGGGGAGATACGCAACTGAGATAAAGTCGATAATCCACCAGTACCATCTGCCGGGCGAATTCGATGCCGAGTGCATC
>CAZLTY010000190.1:0-9100 GCA_964562575.1 uncultured Pirellulales bacterium
ATTCATCACGGCCAAATGGTCTTGACTGACTCGGATAATATAAAGGAAACCCATCATCGCCTGACCCTCCGTTTTGACGAGCCACAGGCGGGCGCGCCCCAACTACCGGGTGCACTGTCATGTGTCGGTGGGCCGCTGGAATGGACTTTTCTTTGCGACGGACAGATCGATCAGTTGAAAGAGGCTGCCAAGACGCTCGATGCTCACATCGTCGAGCAGAGCACGCCAACGCTGGAGGATATCTTCATCGCACGGGTAAAGAGTAAGGCTTCACCAAGGAGAACTTAAAGATGCGCTCGATTGCAGTTGCTTTGATATGGGAGTTCTGGCGTCGCAGTTGGTGGTGGATTCTCTCGGCCGTAATGCTCATGGTGTGCATCACTACCATCACGGCGAGGTACGGCAGCGGCTCACCACCAGAGGCCGGAACTCTGGCGCGGATTCACTACAGGGCTCTCTTTCATTTATTTCTCTGCGTCGCTTTCTTTTCACTGTGGTCCCAGTCACTGTGGTCCCAGCTTGACAAGAAGAACAATCGCCTTGGTTTTCCCGCGCATTTGTACGTCAAACCAACTCAGACCTGGGTCTTCGTGGGATGGCAAATGCTGTTTCCCGCCGTGACTATCGCGTTGTTGTATGTAGTTGAGGTTGGTTGCGTGCGAATTCTGTGGGGAATCACCTGGCCGCTGGCCGGACCCATACTGCTTCTGGTCACCGCCTTAGCCTGTACTCAGGCTATCTTCTGGTCAATGGTAGATTCCCATGTTTGGCGAACCTTCGTATGTCTATCGGTTCTTGCCGCACTTCAGGGTTGGCAGTTTTCACGATATGGGCCGGTACAGGGATATCCTAACACCAGCAGCCTAACTGAAATGTGGGCCGGACTTACGCCCGGCGGATTGCTGACATTGGCCCCATGCCTGGCCGCGTCATATATCCTTGCCGTCCTTGGCGTATCGCGTGACAGGCGTGGCGATTGCTTTGGCTGGCCGGGCTTCTGGGGTCGTCTTGGTGCCGTGATGGATTTGCTGCCGGGAAGGCAAAAGCCATTCAACTCTCCCGCGGCTGCACAGTTCTGGCGCGAGTGGCACGAGAAGGACCGGCTCATGCCGGCCGCCAGTGGACTCTGTGTGGTGGGTATCATCCTGTTGGGCATTTTTGGCATCACTAGCACCCTAAATACGATGATGCTCTTTGTCTTCATGTTGCAGATCGGCCTGGCTGTTCCTTTCTTTGCCGGGCTCCTCGTTGGGCAGTGTGGTCGAAAGTCAATAATCGATGATTTCAAGGCGACGCTTCCGGTCAGCGACGCGAGGCTCTCGGCAATGATTCTCAGACCCGGAGCCGTGGGCCTGCTTTCTGCATGGCTTGTCTGTATCGCAGGGCTGGCCTTTATGATCGGATGGTTCTTCGTGGTCGGCAAAGGCGATGCGATTCCACTGGACTCGTACCACGCCGCCAAAAGAGCCACACTTGAACTCGGCTACGTTCACACCGCTCTGCTTGTCGCTATCGGCGTCGTCATGGTCTGGGGCGCCATGGCCGTCGGCGCCTCGCTGACGCTAATGGGCCGACCATGGTTGGTCTGGATATTCTTCACGACTGTCTGCTCCATCGGCCCGGCCCTCATGGTTCTTGACATTCTTCACGCGATCAACCTGGTTCCGTTTAGTATTGTACCCATATTTCGCAGCCTCACCTGGACGATCGGGATTTGCTGCCTGCTCGGCACGGCATGGGCGTTCGTCGCGGCCCGCCGCCGACACCTCATCGCGCCGAAAACGCCCTTCCTCGGCCTGGGCCTCTGGCTCATGCTGTGTCTCTCTATCGGATGGGCATGGATCCCCAGAGACACCCCCCACCCAGCCTTCACGGCGCTGGCGATGGGACTTCTCTCGCTGGCAGTGGCGCCCCTGGCTACCGCCCCATTGGCACTGGCATGGAATCGACACAGGTGATACCCTTTTTGCCGATAATGGGGTTCGTATGTCCGCAGATATGGATAGAGTATGGGATTCCGATTTTGTTGCACCTTTCCACCATCTGTTTTTCGTATGGCAGGCAGTATTCGGCATAGGTCGCCGGCGAGCAGACCGACGGCCCGGCAATAGAGTCGCCCGTTGTAACAACGTGAGCGCCGGCCGCCTTTAACGCCTTAATAAATTCCCACTGGCAATCGTTGCAGTATTGCAGTAGTTTGTGCAATTGTCCTTCTATTTTCTCATCCGATGCCGCGCAGGCGATATCCATGAAGAAATCTTCCATACCGCGCATCATGGATGCAAGACTGAAAGCCCCCTGATCGGCTCGGCCAACAATAATACACCAAACCAACGCCAGTTACCAGTGAGCCACATAGAGAAGAGGTCACTGAATCCAGTACGGTGACTACGATTCCTGGAAAAGGCCTTGTGAGGTTTGCGGTCAGACGCAGCAAGAAAATCTACGTTTTTTCTCTTGACAGATGCGGCAGATAGGCCGATAATATCCATCATGGAGACTAATACATACGGAGATAGGTACAGATGGAACGACAAATCGATTCCCACCAAAGGGTTGCCAAAACGGAAATACGACACCTCCTTTCAAGAACACCTGACCTCAAGATGCAGGCAGGCATCCAAACGGCCAATGGCAAACGGTCGAAGATAAGCGTGGAGAACGTCAAGCCGGATGTCTCGGGATTCGATGAAAGGACATGGACCATGCCCGAAATTGCAGAAGGAGTCATCTGCAAAGGTCAGGCCATTACAGTGGCCTTCATCAGTGGCACCAAAGAGCAACAAGAAGAGCAGGAATTAGAAATCCGAAAATACTGCGACGTCGGAAGTACGCTCTTATACCCCGGCAATCCAATCTTCTCAGACTGGCATCAGATAAGGAACAGTTTGAAACGTGGTGACACCCTAATCGTCACCGATCTCAAGATCATATCTGGTGATCGCAGGGAATTCGCCAGCAGACTATTTGCCCTTATGAAAGACGAGATCAGGCTCATACCACTCCAGGAACACTATGAATGGTTGATTTGGGGCAAATGCCTAAGTGATAGCTCTCTTGCGGCCGAGAGTATGGTGCTTCGCTTGGAGAAGTTGTTCGATAGGGTACACGAACGCACTGACATCCCCATAATATCATACACAAGCGTTGTCAGGAGCAGCGCAAGTACGAGTAGCTGAGTGCTGAAGTGATAGCAGGAGACATCTCTAGCAGGCACTTGCATCTTTCATGTTCCATGACCTGGGCTTGCGGGGAGTTCCCGGTCGTAGAAGGTGGTGAGAAGGGCCTTATGATTTCTTATTGGCGAGCCAGTCCTGGAGGTTCTTGGCCAGTATTTGCACATCTTGCTTTTCCATGATGTGGGCAATGGTGGCGGGGCGGATCTTCAGCTTTGTCATTGCCTTGTGTGCTCGCTCCCAGAGCCGATCATGCTTGGCCTTGGTCTCGGCTAAATATAACTCGGTCACAAGCTCACTGAGCTTCTGGAGCATTATGGTGTCAAGGTTCTTATAGTAACCTGATATTACCGACTGCTGGTACTGAGAACGTTCGTTCTTACCCATATTAACTCTGGCGTATGGCGTATAGCGGATAGCGGTTAGTCCAGGACGTAGAGCCTATCCGCTATGCGCTCTACGCTATTCACCTTTTTACAGGAAACTCTCACATAAATCAAGCTATCAGCATTGGGCGGTGGCTTTTTGCTGGCTTTGCTTCATCGGCCGGCTATAATCGGCTGCAATTGTCGGCGCCGCGTAGAGTTTGTGTCAGGGATACGTCTCGCGAAGTCTGATGTGAGATATGAGAGTTGTTATGACAACTAGGATGTCAGTCGTTTTCTTGTGTTTTCTTCTCTTGTTGTTGGTTCTGGCTGCGCCGGGCCGGGCCAAGATGAATGCATCTGAAGATATCAATGGCGAGGGCACACGTCCGGCAGCGCCCGATTCGTCGGCAGAGGCGAAGACGGAAGAACTGACTGAGCGGGCTCAGGATGACAAGCCTCTCTTCAGCTACCCGATGAACATATCGCCGATGGGCAAGGTGCCGGTGAAGATAGAGTCGGACGATGTGCAGGGAATAGGAAAAGTCGGGACTGTGACTGTCAGATTCTATCTATGGCAGAAACAGGATGAAAAAGGGGGCTTGCTGGAGTTTCAGGCCGACAACGCGGTCTTATTCTGGGCCGACCGGGAGGCTGAGACGGATCCGAACCGGGGTGGCAGTGAGAATGTTCTGCCAGGCTCAAGCGTGCGGGCGATCTATTTTTGCGGCGATGTCCTGTTCACTGAAGGTCAGCGGACGTTTCGGGCCGAAGAGATATATTACGACTTCGAGAAAAAGAAGATGGTTGCGATCAGGGCTGTCATGCGGACCTTCGATGAGGTTGAGGGGATCCCGATCTACGTCAGGGCGGACAAGATCAGGCAGGTGGCGGAAAACCAATTCGCGGCCGACGATATGACCTTGACGACAAGCGAGTTTCACGTGCCGCAGATTTCGTTCAACGCCTCGAGCATAATCGTCACCGATACGACAGCCGCCGACGAGAAAGAGGGGGGTGCAACAAAGAGCAGCTATGATGCGCAGATGCGTGATGTGCGTTTGAAGATGAACGACAGGACGATTTTCTACTGGCCTTTTGTGCGCAGCAACCTGCAGAGGCCCGATCTTCCGCTCAAAAGTATTCACGTCGGCAACGACAGCACCTGGGGAACGTCGGTCGAGACCAGGTGGTATCTCGCCCGGCTGCTGGGCCTTCAGGAGCCCGAGGGTACCGACAGCACCTTGGCGCTGGACTACTTTGACAAACGTGGCTTCGGCGGCGGAATAGAAACCGAGTACGTCGGCGAGGACTATTTGGGAAGACTACTGGGCTACATGATCGACGACCACGGGGAAGATCGGCTCGGCAGGCATAGCAGCCGCAAGAATCTTGAGCCACCGCGGGATCTCCGCGGACGGTTCCAGTGGCAACACAGGCATTTCTTGCCCTATAATTGGCAGCTTACCTCGGAAGTCAGCTATATGTCCGACGAGAATTTCATAGAGGGATATTATCGCAGCGAGTTCAACGTGGGCAAAGAGCAGGAAACGCTCGTTCATCTGAAGCGTATAGAAGACAACTGGGGCCTTTCCTTTCTGGGCAAAGTGCGGATAAATGATTTTGTCGACAAGCTGGAGGAATTACCCACGTCCGAGTTTCACTGGACGGGTCAATCATTCTTTGATGACAAATTGACGTTCTACAGCGATACTCAATTGAGCAGGTTTCGTCAGCAGTACGCTTCGTCCAATAATACGCCCGGATCCAAGGAATTCTTCTCGTTTTCGACCACGAGAAACGAAGTTGACATGCCTCTGGCGATCGGCAAGGCGAAGGTCGTGCCCTTTGTGGCCGGGACTGTGGCCTATGAAGACGGATCGGGCTTCTACCGAGAGCTGGACGGTGGCACGGCGAGCAGGCAGGACGATGTCTGGTTCGGCGAGACCGGCGTGCGTGTATCAGCGAATCCGTATTGGAAGGTTTTTCCCGGTGTCAATTCGCAATTGTGGGACCTGAACCAGTTGCGACACGTAATAAGGCCGCACTTGACGGCGGTAGCTTATACTCAAGATGAGTCAGTCATCGAACAACGCGATACGCTGAACGTAGGTATCTCCCAGAGGTTGCAGACGAAACGGGGGTTTGGTGAAAATCGGCGTACTGTCGACTGGATGCGGCTGGATATGGACGTTACATGGGTGAATGATTCCGGCGATGCGTCGGCGGGGGCGGACAGATTTATCTGGAATAGACCCTTCATTCCGCCGATAAATAGGTTTAGTGGGACGGTTCCGCCACGAGACAGGCGCAGCAGTCACATATATGGCCCGAGACGTAATTATTTCGGGGCCGATTATATCTGGCGTTTGAGTGATACGACTGCGGTTCTGTCCGATATGAATCTCGACATGCAGAGCGGCGTAGTCCAACAATATAATGTTGGCGTTTCGCATCTGCGATGGCCCAGTCTGCAGTTCTATCTGGGCAGCAGGTATTTGAGGCGTATCGAAAACGGCCTTGGTGAGAAAGGGTCGAATGCGGTTACCTTTGCGGTTACTTACGCACTTGATCCGCGATATACGGTGGTTTTTTCGCAGCAGTTTGACTTCGACTACGGAAAAACGGTGCGCAACGATATGACGCTCATAAGGAGGTATCACAGGATCTACTGGGGCCTGACATACAGTGTGGACGCATCACTGGACAGGCAGTCGATCGGATTTAGCATTTGGCCCCAGGGTGTGCGGGGCCTGGCGTTTGGAGAGAGAAGATACGCCGGCCTGGGTAGTTCGGCGGGCTATTGATAATCGATCTTGAGGCTATGAAAAGCCTTGCACGAACTGAGTCATACCGGTATCATACGGTCAGGCTTGTTTGTCTTGATTTCCTCGAATAATCGGATTTGGCTTCAAAGGAGAGTATTATGGCGTTGGTAAATACCAAGAAGATGTTTGAAATGGCCTATAAGAACGGCTACGCGGTCGGCGCGTTCAACGTGAACAACATGGAAATCACGCAGGGTATCATTGAGGCTGTGGCCGAGGAAAAGGCTCCGCTCATCCTGCAGGTCTCCAGGGGCGCACGCGAATACGCAAAGAATAGCTATCTGAAGGCGATTATCAATGTGGTGGTGGAGGAGAATCCGGATATTCCCGTCGCGATCAACCTCGACCACGGGGATACGTTCGAGACCTGCAAGCAATTTGTCGACGACGGCTTCACATCGGTGATGATAGACGCCTCGAGCAAACCGTTCGAGGAGAATATTGCACTGACCAAGGAAGTGGTCGAGTATGCACACGCCAGGGACGTGGTGGTCGAAGCCGAGCTGGGTCAGTTGGGCGGAATCGAGGAAGACGTCGTGGGGGTATCGAGTGATGACATAAGCAAGCACCTGGCCGATCCCAGCCAGGTCGAGGAGTTTGTCCGCAAATCGGGCGTCGATTCTCTGGCGGTTGCAATCGGGACCAGCCACGGGGCTTACAAGTTCAAGAAAGAGCCCAAGCTGGCTTTCGACATACTCCAGGAGATAGCGGACAAACTGCCCGGGTTTCCGCTGGTCATGCACGGATCGAGCAGTGTTCTCAAGGAGTTCGTCGACCTGATCAACAAATACGGCGGCGAGATGCCCAATGCGATGGGCGTCCCGGAGGATTCTGTCAGCAAAGCGGCGAAGATGGCGATCTGCAAGGTCAACATTGACACGGACCTGCGACTTGCTCTGACGGCCAAGATCAGGCAGGTTTATGCAGAGAAGCCCGCAGAGTTTGACCCCCGCAAGTACCTCGGGCCGGGCAGAGAAGCTATCAAGAAAATGGTTAAGCATAAGTTACATGTTCTGGGTTGCGCCGGAAAGGCAGCCGAGTGCATGTGAGAAACACGAAATACGAAACCGCGCCAATTGGCCGAAACTCAAATTAACGAGGCAGGGAGCTGCGACGATTTGGGCATTTTGAGCTTCGGATTTCGACTTTGGAATTCTGCATTGTGTACGAAAGATAAGAGATGAAAGACGCGAAACGCCATCTGAATTGGCTGGCGGCAACAGTCCTCCTGTCGGCCGTCGTTTTAGGTAAAGCCCCTGAATCTGTTTCAACTCCGTTGCCGGTCCTTGTTGGAAGTTCGGCCTTAACCGTGTCAAATGAATCCGGCACCTTTGCGCGGGCTCTCGAATTGATTCAAGAGGGCAAGTTCGGAGCTGCCCACAAGTTGATCGAACCGGCGCGCACGCAAGATTCGGCTCAATTTGGCGCAACCGCCGGTGAGTTGGCACAGATCATCGACGAATACGAGCAGATGGGTGAACGCCGTCAGGTGGCTCGCGAAACTGCGTATACCGAGTCGCTTGCCGAGCTGGAAAAGCTCCAGGTCCAGAGAGCCGACGACGATGCCAATGGCGTTAGCGATGTAAATGATGTGAACGACATCAGCGAGGCGCTGGCGGTTATTGCCGAGGCCAGGGAATTTGCAGATGAGAAACAGCAGCGGCAGCTCATGTCGGAGGCGTTCGTAAGAAATACCATCCAGGAAGCGATAGACAAAGCCGCCGGATTCGAAGTGGCGGGCAAATGGGTCGATGCATATACAAGTTTCTACTACTGGCTCAAGGCGATAGATCCGAACAACGAGGGTTACTCGGATTACGCGCAACGTCTGCTGGACAAGGCCACTCTGGCGATGGTCTTCGAGGACAGCCCGTGTGAAACGAGCGACGAGCGTTTCAAGGGTGTCAGGAAAGAGATGTTTACTCGGGCGATTGAGTACCTGGATACACGCTACGTGACACTCATCGACTACGAGGAAATGGCAAACAAAGCTATCACGCGTTGCAAGCTGTTGGCCGAGGTGTTGGGCACGTCGTCCCGATTCGAAGATGACTCAAACGGCGCCGGCGGTGAGGGTCTGGCGGCGGCAGTGGGCATGCGGGATCCCAAGAGACTTGAAGTCTGGTTGTCGATTCTGGATGGTCTGAACGATCGAGTCAAGGCCGCATCCCAAAAGCCGGGCGGGCTAAGCAAGATAGCGTTTTTGGATATTCTTGAGAAGGTGCTGACGCTGAACGAGCGGACCGTGGGCTTGCCCGAGCCGGTGTTGATTTCGCAGTTTTCAGAGGCATCGCTGTCGGCGCTCGATCCTTATACAGTTGTAATCTGGCCCAAGCAGATACAGGATTTCGAACAGATGATGACCAACGAGTTTATGGGTATCGGCATCGAGATATCCAAGCGCAAAGGGCAGCTGACCGTATCGAGTCTTCTGCTCGATACCCCGGCGTTCAACTCGGCTCTCGATGCGGGTGACGTTATAGAAGCCGTTGATGGGCTCGAGACCAAGGACATGTCCCTTGGCTGTGCAGCCAAGAAGATCAAGGGCCGGGCCGGCACTACGGTCGATCTGAGTGTAAGGCGGTCCAGCGAGGACAAGTCGGTCGAGGACAAAGTGTTTGATATCACGATAACCAGAGCCAGGTTAACTGTTCCGACGGTCCGGGGCTGGCAAAGAACCAAAGCGGGCAAGTGGCTGTACATGGTCGACCAGGAGAACAAGATCGGCTTT
>CAZLTY010000191.1:0-9063 GCA_964562575.1 uncultured Pirellulales bacterium
ATCCGGTTCAGGCTTAACTGTTTGGCCTTATAGACCACGGCCATCGCCCCGGCGCCGAGCTTACCGAGGATCTTGTAGCCGGGGATCTTCTTTACCGCGGCTTTGCTTTCCTTGAGGCTCCTCTTCAATCTCTCGGCCTGGCCGGCGGTTATGACGTCAAGCTCGACCATGAGATCTTTGAGAATTACGGGTTTGATCTTCCGCTGAGTCTCCAGCTCCTCGAGTGAGCGACGCAACTCCTCATCGGTGCATAGCCCTCGCTCTACAACCATCCTGCCGAACACCGTATCGTAGTTTGTTTCGGTCGTCATAAATACTGCTCAGATAAACCGAGATGCGCCCGCTGAGGAGCCAATCCTTTGGCATCAGTTTCCATACATTACTTCAAATCCAATTGCGCTAATTATCGGTCTACAAGCACCATTGTCAAAGAAAATCTGCTAATTCTCACAAAAAGCTGATACAAGCGATACAATCGGCTTTTTTGCCCACTGGGTTTAGCACTTTTAATGCTGAGAATACGCGACAACAGATGACGGCCACGATCTTTAGTCCTTCGCTGCTTGGTTATCCCGATAGATCGGCAGCAGGATGTGTGAAGGGTGTTCGGCGGATACGGCAAGTGTGTTTGTTGCGACGCGGGGCGTGTTCTTGCCATCCGTGTTTGGATTGGGCTCGAACCGCGGCGCGTTGGATGATGAAATCGCTACACGGATGCGGTGACCGCTGTTGAATACGAGTGACGTGCTCCACAAATCTACGGTCAGTTCATACCTCTGCCCTGGATGCAGCAGTTCGGGCTGCTCGAAGGAGTTGCGCAAGCTGGCGCGGAGAATGCCGTCGGTTACCAGCATTGATCTTCCATCGGGATACACATCGGTCAGCTTTACAGTGAAATCCGTATCGGGGCAATCGGATGAAACGTAGAGCTTTGCATAAATGCGCCCTGTCACTTCGAGAGGCTCGGCGAGCACGTCGGTTGTGAACAGCAAAACATCCGGACGCGATTCGATCTTGCGCTGGTCCATCGGCCCCTTTGCCAGCAGAAGGTTCTGCCCTCCGACTGTGGGGACCGGGTCATTGGGGTCGTAACGGTACGACACCCTCTCAGTCTTGTCAGGCGGTGTACCGCGGACTAGTTTTTTGTTCGGATGGAAATAAAACGCTGTCGGCTCGGTGGGCGGCGGCCAGTTGTCGGCCTGGCGCCAGAAGTTGCCGCCGGCGTCTTGATCGGTGGGGTCACCCATGACATAGTAGTGTACGGCCTTGTCTTCTTGCGCTCCGTTGTTGTTGCCCTTAAGCCAGTAGTCAAAAAGTCGCGATGCCTCGGCAGCAGGGGGCATCTTGGAGTTGGGTGGGTATTTCAACTCATTGAAAGCTCCGTGGGCGATCGGGGCGATAATCAGTCGGCACCGGCCCCGGGCATTCTGCCCGCCGCGATTGTGAATAGTGACAAAGGAGTTGATCGTTCCCTGTAGGAAAATATCGTACCAGCCGCCGATGAATACCCCGGGCGCGTTCACGCGGTGAGCCTGCGCTTCGGGATTCATATCCGCCCAGAACTCGTCGCAGTAGGGGTGCTCACGGAAGGTCTTGAGATTGACGTCGGACATACCTGTACCCATGAGCCAGCCTTCGAGTAGCGATTTGCGCCAGACGCCGCCCTGATATGCGGCCTGGCTGTACATGTCGGAGAACGCTACCGTAACGGCCTGGCCCTTCAGCACGTCCGGCGCATCGGGCGCGAGCATATTTTGCGTGATTCCCACCGCCGAGCCGCCGATCGTTGCGACTTTGCCGTTGCACCAGTCCTGAGATGCGATCCAGGCAAGCGTGTCGTGGCCGTCCCGGCGTTTGCCCCATCCGCCGTTGCGAAAAATGATGGCGTGATGCCCTTCGGATTGGCCACGACCGCGTATGTCCTGGGCGACCATGGCATAACCTTGTCTGCAGAATCTCTGCCCATCGCCCCTGCCGCTGGCTCGGCCGTAGGGGGTCCGCATCAGGACCACCGGGTAGGGCGGCTCGCCCTCGGGCCGAAGATAGACGTCGGTAGCCAGCTTTGTCCCGTCGCGCATCGCGACCATGTGAAGCGTTGGCTGGATACTCGTTTCGTCGGCGGCAAATGCAGCGACACTCAATAGAACAAGCCCGAGCAGCCATAGCCGCCGAGTCAATCGATGGTTCGGCATTTCTCTTTTCTCCCGGTAAAACAACTTGTCATGATCTGAAAAGAACTCTTGCCTTAAACTATGTGCGCACTGTCGGGGGATTTCCAGTACAATCTCGAAAAGACGGCAAAATGACCGCCGAGAGCCTGAGAACTTGCAAGAATATCGAACTCATGTGGATAATGAGTATGTTGGCTTTCGACCGGCATCGCGGTGCTGGTAAAAGGATCAATAGGACAAACGTGATGTGGCCAGAGGCAGAAGCCTTCTGTCGAATGGACCGTTTTCTTTTTGGCCCTCATCTTCTTGCGAAGGGCCAAAAGAAAACTTCTCTAGCATGTTGATCTTGTGACTCGGCGCCTGATCATGGTTCGTATTGCGCATTGTCTGTTGCGCACAGGGTTGCACCTGGCGCCAGTATGTAGGGTGCGATGAATCGTACCGTTTGACTGACCTTCAGTGACCTTCTTCCTTGCTTATGACGCTGAGGGGCGTTATAATATACTTTACGCGATGACCATAGGGAGTTTAGTGCCCTGGCACTGATTCACATCTGTTCATGTGGTTTTCAGGGTCAAACTGACTGCGAGGAGTGAGAATGTTATTCGTTGTGCACCTTATAGAATGTGCTTGTTTATTTTGCCGGCGAAGATGAAGGGGATTAGAGATGAGCAGAAATATATTCTTGATGCTGGTTTTGACCTTCTGTGTTTTTTTCCCGAAGTGCGCTCAGGCAGAGAGTGTGGATGACCCGAATAATGCGGAGGGAGAAATCGTTACAACCGAACTCACTAAGCTGGATGTGAACGACACTAACCTTGAGTTGTCCTACAAGATTAAGAACAATACTGATCATGATGTTTGGATCTGCGATAATGTGGACGTCGATACTACGTTTGACTTTGAGGTGTACCTGTCCGAAGACGAACAAAGCCTTCTAATAAGGAGACGGTTTGACGTCCCAACAGCTTGGATATGGGCTTTCGGCGTTGCTGGTCGCTACGTTCTTTTGCGCTCGGGCCAGGAACGGAATGAATCGGTGTCACTTGCCGTACCTGTAGTCCCCCGCCGTGTGTTCGCAAGCGAGCTATCGACCTCTGACCACGCAAGACGCCTGGTTCTGGAGATTGGCTTTTACAACGAAGACCTGCCCGGAAGGATTCGTGACATTCTTAAGATGGCAGAGAAGCTGAATTGTGCACGCCTCGACTACAGCGAGAGTTCGACACCTTTCTTTTTGCGCTATTTCGAAGGAATTTGGATTGCACATCATCTCTTTGGCGGATTGTCGCAATTCGAAGAGTACACGTATAAAGAGGGAAGCGAGGAGATCGAGATCCCATATACCCGGCAGAAATTCAACGGTGAGCAGGTTTTACGGATTGAAGTAGATGGTGTTCACATTCCTTACGAAGAAGCGCAGTTTCCCACCTCACGCGGTCACAGTCTGCTTCCGCCGCCGAAAGACAGAGCCTGCTTTCTTGCCGAAACGCCTGTGTGGGTAGACGGGATGATCGTGCCAATCTCCAAGGTTGTTGCAGGGCAAGCAGTCCGCAAGCCTCTATGTACAACGCTGGGGCCGTGGCCGGATCTGGTGGAGGAGGTCCAGGAGCATACCGGCACATTCGAATGCCGTGACATTGTCCTGGAAAGCGGAAATCACATCAGCGTGGTCGGCGCTCACTGCTTCATGCTCGCTACAGGTGAATGGATCGCGGCACAGGACCTGAAAAGCGGCCTTAGTTTGCGAACTGTCCAAGGCACCGTCAGAATCAAGAGCGTTACAGTGAGATCAACACCATATACCGGCAAGGTCTACAATCTTAAGATCAAGAACTCGGATGAGTACATCGTCGGCAGAGACGCGGTGATTGTGCGTGATTACTGAGGAAGGGTAGAACTAGAGGTAGAACAAGGGACAGCCACGATTATGTTGTATGTTGATACTAATTGCTCTATCCATCTGGCTTCCAGTACATAACTTAGCGATTCCAAACGAATTGAACGGGCATGATACGACCGAGGATTTTATTGTTTTTCGAATATGCCACGCTCAGTGGCGGTGAGTTTTCCCTGCTGGCAATGTTGGAGGCGCTGGGGCAGACAGAGTTCGAATTTGTCGCTGCGGCCCCGGCGTCGGGGATGTTGCCAGGGCGGTTGGAGCAATGCGGTGTCGAAATCTTACCATTAACGTTGACCGACACCCATGGACAAAAGCGGCCCGTTGACCAGATCAACTCCCACTTGCTTGAATTAGTCACGCGAGTATCTCCCGATTTGGTTCATTCGAACAGCCTTTCGATGGGACGCATGATTGGTCGGATAGCCTCGCAACTGCCAATTCCGTGTACGGCACATCTCCGTGATATTATCAAGTTGAACAAACGGGCTGTTTGTGATTTGAATCGAAATGCCGGACTGATTGCGGTCTCCAATGCAACTAAGCAGTTTCATGTTGAACAGGGAATGCCGTCCGACAAACTGAGGGTGATCTATAACGGTGTGGACACCGAACTCTTTCGCCCCGCGCCAGCGACCGGAATTCTCAAGCGGGAGCTGGGTCTGAACGATAGCGAGGTTTTGCTGGCTAATATCGGACAGATTTGTTTACGCAAAGGGCAAACCCTGCTGGCACAGGCCGCGGTCCACCTGGCTGAAGAATTTCCTGAAGCAGACTACCTGTTCGTGGGGCAGCGGTACTCCGAAAAGAGCGAGAGTGTTGCGCACGAGAACGCTATCGGGCGGATCTTTCGAGAAGCCGGCATTGAAGAGCGTCTGTTCTGTCTGGGTTTTCGCCAAGACATTCCGCTGATATTGAATGAAGTCGATCTGGTGGTTCATACGGCCCATCAGGAACCCCTGGGTCGTGTGTTGCTGGAGGCGGCATCCTGCGGCCGGGCCATCGTTGCTACTGAAGTAGGAGGCACGGCCGAAATCCTGGCAGATGAGGTTTCAGCTCTATTGGCTCGCCCCCGTGACCTCGAAGCACTTGCGGCGGCAATCCGACGGGTGCTGACGGATCACGAGCTTCGAATCCGGCTGGGCCGCCAAGCGCGAACAGTCGCTATTGAAAGGTTTTCGCTTCCCGCGGCAGCGGCAAACGTGGCCACCTTCTGGAAATCCTTCTTGTGACGGAGGGACCTCGGGATGCGTCGAAAGAGCGCTAGGATGTTGACGACGCGCGGCTTGGCGTCCATCATGGTTGCTTCTGAATCCTCTTTTTCCCCAGGAATCCGCCTTCTTTTCTTGAATTGTTGAATCGGCAGTGCTATAGTCGCCTGCGTATGTTGAACCGAAATTGCCGGTCATTTTTCATTTGGAGGTCATTGCCATGTGTGAACATTGTACGCGACGCGAATTCTTGGGAACTGGAGCCGCTGGGGCGCTGATAGCCGCCGGCGCAAATTGGGCGCATGCATGGGCCTCGCAGTCACCGCCTCCCCGATCCAGGGGAAAGTCGCGAATCTGCGTGGTCTTCACCGGCACGCCTGTGCCGGACGACCGCAATTGGGGAGCCGACGCCGGGCAAATAGAGGCAATGAAAACTCGCCTGGCCAGAGCCCAGAGGGATCTGGGAAACGTCGAACTCATAATAGGCCAATCGAGCAATGCCCAGCAGACGGCGGCTCTGCTGGAGAAGGCGGGCCCTGGGGCACCGGTCCTTACGATTAACGTGCAGAACTTTGCGCTAACGCGGGTAGTGCAGCCGATTCTTGACGGATCGCATCCCATGGTGTTGTTCTCACTGCCGGCCAGCGGTCACGATTGGATGTATGCTCCCCGCTGGCACAATCGGGGACATCGGGTCACCCTTCTGGCCAGCAGCAACTACGACGAGCTGGAACGAGCCCTTCGTCTGCTGAGGGTAATTCCCATGATGAAGCAGACTCGGGTCATCCTGTTCCCGCCGGCACGAGGCACGGCCCCCGCGCAATCTCCGGATAAGGTCAAGGAGCGTTTGGGCGCCGATGTCGTGGCCGTAGAAGAGGACGCCTTCAACGAGATGATTTCCGCCGCCGAAGAGGAGGCTGTTCGTGACGAAATAAATGGCTGGACGAACAACGCCAAGGAAATCGTCGAACCGAACAAAGAGGACATCAAGAAGGCCGCCCAGGTCAGTGTCGCGCTTCAGAATCTCATGGAGCGGGAAAAGGCCCAGGGCCTTGCCGTGGGTACCTGTATGGGATGGTTGCCAAAGGGATTTCCCTGTTTGGGATTTGCCCGTCTTCGCGACAAGGGTATTCCCGCGGCATGCGAGGGGGACATGGACTCGTTGCTGACCATGATTCTGTTTCAATACATGATCGATCGCCCCGGATTCCAGGGCAATGCCACCTTCGATACCCATCGCAACGCTTTGTGGACCGCCCATTGCACGGCGCCGCTGAAGATGGACGGCCCCGATGGCGCCGAAGCGCCATACCTGCTGCGGGGTCACTCCGAAGTTGGTGGTAGCGGTTGTGTGCCCGAGATTCAATACCGCCTTGGCCAGGCCGTCACCCGCGCCAAGCTGGTCAACCTGGATACGATCCTTGCCTCGCCGGGCAAAATCATCGAAGTTCCGGCCAAGTCGGTCCACGGTTGTCGCACCCAGATCGTCACCGAAGTTCGCGACGCGGCGAAGATGGCCGCCAACTGGAGCAGCATCCTTGAGACCGAGGACGCCATGACGCTGCTGCACCGCGTGGTGTTCTACGGAGACCACATGGATAGCGTGTACCACCTCGCCCGATTGATGGGCATGAAAGTCGTCGAGGAAGGTTGAATTGGACATGCGTCTGCTGCTACGAGGCGACCGGCCGGTTTCACTTGCCTCAAACCAGCACAATAGAGGGGATCGGCGAGCAGCCTGGCCCCTCGTCTAGACGTCAGAAGATCAAGATCAGACTGTTCGCTGTGCTGCAGAAGAAGCACTAACACTGATAAAGGGCAAACTCGGCCCTGAATAATGGGCAAAGATAGTAGACAGGATCTGAGAAAGCCATGCGCAAGAGACAGGGATTTACTTTGATCGAATTGCTGGTTGTTATCGCCATCATCGCGCTATTGCTGGCGATATTGATGCCGGCACTGCAGCGGGTGAAGAAACAGGCCAAGGGCGTTGTGTGCCAGAGCAGTCTGCGTCAAATCGGCATGGGAGCCAATTTCTACGCCGAGCAGTACGATTCGTTTATTCCTCGCGGGGCCTCGGGCACCAGGGCCTGGTACCAGTTCTTTATGCCGTTTCTGTCCCAGAAACCGATCGGCGATGATTATCGCACTGTGGATATCTATCGCTGTCCCAGCTACCCCGACAAGGAGCAAACCGTCTGCTATGTCGTCAACGGCTGGGATTTTGAGAATAGGAACGACATGGTCGGAGAAGAGATACTGAGGCCGTCAAAGCTGACTGGCTGCACCCGCCCGGCACACACCATTTACCTTGCCGACAACGAGGACGGTTCGTGGCGGAGTATCATCAGAAAGGAGGGCGACCCCGGAGACACCCGGTGCGATATTTGGAGCCCGAACCATATATACCCCTCGACCGGAGACAGACGCGTAGCACAGGCCCGACACAGAGACGGCTGCAATGTACTCTATCTCGACTGGCATGTCGGCTGGTTAACCGCCGAAGATATGACTGTGGACATGTGGAGGTTCGAGAAATAACATCTTGATGCCTCAAGGGATCCCCGCAGGACGGCCGCGTTTTCCCAACTGTGCGCCTCGTTATTCGGCAATGTTGACAATGTGTCGCGGTTCTTGTATACTCGTATTATGAGCCCTACGATCTTTCGCGTTGGAAGTTACAGGTTCTACTTCTTTTCAAGAGAAGAGGACAGGATCCATGTTCACGTTGTTTCACCGGATGGCGAGGCAAAGTTCTGGATCGAACCTTTAGTGGCCTTGGTGACATATACCGGTTTTTCGAAGAGGCAGCTTGGTCGCCTGCAGAAAATGGTAGAGGAACACAAGAGTGAAATCGTCAAAGCGTGGCAAAAGCATTTTGAAGCCTGAGGTCACAAATATCTCCGAGCACGGCTTCTGGTTGTTTTTCAAAGGCAAGGAGTATTTCTTGCCCTTTGAGCAATTCCCATGGTTCAAGAACGCAACCGTCCAACAGATAAGCGACATCCAGTTGTGGCACAACAGCCACCTCCATTGGCCAAGCCTCGATGTGGATCTTTCGTTTGGCATTATTGAGCACCCGGAAAAATATAAGCTGATAGCCAAATAAAAGCCCCACAGGACGAACAGGTTTTCAGCCGCAAGGTGGCCTGTGAATTGCCCACGTGCTTCACTAATCCCCAATCAAGAGCGTCCTTTCATTGCGCATAGGCAATCGAGTTGATTATTGTGTACCTATCTTGACTCAATCTGGACGAGCCGAAACCGAAGAGGGTAGGATAGAAGGCTGGCGCCTCACCGAACGTACCTTCTGCTCATGAGGCACCCTCTTATTCGCACGATCGCAATCTCCCTGCCCAACCACCAAATCGAAACCACGGATTAACGCGGATTGATGTAAGAGACTGAAGCAGCTTCGTGAATTGCCTCGGACAGATAAGCAGTTTGAGCGACTTTAGCCAGAAATCGAACGTGTTCTAGATGTGAAGGAATAAGGAAAGGTCTGACAGGAATCTATATGGGTGACCTTTGAAGCCCTCCAATTAGGTAGGCGGGCGGGTGTAGTCGCATGGAGCCGACTTTCGGAGCCCAAAAAGCCCTCCTGATCCAAATTCATGCCTATTCTCTTGCCGCTCGGATTGTCGTCATTTTGCATCTTCTGCCAGTTTTTCCCCTTGCACATCCACCTGCCACGGGGTACATTTCCGGTAGCGTTGATGTCTCTATTTTTGCAGCCAAAGGAGAAGGTTCTCCGACGTGCCCGCCGTTTGCGGGTCACCGA
>CAZLTY010000192.1:0-9058 GCA_964562575.1 uncultured Pirellulales bacterium
GGCTGGAGGGAGATTGAACCCGGCATAGAGTGCCGCCACCAGCACGATGGGCCAGAAAGCGTGCGTGAAGTTCCTGATGTTGTCCGCAAACCGGCCTTGGGGTCGGCTTTTCTCATCCTTTTTGGGTATACCGGAAAGCAGCAGGAAGACCACACCGCCGAGTATGCCCGCCAACGTGATAGCGATATTATGTGAAATCAGGGCAAACGCGGATATGCCGAACATGCTCTGGACGAGCGGCACCGCCGGGTAGAGCGGCCAGACCGGCTCCCACTGGTGGCGAAAGAAGAAATTGATCGCCGCCAGCCGGCCGCGTTCGACGCCGACGTGGTCGCCCAGATCGCGGACCATCGGCGCCGAGAGCATAATGCCTGCCGGCGTGGGGAGCATCCCCATCATCATCGGGATAGCCGCCAGGGCCAGTCTCCGGCTTCTGAACAAACCGTAAAGGGCCGGCACAAGGCGCTGTGAGACGCCGGTTTCTTTCATCGCGGCCGCGAAAACGTTAACCATCATGATCAAAGTGGTCAGCGTAACAAAGAGATACGCGGTCGTCTGGCTCAGAGGCTTGGTGTGCCATTCGTTGACGATGGCGCGGCCAAACTCGCTCGGGGTCACCCTGAGCAGCACGGCCAGGCAGACAGCCGCCAGAACCATCGAACGTCCGAGCCTGACCTTCAGACGAAGCAGGATGACCAGCAGGGTCAGAGCCAGTGCCATTGCAATAAGTTCGTACATCTTCCCGAGTTTCCCGATTCGGCGCCGATCTGCCCGAAAGCCTTGTCGCCAATGTGTTTTGGGTGCCCAATCTATTGCCTGTCGCCGGCCGGCACAAGAAGTTTCTTGAATGAGATATACTCGGAGCCTACAATCAATTTCCCTACCAAGGGATCTGACATGTGATTCTTGCAGTGCACCGTTCAAGACGAAAGGCCAGACAATGTTCAGCGAAGATCGAATAAACAGGCGACGTTTTCTGAAGAACTCAGCAACTGCCGGCGCCGGGATGGCTTTGGGCGCAGGTGCTCCAACAATTCAATCTGCCTCAGGCTATGAACGGGCCAGCTCGTCAGGGAAGAATCTTTACTGGGGTGATCTTCACAATCATGGTGAGGTCGGCTACGCCAAGGGGTCACTGGAGCGAGCATACGATATAGCGAGCAGCCATCTTGACTTTTTCTGCTTCACCGGGCACTCGCAATGGCACGACATGCCCAGGATGCCGCAGGACAAGCATCTCAAATGGGTCCGTGGTTTCGAGGTGATGAAAAATAACTGGACGAAAGTCAGACAGCTTGCCAGACAATACCATCAGCCCGGCAAATTCGTACCCTTTATCGGCTACGAATGGCATTCCAGCTCATACGGTGACGTCTGCATCATCTTTCCGGGCGATCAGGCGGAGCTTGCCTACATAAACGGCATCAAGGGCTTCCAGAAATTCGCCCGCGACGCCGGCGCCATTTTGATCCCTCATCATCCCGGTTATCTCGAGGGATGGCGCGGTCAGAACTGGAGCGTATTGGACGCGGGAGTTTCGCCGGTCGTAGAGATTTTTTCCGAGCACGGCAATGCCGAGTCTGACCGCGGTCCGCACCGCTATATCCGCCATAGCATGGGTGGCCGTTTTACTCAGAACACCCTCCAATGGCTTTGGGAAAAAGGCGCCAAGGTCGGCGTGGTTGCGAGCACCGACGACCATCTCGGCTACCCCGGCGCCTATGGCGAGGGACTCGTCGCAGTTCACGCCGAGTCACTCACCAGGCGGTCGATCCTGGAAGCAATCAAAGCGAGGCGCACTTACGGCGTCAGCGCAGATCGAATCGAATTGGCTTTCGTCTGAACGGGCACTGGATGGGTGAGGCAATCGGCGCAACTGCCGCTCGCAACATTCGTGTGAAGGTCAAGGGAAAAGACGTCGTCGACCGCGTCGAGGTGCTCCGCAATAACCGTGTGATTCATCGGGAGCATCCGATTGATCGTAGAATCGGGCCATCGAGCTGGGACAAGCCGGTTCTCTGCCGGATCGAGTTCGGCTGGGGACCCTGGGGGGACCTGAACATGGCCCGCATCTGCGACTGGAAATTCAAAGTCAACATCGGCGGCGGACAGATCATTTCCGCTACGCCGTGTTTTCAATCGGGGCCTTTCGACGAGCAGCGACGCAACCGACTTCCGACAGTCAGTGACAGAAGCTGCGAGGTCACTTCCTATACTTCGCGCATGAAGGCTTACGAGGAAAGGGCGAGCAACAGCATCATTCTGGAGATTCAGGGCTCGCCGCAAACGAAACTGGCGATTGCAATGACCGAGCCGACCAAAATGGCTATCACCAAATCGCTCGGAGAATTGACGGAATCCAGCGATGTCAAGTTCACCGGGCCCTTCACCTCGGAGTCGGTTCTTCTGCCCCGAATCACTTTCGCCGAAAACTACCGGACCGAGTTCGAATTTACCGACCGGCACAAGACCGACAAAACCGATTGGTATTACGTTCGCGTCGTTCAGAGCAACGGCAGCTTAGCATGGTCGAGCCCGATATGGGTTGCGGGCGGCACGTAGGAAATCAAAGATCAAAAATCAGATATCAAAATTGCGGAGCCGCTTCGCGGAGTTGTTTCAAAATGACATCGTCGAAGGCGATTCCTGAATTTTGCATTTTGCACTTTGATTTTTACATTCCTACGGTTTAGCGTGCGGTTTTTGCGTCCTTTTCCCAGCGAGCGTGCTCGGCTATCAACTGCTCAGCCAGTTCGGGCTTTGCCGAGCGCAGGTTAGCGGTCTCACCAATGTCGGTTTCTAGGTCGAACAGTTGCCAGTCCTGGTTCGTGCTCATTTTTTCGCGCGTGAGTTTGTAACGACCCATCCGAATCGCTGCGTTGGTCGAGCCGAATCCCCAATAGAGGTACTTGTGCGGCGACGGAGCACGGCCTGTGAGTGCGGCTGTCGGATCCTTGCCGTCGAGAAAGCGGTCGGTCGGCAGATCGAGCCCCGCGGCGCTGAGCGCCATCGGAACAAGATCCATGCTGACCAGAGGTTCGCGGCAGACCGTCCCCGCCCTTGTCCGCCCGGGCCAGCGAACGATGCAGGGCACCCGGATACCGCCTTCCCAGAGTGTTGTGCCGCCGCCTCGCAGTGGGTAGTTCGATGCGCATTCCATCCCGCGCGCCGGGATAATGAATGCTCCGTTGTCGGAGAGCAGGATGACGATCGTGTTTTGCGTCAGCTTCAGTTGGTCGAGCTTGTCGAGAACCCGGCCTATGCCGTTGTCCATCGCCGTGAGGACAGCGCGGTATCGCTCGCGTTCATCGAGTGTGTCGGGGGAATAGCCGTACCGGGCGAAAGCTTCGTCGGGAGCCTGCCAGAGGCAGGGCGTACCCGGAAGCTTGTTTTTCGGATTCGGGTAATGTGCTGCATTGAACGGAACGTAGCAGAAGAACGGCTTGTCCTTATTCTTCTCGATGAACTCACACGCCGCATCGGCAAACACATACGTGCTGTAGCCTTCGGCCTTTGCCGGCTCGGTGCCGCGGTGCAGGTCATTGCGACCGTTGTAGATATACGTGTAATAATCACAGTTTCCGGATATGTTGCCGAAGTATTCATCGAAGCCACGATCTGTCGGCCGGCTGCCGGGGGCGAAGCCGAGGTTCCATTTGCCGAAACACCCGCTGACGTATCCGGCCTCGGCGAGATAGCGAGGCAGAATCTTCTCGGAGTGCGGCAGAGCGATCTGGTCGTGTTCGTCGATCTTCCAAAGCTGTTTGTTCAGACCGTTGCGAACACCATGTCTGCCGGTCAGCAGGGCCCCGCGAGAAGGCATGCAGGACGGCGAACCGATATAGAAATCGGTGCAACGAACGCCCTCGCGAGCGAACCGGTCGATTCGCGGCGTCTTGACAACCTTGTTGCCGTAGCAGCCCAAATCGCCGTAGCCGATGTTGTCGATGAACATCAGTACGATATTGGGCTTGCCGGCCGATGTTTCGGCAGCTTTCTGTTGCAGGCTACCTGCACAGCCTGAAACGGTCATTGCCGCGGCACCGTGCAAAACAGATCTCAGAAAGTTACGCCTGCTCGTGTGATGAGGCATCTATACGTCCTTTTGTAAGTTCAGCGTTGACATTCTTGCATACCTCGGGATCTCTCGATAACCGACAGTACGCGTGCATTGTACCACCCAGGGACCAGAGACGAAAAGGCAAAAGTGAGCGAGCGCAGGGGCCGAAATCCCGAGCATGTTCACAGCATCTCTGGCATTTGTCACCCGGTACATTGTAAATCCGGAAGTTTTCTCGTGGAATCCGGCCAAAAAGCGGGTAAATTGACAGGTACGAGAGAATCGGGTTGTTCGTCTGATTCCTGTAATTGTTTTTATCGGTGAATTGGCAGGGGCTTTGAATGAAACCGGCTTTGTTGGTTTTGGCCGCGGGCTTGGGCAGTCGTTACGGCGGACTCAAGCAAATTGATGCCGTCGGGCCAAATGGCGAGACAATTATCGACTACTCACTCTACGATGCATTAAGGGCCGGGTTTGGCAAGGTGGTTTTTGTGATTAGGCACTATTTTGAAGATGCGTTTATGGAGAAGGTCGGCAGTAAGTTCGACGGTCTTGTTCAAACCGCGTATGCGTATCAGGAGCTGGACGCCTGCCTCGGCGATTTTGTACCGAGCACAGATCGTGACAAGCCCTGGGGCACGGGGCACGCGATACTCGTGGCCGCCGATGTGATAGACGAGCCTTTCGCAGTCATTAACGCCGATGACTATTACGGGCCGAATTCGTTCGAGACCATTCTCGGGTTCATCACAACCAAAGACGTGTCGAGCAATGACTATGCAATGGTCGGTTATACACTCCGAAATACCCTGAGTGACTATGGAGCCGTATCCAGAGGCCTCTGTGAGTGCGATGAGCGCATGTTCCTCAAGAAGATTATAGAGAGAAAGACAATCGAAAAGAGCGACCACGGCGCTCGTTATTTTGGCGCTGACCGAACCGAACATCATCTCACGGGAGATGAGATTGTCTCGATGAATCTGTGGGGCCTGCAGCCGTCGGTTTTTGACCATATCCAATCGTATTTTGGCCGATTCCTCAGAGACCACGGCGGCCGGAGCGGCGCCGAATTGCTTATACCGTCTGTAGCTGACGAGCTGATAACAAGCAGCAAAGCCACGGTGAAGGTGTTGCGCACAGGCGATTCATGGTTTGGCGTCACCTATCGTCAGGATAGACCGATTGCGACAGAATGCATTCGCAAATTGATAGACGAAGGGGTGTATCCGGAAAGACTCTGGGGATACCCTTGAAGGGTAGTAAATTCCCGCGAGGAAAACCATAACCTGTTATGCCCTTGAAGGGTAGTAAATTCTCGCGAGCAAAACCATAATTCTGTTATTGTGAGGCGACCTACCCGCGCAAGAACGGGGATTCTAAGTCGGGAACACTATATTGCAAAGCCGATTACCCGCGCAAGAACGCTAATTCTCAGTCATGAGCACTATAGTGACAGCAAGAGACATAGAATCCATCGCCAAGCATTTCGGTATCGATACCGAATTGCTCGATCCCAAGCCTCTGGCCAGGGGCCATATCAATGACACGTACATCCTGGCCGGCAAGAAGCACGGAGTCACTGGCCGATATGTGCTCCAGCGCATAAACCACACAGTGTTCAAAGATCCCGCTTCAATGATGAAGAACATCATCCGCGTCACCGAGCACATAGGCGCCAAGATGCGAGAGATTGACGCGCCGCTGGCGTCTCGCCAGTTGACCGTGATCGGCACCGATGACGGCCGAGGTTATTACAGAGATTGCGACGGTAATTTCTGGAGAGTATACAATTTCATTGAAAACGCGGCCACACGCGACAGCCTGGAATCCGCCGAGCTGGCCTACGAGGCGGCGAGGATGTTCGGCCGGTTCCAGAGAATGCTGATAGATTTGCCGGGGCCGGCCCTGCACGAGACCATCGCTGGTTTTCACAACACGCCCAGGCGTTTTGGAGCTTTTCAGGAGGTCCTTGCAGCGGACACTCTCAACCGTTCCAGGGACGCGAAGCCTGAGATTGACTTTGTGTCTGAAAACTCAGGTCTTTGCGACGTCTTGTTGGATTTGGCCGGCAAGGGTGAAATCCCCGTGCGTATTGCGCACAACGATACTAAGATCAACAACGTAATGCTCGATGAGAAGACAAACAAAGGGGTCTGCGTCATCGATCTGGACACCGTGATGCCGGGCCTGTCGGTTTACGACTTCGCAGATATGATACGAACCGCAACGTGTTCTGCCGCCGAGGACGAGCGTGACTTGTCGAAAGTGGCTGTGGACATTTCCATGTTCAAAGCGCTCGTCAGAGGTTTTGCCGCCGAGACGAGCGGGTTTCTCACGTCCGTCGAAAAGAAACACCTGGTTTTTGCCGGCAAACTCATTACCTTTGAACAGTTGATAAGATTTCTTACCGACTATCTGGCGGGCGATGTTTACTACAGGATATCCCGCCAGGGACATAATCTGGACCGCAGTCGCACACAGATGAAATTGCTCGAGTCTATTATCGAGCGGGAAGAAGTGATGAACGAATTAGTCGAAAGAGTATTCGAGAAGAACTCTACTTAGACTCCCGCGTCAAAAGTCGATTTCCGTATTGGGAATCAGACTTCAAGATGCGGAAAACGGCCTTCACAAATACTTATGACGCTGGCGTCTACTTAGTGAATTATCATCCTCACTGCTGCCTCTTCCACAGGAGGTGAAATCCATCCCGGTTGAACCTCATGTTCGTTCCAGAGCCTTGTCCTTTGACTATCTATATGGCTCATCGTCCATCGTTGCCCGCGTCGCTATGTGACGACTGTTGAATTCCTTCGATGATTTGTCTGGCCTGTCCCAGACGGCTCTCGGGAACGAGCACGCTCGGGACCATGCCATCAAGACAATAGGCCCCCTGCAGGTTCTCGTTGGCAATCTGAACAGGGATTCCGGCGTTCTCGAGATTCGCCTTCATTAGATAGGCAAACGTAATATCGCTTGCTGCAAAGACCTCTACGTACTTATCCATGTGACTACCTCCCTCGCCTTTAGGCGAAGACTTCAGTGCTGTAAATCCTAAATTAGAAGATCTAAATCCTAAACAAATTCAAAATCCTAATGACGGAAATCCAAGACTCTCCGGCATGTCCTCACGGGCACACCACAGACGCAAGGCAGATTGCACACGCGGACATTGCTGTTGCTGTTTCAAAAATTTGTGTTTTGGACATTCGATATTGTCTCGGATTTAGGATCCCCGTTTTCACGGGGACAAGTTTACCCCTGCGAAAGCAGGGGTGCTTAGGATTTTCTTGGCTTCAGCGGGCTTGCCCCGGCTCCAAAGCTACCGCCTTCAGGCGATAGTAGTTTACTCTTCCTGCACCCGCCAGAACTTCTTTTCAGGTTCCCAACTCTTTGCTATTTCACCGGTTGGCCTTACGACAACCGCTTTGCACTGCGTGGTGACTGTCCCATCAGGCAGTAATAATTCTGCGGCTACTTTCATGGCCCTGCTTCCTTTGTGCTCCAGCCAGCCAACTGCCTTCAGCAGGGTATTGGTTGGCGTTGGCCTTCTATAGGCAACGTTCAGTCTTAGGGTGACAAACAGATTGTCAAAATTGCCATCCAACATGGCAGCTCTGCCGGAGGTCTCATCCAGAATCGCGGCGACAATTCCACCGTGTGCAATCCCCGGATATCCATTGAACTGTTCGCCTATGGTAACGATTGCCTCAACACGGTTTGATTCAAGATTGTTATACCATACCATCTTCAGTCCGTGAATATTCTCACGACCACACATAAAGCATGTTCTGGAGGTTGGTTGTCGTATCATTGAGTCCAAAATTCCCTGCTTTCTGTTTCCTGTTTTCATCGTGCCGGCTACCGCATGAGTCAGCCGGTCAATTGTCGCTGCCGGCATCCTGAGCGTAGTGATTGGCTCAATTCGCCGGAGTATTACATAATTCGGCCACGACATTTCTCAACTCGACTCCGGCCAGAGGGTATTTCTTATTGTCATAATCTGTGTTGAAATGTACGGCCCCATTCTTGTCGACAAGGACAATATGGGGGATGCCCCGGACGCCAAAACGCTTGGCCATCTTATTGCCCCAGCCCAGACCGTCATAGTACTGCTGCCAGGTTATCCCCTTCTCCTGCATATATTGCTCCAACTGGGTCTGGTCCTTATCGAGACTGATGCCGATGATTTCGAATCCCTGATCATGATACTCTTTGTAGGTCTCGATCAGGTCCGGCATGGCCCGCAGGCAGGGACCGCACCAGGTCGCCCAGAAGTCGATTAAAACAGCCTTGCCCTTGAGATTCGCCAGGTTAATCTGCTCACCGCTGAGACTGGCAAATTCCAGCCTGGGAAATGCATGTCCTTCAGTGATGGTGTCCTCATCAACAGCGGACTTGACGGTGACGGCCGCCTGGGGCGTTTGGGCTACTTGAGCTGCTGGCGGCGCTGGCTCTTGCGTATTGGCAGTTGCAGGTGGGGTATTGCCCGTGGCCTCCTTCTTCTTGCACCCGGTGTTGGTGCACAATGCCAATCCCAGGGTAAGTAACAGACTGATGGTAAGAAAATGATTTGTCTTCATAATTCAGGTCTCCTACAGATTATCGAATTCCCATGTGTTCATGGACTCTATTATAACCGAAGAGGCCCAGTTATGCACATGGTCGTTGTGGCCATTTGAAATACCCGGTCCAGGTATCGGTTTCTTGTCTCGTTGATTTGAAGGCCAGGGTCCATAATGTTACATGTCTAATCTCCATTACAGCAGAACTTCAACGATCCTCGCTTTCAATCATGCGTAGTACCCTTTCAATTGCACCTATAGGCTGAACAGGCTGTATAAGGCTCTGTCTGAAAACTCGATCTGGCTTCGAGCGGCTTGTTTTCCGCCTGACTGCATCCGGCTGCATCGACGATAAAACCGATATCGCCTGCTTCGCCCTCTTTGCCAGGCGAAAAACCGCTCGCTCTCGGGCCGACGACGGAGTTTTCAGACA
>CAZLTY010000193.1:0-8887 GCA_964562575.1 uncultured Pirellulales bacterium
GATATGTGGGATTATCTTCCTCCGTTGGACTGCATGAAGGTACGACAAGGAGATACGCAATGAAAAAGTTTCTGAATATCTCGCTTCTTTTACTGGGACTGGGTATGTCCTGCTCGCTTGGCTGCAGAAGCTGGCTGGGCCCCGCCGAGCCCGTGCAGGCGGAGCCGGGCCTTTCCGCCGGTGAATATCTGGAGGCAAGGAGCAGTAGACTGCCGTCCGTGCCTGCGAGAGAAACCGAGCCCGCCTCGATTCCAAGAGCCCCTGTCGTCAGAGAAGAACCACCCGTGGCTGTCAGGTCCGACATGGTGGCCGTAAGCGCATCCGGTTCATCCATAGTATCAAAGACCTATCCGTGGGCCGAATGCGGGGTTGTCCAGTTGGACAAGACCATGCCCAAGGAAGTCGGGCTCAATAAACCGTTCACCTACACTATCAAAGTCACGAATTTAACGAACACAGAGCTGACCGATATCATAGTTACCGAAGATCTGCCGGAGAATTTCAAGTTTCTCAGCGCAAATCCGGCGGCAAAAGAACAGGATGACAACCTCCTATCCTGGGAGGTCGCAACGCTCGGGCCGAAATCCGTCAGAGAGATCACGATTTCAGGCTTGGCCACATACATCGATTCCCTCAAACATTGCACAACCGTCATCACACCTGTAATCCCGGCCTGTGCCGTCGTACAGGTAATCCAACCCGAATTGAAGCTGACTAGAACGGCACCACAGGAAGTCCTACTGTGCGACCCGATTCAGGTGAGGTACCTGGTAACCAACTCTGGAACTGGTTATGTACAAAATGTCAAGATCATGGAGACTCTTCCCTCGGGGCTGCGGACAACAGGTGGCAGAAGCGACGTTGTGTTTGACGCCGGCACGCTTATGTCGGGCCAGTCACAGCAATTCTCTGTCGAATTGCGGGCCACTAATACCGGAGAATATACCAGCCAGGCCGTGGCTAGTTCAACCAGCGGCTTGCGGGCCGAGTCGGCCCCAACCAAGACGGTTGTGAGCCTGCCTATACTGGCCATCGAGATGACCGGCCCAGACCGCCAGTACATTGGCCGGCCTGTCACTTATCAGATAAGGGTTACCAATAGGTCAGACGTGGCGGCGAGAAACACTGCTATCGAAGACGTGATTCCAGAGGCAGTGATATCCGTAAAAGGGACTGCTGGCGCAAAGCTGCTCGGGCCCAAGTTGGTCTGGGAACTCGGCACGCTCAAACCCGGAGCTTCCGAGACGGTGCGAGTGTCCTTCACGCCGACAAAGGCGGGCACGGTGATAAACAGCGTAACTGCAAGTGCATACTGTGCCGAAGCCGTGACCTCCACTGTCAGGACCCAGGTAAGGGGTATTCCCGCTGTGCTGATGGAAGTAATTGACGTAGACGACCCTGTCAGAGTGGGTGATCGCGCTACATACGTGATCAGGGTAAAGAATCAGGGATCGGCTCCGGCCACGAACATACGCATTTCCTGCGTGCTGGAAGACTATGTTCGATACATCTCGTCGGCCGGGGCAACTTCAAGCTCACAAGAGGGCCAGACAGTAAGATTCCTGCCGCTGGGCACGCTCCCAGCGAAGGCCGAGGTGGCCTGGCGCGTAGTCGTCCAGGCTGTCAGAGCGGGAGATATGCGGTTCAAGGCCACACTGAATATGGATGAGCTCAGCCGACCGGTCGAGGAAACTGAGTCTACACACCTGTACGATTAGCAGCGACTATGGCAGCAAGACAGGGCGCGACGGCACAACTCGTGCGGTGGCGCCCGCTTGAGGACTTCTTGCCTCAGTCTGGATTATGATACTCACATTATCCTGGCCGCCCTATAGGCGGACGGGCCACGTAGCCTCTTGGAATTCCGCGCTGTGACGCACCGGGTCATGGGCCCGATCGACTGGGACGACCCTCGAGCAGAAGGGGGGGGGTTCGACGATTGAGTATTCTGTTAAGATTTCTCTTAGGACCATGCACGCAACAACTTGTCGTTTCATCGCCCAACTGCACCCCATCTTTGATCGTTTCTCGATCGCGAAATCCGCGGCGTAGAGCAGCTACGTCTGTGGTTTCGCTCAGTCGAAGCCGACCAAATCTGAATCTGAAGCACACTTGGATCCCAAATTCGGGATTTTTTTTGCGCACGGTCCTTACTTGACAGCCAAGCGTTGAGATGCTAAACTCATATACACAAGTGAAGAGTGGTGTAATTGCTGTACATTG
Organism: uncultured Pirellulales bacterium; assembly: GCA_964562575.1. Taxonomy (GTDB): domain Bacteria; phylum Planctomycetota; class Phycisphaerae; order Sedimentisphaerales; family Anaerobacaceae; genus SG8-4. The sequence continues at coordinate 2,224 of CAZLTY010000193.1, forward strand.
AAGGAGTTTCATTATGAGAAAGCGAAGAGGTTTTACGTTAATCGAGCTTCTGGTGGTGATCGCCATTATCGCGATTCTGATGGCGATTCTCATGCCGGCGCTGCAAAGAGTCCGGGAGCAGGGCAAGCGGATCGTGTGTGAGAGTAATCTCAAGACCCTGACGATGAGTTGGATGATGTACGCCGACGAGAACGACGATAAGATCCCCAATGGAGCCGGCGGATTCCACTACGTTAGCAGCGGCGGTCATACGGAAAACGGCACTGCAGCGAACATTATAGAAAGAGCCTGGGTTGGCAGAGGTTGGGGCCAAAACTGGAACAACCAAAATGTCCACAATAGCGGGCTCACCGACGAGCAAAAGAGAAGAGGCATTCGCGAAGGCTCCATGTGGCCGATAGTCAAGAACTACGCCGTCTACAAGTGTCCCACCGGACGGCCCGGTGAGTTTGTCACCTACGCCGCCGTAGACGCTATGAACGGTCTGATCCGCAGCGGCACCGCCAGCAGGGGGGGCAATTCGAGTCATCCGTCCGCCGTGGGCAGGAGGATCGGCTCAACAACATTGTGGGTCAAACGAAAGAGCGAGATAAACAGCCCGACTCCGGCAGAGAGAATGGTTTACATCGACGAAGGGGCGATGACGCCGGACAGCTTTGCCACGCACTACCAACAGCGGGGCCCCTGGTGGGATGATCCCCCTTCGCGTCACGGAGATGGCACTACTGTTTCATGGGCGGATGGCCATGCCAGCCATCTCAAATGGAAAGCTCCTGAGACTATTAAACGCGCCCAGGAGGCCCAGGATTGGTACGGCGGCGGCGGCTTTATGCCTCAGACTCCGGAAGGCATCGAAGAACTGGTAGATTTCCAGAAATCCGTATGGGGCAGGGTCGGTTTCTAGCGGTAGTCCGTCCTGCAACGTCAATTTCGCCCGAGCCGGCTGGCACCCGAGAAGGATTGTCGCGCTCTTACGCGAATTCTGTCGCAACGGCCGTTCACTGCTAATCGATACCGACATCGAAGCTCTTGTACGTCGTATTGCCGAGAGCGTCGCTGACTCTGATCGTCAGCACATGATCGCCCGGCGGCAATTTCTTCTCCTTGTCGACTCTAACGGTGAAATCCTCATCGGTAGTATCATAGACCAGGTCGTTCGGCACGGTGCTGATCCAGTCGGTGTTGCTGTCGACCGTATAGTCCAGTCTGCCGATCGCACTGAGCTCATCTGAGACCTCGATCTTGAAGACCTTGTACCGACCCCCATCTTCGAGCCTCGACGTGGTCTCGATGTCCGTGACAACCGGGCCGGAATTGTCAACCACCACTGGCTCGCTTACCCTGCTGCCCGAAAGCCTGGTTATGACAGTGTTGCTCCTCTCGTCGCTCGCTGTGACCCTGATTTCGTATCGACCGTCCTCGACGGTCCTTGCGTTCCACTCTAAGCTTGCAGCTTCGAGCTCGTCTTTCAGCTCGATCCAACTTGTCCTTCCAAGTCTTCTAAAATCAATCTTGTAGATGAGCTTGTCGCCGTTGACGTCCTTGGTCACACAACTGATTTTGAAATATCCTTGTTTGGACGCCGTCGCAACTCGGCTGACGACCAGCGAAGCAACCTTCGGCGCACGGTTCGGGACGGTGCTGGCCACCGCAATCTCCCTGATGAGCGGACTGGCACTGCCGTCCCAGCTCTGCAATACGAGCTTGTATTGACAGAATCTGCCCAGAGGACAGCGAAGCTGGATGGGCTCGGAAACCACGACAGGCTCCGACCACGGCGAAAAGGTCGGGTCGTTCACATCCTTCACATTTCCGCTGCGAGAAGCAACCAGAACGTGGCACCCATCCGGGATATCCGCTTCGAGCTGTAATTTGCCCCACCTGGCCGGCTGGCCGGCATCGATAAGATCCGAGATGTACGTTCCCTCGGCGGCAAAGCCGCAGCTCAGTTTTACCAGCTTGGCGGGATTGGCCGTTCCGAGGTATGCGTCCGCACCTGCGGCTGCTATGGCAGTTATCTGCGCCGCCTGCCGGTCCTCGTAGATAACCGCCTGCTGCTCCAGAGCCGGATCGATGCTGAAGAGCTTGGCGCTGTTGCCGGTCCCGGCGAGCAGCTTGTCGTCCTGCTCGACGAGGCTGAAGAACACCACAGCCTGGCCAAATAAGTCCGTGACAAAACCGTCTTTGGTAATCTCGTAAATGTGGCTTACCTGACTCGGTTTGGCGCCCTTACTTATCGGTGGCGGACCCGATGACGGCTTGGTGCTTGTCGGCTTTTTCGTGTTTGCGACTTCAAGCTTGAGATCGCCTTTGTTGTCAGTAGAACTTTTGTCTTCTTCGGCCTTGGCCTCGGTCCGGCCTTTCGCATGGCCGCCGTAGGTTGAAGCTGCAAACTGTGTCTGGGTCTGAACAATCTTCGCCGAGGTCGCCGCGGCATACAAAGCTGCGCCGGTGTCGGAATCTCCGGCCGACAGCAGCGCAGTTATCTCCGGCTGTTCGCTGTCATACAGCACCGTTGCCTTCCCGGTGTCCGCCTCTATCCTGTACACCAACCCTCGCCCGTCACTTCCTGCATAGATGCTGCCGTCTTGTCCGATCGCCACAGAGAGTATGTTCTTGTCCTGACTATCGTAAACGATCCGAGCCTTTTTGCCTCGCGGATCGAGTCTGTAGATATTGCCTTCCGGACCGGTCCCAAGATAAATATTGCCGTCGGCGTCGAGGGCTATCGCAAAGATATACTTGGCGTCGTCCGGTTCGAAAATAACCTCCATCTTGTCGCCCTTGAACCGGCACAGTTTGCATTCTTTGCCGCTTATTCCGGCCAGGAGGGCGCCGGAGGCGTCTATTGCCATCGCAAAAATGTGCTCGTTGGTCAGGTGTTCGCCGGCCTCGACAATTTCCTGAACCAACTGCTCTATCTCGCTCAGTTCGGCCTGCGGTTCGGCCTGGTCCTGATTGTCATCGAGCGGATATATCTTTGTCAGCTCGCCGGCGGCGTACCTGTAGATTCCGCCATTCGGGCTCGTGCCGAAATAGATCGTTTCGCCGCTGGTGACTATGCTGTTGATCGACCACACGTCGGCGAAATCCGCGGATTTGACCACCATTGCCTCGGCCGCCCTGCCCAGTTGAATGGTCCCGCGCGAGCCAATGACAATATTCTGGATTTTGCCCTTGAGCAGAGCGGAGCTGCTGGTGTGCCGCACAACCTTGCTGTTGACAGCCGGACAAAGTGAGCCCAAAGTCAGCCACCACATCAGCGCAAAGATCAACACCCAGCCAGGGCAAAACTTATCTCTCATAGTGATTCCTTTATTCTTCGACTGTTATGCGCAGGGTCTTCTTGTCGATGACGACCGTGCCCGTTTCCAGACTTTGCTCGATCCAATGCGAATACGGAAGGATCCTCAAGGTCCTTTTCGCATCCCGCAGGATTAATGCCTTGGTCGCCGGCAGATCCGGCAGCTCGGCCTTTTCAACTGTAACTCCGCCCGAGGGCAGAGCCAGCAGCAAGTACAACCTGTCTCTGTCGATTCGCAGCGAATCATTCAGCGCATCAATCAATTGCGGCACACTCTGGGCGACAAATCTGTAGGACGCTGCTTTTGCAAGAAATCGCTCATAATCACGACTGCCACAGACGGTGAGCTCATACTTTCCGGGCGCCAGATCTCTGGGGATCTCCAGGCTGAGGTGATATTGTTTCTTGCCGGCCAGAACAGACTCCACTACAACTGTGATATCGACGCTCTGGCCCGCCTTGACACTCGAATCCGACAATTCAGCCGACCATATGTGTGAAATGATGTTCCTGGGCAGGATCCGAATATCGAAATCCAGAGATTCTATGTCGACTTTTTCGTACGGATTGTTCATCAGAAGTGCCAGCGAACTGATACTTTCGATTATCATCTCGTTGACGCCCAGGCCCGTGGACACGTTTTCGAAGGCAACCTGCCGGCCTTGCTCTATGTCGATGGCCACTCTGTACTCGAGCGTATGGTCGGGTGGAAAATCACCGAGACGCAGTGCAGCGGCGGCGACCGTCGCACGCAAATATAGCGGCGTGAGCTGCCGGTTATATGCGAGCCGGCAATTGTACAGGCGCTGTTGGGTGTCGTTGAACCTCTCTACCCGTATGGTCAGTGGTATCGTTTTGGCTGTCGCGCCGATATGTCCGACGATCGCGGCTGCTTCGTCGATCTGAAGGGCGCCGACTGTCTCACCTACACTGGCCAGCTTGAAGGAACTGGCAACACTCGAAACAACCGTGTGCACCTTCGCCGTGGCCATCGGCAAATCCACCTGTCCGTAACCGAGCAACGAGTGTCCGAAGGCGTAGACCTTGTCGTCAACAACTTCGGTGACGGTGCCATAGGCGGACATTGTTATATCGCCGGAAACCATCGGCACGGCAACACTGGCCCCCGGCACCAATTGTAAGCTCCCGTCGCCTTCAATATTGTCGCTTCCGCCGCCGGCGACAACCACCAATCCGGCCGGTTCGACGACTGCCCTCAACTGCTCCCTAACTGCGGCAGGCAGGCCGGTAGTGACAAGAGGACACGGCAAAAAACTGGCGCCTCCGAGGGGTCGCTTTGTTCTGAGCATGATGCTCCTAAGCTGGCTGTCAATCTCTGCCAAATCGATCGGAGCGGTGAAATCGAACGCAAAACCCGCCTCGGCGGCATTTGTCGACGACGAGTCAAGCTGCCCGCCCCGACCCACCATTAGCATCTCGGCAATCGGTGTCGCGCCGTAGAGCGGATCCTTCGCGTAGGGCCACGTGAAGGCCAGTGCCCCGGCCAGACGTCCGTCAATATAGACCGGCGAACCGCTGCAGCCGGATACCGGCCCGGTATGGATAAAACGCTCGTCGGCACCCCGCACCATGATCGCGTCCTTGCCTGGCTCGGTGTTGCGCACGACATCTATCACCTCCAGCTCGAATCTCTCGATCCCGTCAACGCCATATTCAGTCAGACAGTACGCTTCGGTCCCGGGCCTGATTTCATCAAGGCTTATGTATTTAGCCGGGTCCCAAATGCCTTGGAGCCCGCTCGGAACTGCCGGTGCGTTCACACCTGAAGGTTCAGGCTCGCCGGCAAAACACAACGGGCCCGCCAAAACAGCGGAAATGTGGACAACAATGAGTAAGAGATTCCACTTTGTTCTGAGCATTCAGGTCCTTTCGTCTATTTACCAACGAAAATTCTAATCGTAGAATATGGCCATTGCAAGACAATTCGGATCCTGCTAAAATGGCACCGTTGTGCGTCGCGCGTGAGGCGTATTGGGATATGGGTCGCGCGCCACGCAATACGTAATACGGACTACTGGAGTAAGAAATGAAATCCGAACATCGGCATGAACTGAAGACTAACGAGCTGGCAGAATGGCTGAGCAACCTGCCCCAGTGGACAAAAGAAAACCTCATTACAGTCATATGTGTCTCTGCACTTGTTGTTGTGCTTGCAGGCGTCTACTTATGGAGAGGCTACAACAGGAACATTTTGCAGGTACGGGAACGAGCCGAATTCACAAACCTGATCAACCAGGTCTCGGGCGCCAAGATACAGATCGTTCAGGCAAAGGAGCAGGGCAGAGATCTGGCGTTTATGCTCATCCAACTGGCCAAGAATCTCGATACTTTCGCCCAGAACACAAAGAACAACCGCATGGCGGCGATGGCACTTGTCAAGCGGGCCCAGGCCCTGCGGGCGGAGCTGCACTACGGGACCGTAGAGCAGCAGTATGTAATAGACCAGACAAACAAGGCGAAAGCCAGTTACGCCACGGCACGTGACAGAAGCCCGACCAATCCCACGCTGGCCGCCGCCGCCGAATTCGGTCTGGGACTCTGCGAAGAAGAGCTTGGCAACTTCGAGCAGGCCAGGGACATATACGAGAAAATCGTGGCAAACCCCGATTATGAGGGCATCGTGACAGTAGCTCAGGCAAATTTCCGCCTCAAGACGATGGCTGATTACGAGCAGAAGATCGCCTTTGAGCCCGATCCGAATCCCGAACCTGCCGCCGCTTCGAAACCGTCGATAAGTATGGAGCCCGCCGAGGTCAGGCTGCCCGCCAACATCATCCCAGCTTTTAACTTCAACCGACCGCTCGACCTCAGCATGTTCGCCGAGGCCAATGAACCCGGCGGCAGTGAAGAATAGGGAATTGGGAATTTAGAATTGAGAATTCTACATTCTATGGTGCTCCCAACTGAAAGATCCCGTTCTTGCGCGGGTGATCGGCTTTACAATAACAGGTTATGGTTCTACTCGCGGGAATCTACTACCCTCAAGGGTATGAATTCCAGATCGGAGCCGATGCGATGACCGATGGTGAACCGGGGCCGCTGATATTGCGTGTGGGAAGCTCGATCACCGAACGCAGGCTCGACAAATATCTGCACGGCCGATTCAGTAACCTCAGCCGGCGTTTCATCCAGGATGTGATCAAGCAAGGGGCGGTAAAGGTTAACGGCAAGGTTGCGAAACAGAGCCTCAAGCTCAGGGCGGGTGATGAGATTGATATGACGCTGCCCGAGCCGCCGAGCAAAGAGATTGTTCCCGAGGACATCCCGCTCGAGATTATTTATGAGGACACCGACCTGATCATTGTTAACAAGCAGCCCGGCATGATAGTTCACCCGGCA
>CAZLTY010000194.1:0-8886 GCA_964562575.1 uncultured Pirellulales bacterium
GCGGCGTCCAACTGGGATGGGAAACACGGCTGATCCCCTTTGGACGGGAGATTACATCGGCTATATATGCGCTCGGTTTTGCCAGCCGGGCGGCACTCAGCTTCGGCGGTGTCCAAGCGGGCGATTTCCGGCGGAACCTGCTGTACAACAAGAACAGAATCTTTGCCTTTGTTATGGCTCTGGGCGAGGTTACGGATGAATGGTACGCAACCGCAGCCGGCGCAATCAATTATGGTTTTCCGACCATCGCCGATTCGGATATCCCTGAAATCCTGCCGACCGGCGTCTGCACTTACGAACACGTTGTCTCGCAGATTCCACATGACCAAATCGTGGAAAAGGCCGTCGAGGTCCGCGGCTTGAAGGTCAAGATCACTGAAATACCGATTCCAATCTCAGTAAGCCCCGCCTTCGAAGGCGAACGCATCCGCAAGGAAGACATGCAGTCTGAGTTTGGAGGCCAAAGGACACCCGCGTTTGAATGGCTCCGAATGCGCGAGATTGACGAGATCGAAGACGGCATTGTAGAGGTAATTGGCCCCGATATCGAGTCGCTTGAAGCCGGCGGAAGACTGCCGTTGGGGATCATAATCGAGGTGGCCGGAAGAAAGATGCAATCCGATTTCGAGCCGGTTCTCGAACGCCAGGTGCATACGTTCCTGAACGAAGCCCAGGGACTGTGGCACATGGGCCAGCGAGATATCAACTGGGTGCGAATCAGTAAGGGCGCCGCCAAGGCCGGATTCGTGCTCGAACATATCGGCAAGCTCCTGCACGCAAAATATCACGACGACTTTTCGAGTATTGTGGACAAAGTCCAGATCAAGATATACACGGACGACAAGCAGGTTTCGGCTCTGCGTGAGCAGGCCCAGGCCGTGTACGCCGAGCGAGATGCGCGATTGGAAGGTATGCAGGATGAAGACATAGAGACGTTTTACTCCTGTACGCTGTGCCAGAGTTTTGCCCCCAACCACATTTGCGTGGTTTCACCGGAAAGGCCCGGTTTGTGCGGCGCCTATAGCTGGCTTGACTGCCGGGCGGCCTACGAAATAACTCCTTCGGGGCCGAATCAGCCCATCTCCAAGGGAAATTCGGTCGAGCCGACCATCGGACAGTGGGACAAGGTCAACGCCTTCGTGTCGCAATCCAGCGGCGGCAATGTCGAGCGAATGAGTCAGTACAGCATGATCTGTGACCCTATGACCTCGTGTGGCTGCTTCGAGTGTATCGCCGCAGTGCTGCCTTCAACTGGCGGCATCATGATCGTCAACCGAGAATATCCGGAAATGACGCCGTGCGGGATGAAGTTCTCCACGCTCGCGGGCACCGTGGGCGGCGGACAGCAGACTCCCGGATTCATCGGGCACTCGAAACACTATATCTGTTCGAGGAAGTTCATCGCCGCCGAAGGCGGGATCGAGCGCATCGTGTGGATGCCGACTATGCTTAAGGAAGAAATCAAAGACGGGTTGGCCAAGAGGGCCGAGGAAACCGGGCTCGGCGGTGCAGACTTCCTGGCTAAGATTGCCGACGAAACAACGGCGACCACGGAAGAAGAGGTCTTGGAATTCATCACCAAGAGTCAGCATCCGGCAATAGCACTGGAGCCGATGTTTTAGAAACAGTCAAGTGTGTCTTGCGATCCTTCTGAGGCGAGATACGAAATACGAGAGACGAAATTACGAATAGCGTGAGGAAATTATGGCACTGACAGGATTAGACATCTTCAAGCTCCTACCAAAAACCAACTGCAAGAAGTGTGGAATGCCTACTTGTTTGGCCTTTGCGATGGCGCTTGCCCAGAAACGCGCTAAACTGGATGACTGCCCCGACGTCTCGCAGGAAGCCAAGGACAAACTCGCTGCCGCAGCAGCGCCTCCGATGCAAAAGGTCGTATTCGGCACAGGTGATGGACAGGTCCAGACGGGGGAGGAAACGGTGTTGTTCCGTCACGAAGAGAAGTTCCACAGCCCCACCGTTCTGGGAGCGAGTGTCTCAGATAAACTCGCCGGCGACGAGCTGCTCGATCGTATCGGGGCCGTAAACGCACTGCAGTTCGAGCGGGTCGGAATGAAAATAGGAGCCGGGGCCATCGCTCTTGTCAACGACAGCGGTTCAGCCGAGACTTTCGCAAAGGCGGCGGCGACGGTCAAGGACAATAGCGAGCTTGCGATGATCCTTCTCACACAATCGACCGAGGCGATGGCGGCCGCGGCCGCCCAGGTGAAAGACAGCGTGCCGCTGCTCTCGGGCGCCACGCCGGAAACCGCCGATGAGATGGCCAAGATCGCCAAGGACAATGGCTGCCCGCTGGTGGCAAGCGCCGGATCGATCGAGGAGCTCGCCGATCTGTCCGAGAAGATTAAAGCCGCCGGTGTCGAGAACATCGTATTGGAACTCAAATCTTCCGGTTTGAAGAAGAAACTGTTTGATCACTCAAGAGTACGAGCCTTGGGACTCAGGAAGGTCTTCAGACCTTTGGGTTATCCGATCATCTCCTTCGTAACCGACGGCGACGCGGACGCTCAGGCCGCCTCGGCAATAAGCCTGCTCTGCAAGTACTCCGGCGTGGTGATTGTCGATATGGTCGAGCCGTACGCCTTCATAGCGATACTCACGGCGGTGATGAATGTCTTCACCGATCCGCAGAAGCCGGTTCAGGTCGAGCCGAAGGTATACTCTATCGGCGAGCCCGACGAGAATTCGCCGGTGATGTTCACCACGAATTTCTCGCTGACTTATTACACCGTGGAGTCGGACGTCGAGGCCAGCAGGATTCCGAGCTATGTCCTCGTGGTCGATACCGAGGGTACGAGCGTCTTGACTGCATATTCCGGAGACAAGCTCAACGAGAAGACGGTCGCAGACGCCATGGCGAAATTCGGCATCGAGAACATGGTCAAACACCGCAAACTCATTATCCCCGGTTACGTAGCGGTTATGAGCGGAAAGCTCGAAGAGGCCACGAACTGGCAAGTCATGGTCGGACCGAGAGAGTGTTCGATGCTGCCCAAGTACTTGCAGGAAGTCTGGAACTAGCCCGGATTATTCATGAACATTGAAGCGAAATCGCGTAGATTGCGTCAGATCCAGGGCTTAGCGCGGTGAGTCGGGCGCAGTAGTATTGAAATACGTCAAGGTCGGCGAACAAGATAAGACCTGGATGATGGCGTGAGATACGTGATTGCAGCCGATGGATCATGAATAATTCGGGCTAGGTCGTCGTGCGTGATGCGTATTGCGTGTCGCGCAGAAAGACTCGCGCGATGCGCAACACGAGAATGCAAGAGAGTGAAAAAAAAAGATGCACGATCCGCTTCGAACCGAGCGGCCTGAAAACAAAGGTTCCGGCCGGGACAGTTATCCTCGAAGCCGCTCATAAGGCGGGCGCGTACCTGACCAGCGTCTGTGGCGGGGACGGATATTGCGGCAAGTGCAAGGTAGTAATCGACGCCGGCCAATTTCAGAGCAGACCAACCACCTTGCTCACCGCCGACGAGACGCGCGAGAACGTAGTTCTGGCATGTCAGACCAAGGTGCTTTCGGACATGATCATTACCGTGCCGAAATCCCACACCCTGGAAACCAGTCTAATTCTGATGGACAGCGACGCCCACCGGTTTAGCGAACTCGCCGGCGAGGCGCAGGCGGGGGTATTCACATTCGATCCGCTGGTCCGAAAGCTATATGTCGAAATGTCGCAGCCGACGGTACGCGATCATACGGCCGACCACGAGCGTCTGTACTTAGGCATACGCCAGCAGATCGACGCGCCTATCATGCAGACGGGCTACCGTGTTCTGCAAAGGCTTCCCCAACTGCTCCAGGATTCAGACTACAAGGCGACGGTAACCATTGGCCGTCGAGGCCAGACTACCGAGGTCATCGACGTCGAGGCGGGCGACCACACCAAGCGAAACTTCGCCGTGGCCGTCGATCTGGGGACGACTACCGTCGTAGCCCACCTGATGGACTTGGCCCAAGCTACCACACTGGATACCGAGGCTACGTACAACAGCCAGATAAACTTCGGGGAAGATTACATTCGCCGGATCATATACGCCGAACAGAACAATGCGTTCGACGAGATGCAAAATCGCATTGTGGGTGACCTGAACAATCTGATCGTTACGCTGGCAACCAGACAGAGAATCGATTTGCGTGACATTACGACGGTGATCTGTGCAGGCAACACGGCGATGGTGCATTTCCTTCTGAACCTCGACACGACACGAATCCGCCGGGAGCCTTACGTCGCTTCAGCCAGCTTCGTGCCGCCCATCCGGGCCGCAGAGGTAGGTGTTCAGATCAGCAAGCGAGGATTACTGTACTGCCTACCGAGCGTAGCGGCCTATGTGGGAAGCGACATAGTCGCCGGTGTTCTGACGACTCGAATCTTCACCAGTGAAGGCATTTCGCTGCTGGCCGACATAGGAACCAACGGGGAGGTCGTCCTCGGTAACAAAGACTGGCTCATCTGCGCATCGAGTTCCGCAGGCCCAGCATTCGAGGGAAGCGGCGTCAAGCACGGCATGAGGGCCGGAAACGGCGCCATCGAAAAGCTGCGCTTTGGGCGCGACGGTCTCATCGAGTACAAAACAATCGGAGACGCCCCGCCGGTGGGGATCTGCGGATCGGGTCTGTTGGATACGCTCGCGGCATTGTTGACTGAAGGCATAATAGACCGGACTGGCCGATTCAGAGCCGACGGCCACCCCGGATTGACCGAAGGAGATGAGGGCAGGCAGTTCCAGTTGGTCGAGGCAAGCAACGACCACCACGAAATCGCGATCACACAGGCGGACATCGACAACTTGATTCGCTCCAAAGCCGGCGTGTTTGCCTCCATCAAGGTGCTGATGGAGTCGACGCAGACCAAGACGGAGGACCTGGATACGGTCTATCTGGCGGGAGGATTCGGCAATTTTCTCAACGTCGAGCGGGCCGTCACCATAGGAATGCTTCCCGACGTGCCACCGGAGAAGATTCAGTTTGTCGGCAACACGTCCATCGCCGGGGCAAAAACGGTTCTGTTGAGCCGCAAAGCCCTGGAAAGGACCGAGGAGATCGCCAACAGCATGACGTATTTCGACCTGATGAGCCATCCGGGGTACATGGATGAATTTACGAGAGCTAATTTCCTGCCTCACACGGACTTGTCGTTGTTTCCGTCGGTGACGGTCGGCAAAGCGTGAGGGCGGGATATGGATGTTTTTCAGGATTTGTTTGGATTTTGAGACATGGCAACAACCATAGCAGTAAGCGGAAAAGGCGGCTCGGGCAAGACCACATTTTCAGCCATGATGATGAGGTCCCTTCTCGAGCAGGCGCCGGACAAGGCCGTGCTGGGTGTGGACGCTGATTCAAACGCCTGTCTGGGTATTACGTTGGGAGCCCCCGAGTTGGGCACCGTAGCCGACGTTCGCGACCAGGCCCGCGCTCTGGCGCCGACTAATGCGGGAATGGACAGAGTGCGGACGGTCGAATACGGCATCCAGCAGTCAGTTACCGAATGTGAGGGTTTCGATCTTCTGACTATGGGTCGCCCTGAAGGCCCGGCTTGTTACTGTGCGGTAAACAACATGCTGCGAAAGTTCCTGGATGAACTGGGCTCGCAGTATCAGTTTGTGGTTATAGATAACGAGGCTGGAATGGAACATTTGTCTCGCCGGACGACCAACAATGTTGACATGCTCTGCATCGTAGCCGAGCCGAATGCGGTCGGCGAGGTCACGGCCCGGAGGATCTATCAGCTCGTCAAGAAGCTGCCTATCGTCGTCAAGAAGATCGGGCTCGTCTGGAACAGAGCCGATAACGGCAAAAAACCGGACGGGATAGACATACTTGGACATATACCCTATGATGAGGCCGTCTCTGACGCCTCGATGCAGGGCAAGACTGTCTTTGACCTCGACGCCAATAGCCCCGCGCTGTTGGCGGCAGGCAAGATAGTCGAGAATATTCTTGAGTTGAGTTCGTCGTAAACTACGAAGAAGTTTTTGGAGAATTTAAGATGCCAGTTCCTGAAATTGCAGAAAGTTTTGCCGGCTCGGTTAATCGCGTTACACTCGGAGCGACCAAGGATGCCGGGGGTACTCGAAGCTCGACCGTAACCGTCGGCGGCGCGAAGAACGTCGTTTACGGCGGCAGCGGCGAAGATGCCGGCGAAACGCCGGTGGTTGCCATGGATGTGCTTGACAGCAAACCGACAGATTGGCCCGATGCGCTTGTCGAGCCCTATAAGGACGTACTCGAGAGCCCCGCAGACTGGGCGAAGAAGTGCGTCGAGGAGTTCGGCGCCGAGTTGATCTGTGTTAAATTTGAAGGCATTCATCCGGACAAGGGCGACCTTGGCGCCGATCATGCCGTCAAAGTCACTGAGGACGTCCTTAAAGCAGTCGGTGTGCCTCTCGTGCTCTGGGGCTGCGGAAACGACGAGAAAGATAACCAAGTCATGCCCAAGGTGAGCGGCGCAGCAAAAGGTGAGAACTGTCTCATAGGAGCCGTCACCGAGGACAATTATAAATCCCTGACCGCCATCGCCTTGGCTGACGGCCATTTCCTTATTACCCTGGCGCCTCTGGACATCAACATCGCCAAGCAGGTGAACATCCTGGCCTCTGACATGGGATTTCCCCTGGAGCGAATCGTGACATTCCAGTCCACCGGCGCGCTCGGCTATGGAATCGAATACGCCTATTCGATTCAGGAGCGTCAGCGTCTGGCCGCTCTTGCAGGCGACAAGATGATGGCGATGCCCGCCATTTGCGACGTCGGCTATGAGGCATGGCGAGCAAAAGAAGCCAAGCTCGAAGACGCTCCAGGCTGGGGCGGGGCCGCCGACCGGGGACCAATGTGGGAAACCGCCACCGCTACGTGTCTGCTGCAAGCCGGAGTCGACATAATCCGTATGCGACATCCCAGGGCGGTTGCTACTGTCAAGAACTTCATCGATCAGGTCTGGAAGAATAACTCGTAAGAGCACACCCGTGCTCTTGCTCGGGGCAGCAATTGACTGCCAGCCCCACAAAGGAGAAAGGAACTAAGTGTTATGTTAATAATTGCCGAACGAATCAACGGGATGTTCACCGATGTCAAGCAGGCCATCGCGGACAAGGACAAGAAGGTCATTCAGGACCTGGCTAAGAAGCAGACTGACTCAGGCGCCTCATATCTGGATGTAAATGTGGGCACCGCAGCGGCCGACCAGGAAGGGACGATACAATGGCTGGTTGAGAGCATACAGGAAACGTGCTCGACGCCACTGTGCCTCGACTCCCAGAAGCCGGCTGTCATCGCCGCCGGGCTCAAGGCCCTCAATGCCGACAATGGGGGTATACTCAATTCGACGCCTCTGAACAAGAAGAACGATGACGAAATACTGGACAGGTTCATAGAAATGGCGACCCAGGCGGGGCCGAAAGTTGGCATCATCGCGCTGACTATGGACAAGAACGGCGTCCCTCAGGACACTGACAATCGCGTGGCGATAGCCGCCGAGATCGTGTCAAAGGCTATGGAAAAAGGGTTCGATACGCAGCGTTTGTTTATCGACCCGATCGTTCTGCCGGTCAAGGTGCCGAATGCCCAGGTCCAGCCTACCAACATCCTCAACGCGATGGACCAGATCAAGTACCTGTGCGATCCGGCTCCGCACATGACCGTGGGACTGTCGAACCTTTCTCAGGGCACGAACGAAAGAAGCCTCATCAACCGCGTATTCCTGGCGATGGCCATGTCACACGGCCTGGATTCGGCGATTGCCGACACATTCGACGAAGATTTGATGAATATAGTGGCTACCTCTGAGATGCTGATGAACAGGCAGATCTACTCGGATTCGTTCCTGAAAGTCTACGCCAGCTAAAACCAAAAGATTTGGGATCTCTCGCAGATTGAACCGAGCCCCTTGGATCCGAGGACATCTTTCCTCGATCCAAAGGGCTCGGTTCTTTTCGACTTCGTCGACGCTACGCTACTCGGCCTTCAGCTTCTCTTTCAGGGTGGCGACCATCTCACTGACCTTGTCTACCGCCTCTCCGACAACCACCTCTTGCCTCTCGGATTCGCATCGCAGCTTTATCTCAACCTTCCCTTCGGCAAGCGACCTCTTGCCGACCGTGACCCTTACGGGGATGCCGATCAAATCGGCATCCTTGAATTTTATCCCGCCGCGCAGGGTTCTGTCGTCAAGCAACACGTCGACACCGTTGCACAGCAATTGCTGGTAAATACTCTGAGCTGCTTTTGCGACATCTTCCTCGTTCTGGTTAACACAGGTGACCAGGACCTCGAATGGAGCAATGCTGATGGGCCAGATGATACCGTTCTCATCGTTGCCGAGTTCTATCGCAGAGGCAAGAATGCGATTTACACCGATGCCGTAGCAGCCCATGAGGCAGGGCTTCTCGGCCCCCTGCTCATCAAGGAACTTTGCGCCAAGCTTGACGCTGTATTTTGTGCCGAGCTTGAAGACCTGCCCTATCTCGATGCCCTTCTTGAACAGCAGCCTCTTTCCGTCATGCGTATCGGCCTCGCCGGCATAGCGAAGGTCCGTTACGGTGACCTTGTCACCGGCGAGTGGGAAGTCTCTGCCGGGCACGACGTTCCTGATATGATAGTCGGTTTTGTTGGCGCCCGTGACACCGGTCGCCATCGCGGCAACGGCGTGGTCGATGATCAATCTTGCGACTTTGTCGGCCATTCCTATCGGTCCGGCAAACCCCACCTTGGCGGCGGTCACGCGCTCGATAGTCGCCTCATCGGCTAGGTCTGCATGTGCACCTGCGAGCGTTTGCGTCAGTTTTTCCGGATTCAGATCGTGATCGCCCCGCACCAACACGGCGACTACATCATCTCCAACAGCATAAACGAGCGTCTTGA
>CAZLTY010000195.1:0-8883 GCA_964562575.1 uncultured Pirellulales bacterium
AGGCATACGTCTCGACTTCAAAATGCCTGCAGTCGCTCATCTTGTAAATGCTCTGCAGACAGTCAACGATCTCGTGCCGGGTCGTCTTAAGGTGGCCGAATCGTTCAATGAAGATCGGCACGTGGAAGTGACATCGAAGTGTCCCCTCCGTTTGGGCGTCGAGACCGCTGATCGCCTGGGGCAGATCGTCGTATGCTGCGATTTGGTCGGATTGTCTTAAGTAAGTCTGGTGCAGGTACCTGTCTTCCTGGAACGTCTGCAACTGGTCGATGACAGGTTGGCAATTCCCGGCCGAAATCTCCGCCTCGATAGCGGACGACACGTGAACCTTGCCTATCCGGATACCGTTGCTGACATAGTTGTTGATCGCCGCTTGCTGATCCTCGAATACGACCGACGCATGAGATATATCGTGACAGACGCGAATGTACCGCAGGATGTCGTTCTTAAGGCGGCCGGGTAGGAGATAGTTCTTGAAGAACGACACAACGTCTCCGCTGCTGCTAAGTATGCAGCCCGGCTCCGGTTCGATATCCAGATGGATCAGTTTTCCCGTTCGAAGCTCATTGACTCGGAGCAATCCGGCGATTCGAATCAGGTGGTCGGCTGCCCTCTTGTAGTCGAATTTGCGAGAAGGCCAGCCAAGAGGCAATGTGGATATGCCTGCCTGCGACCCTTCCGGCATCAGTCTTGTGAGGATCCTCACCAGGTTGGCGGTGTGGTCGAGCCGTTCGGTCCGGGTCCAGTCGGGCGCATACACCTGATACTTGACCGTGTCTCCGTGGAAGTCCCCGTATGGGAATCCGTTCATCGTGAACGCGCTGAGGCCGTTGGATTCGAGAAACGCTCTGAACTCCGGAAGACGCTTCTCGGTCAGGATCTCGCGTGCCGTCCGGGCCGAGAGCCAAAGCCCTATCGAAAGGTCTTGCTCGCCGGGCATTATCGATTTGACACCGACGGCATATCGCCCAAGACTCGCCAGATACCGGTCAAGGTCTTCGCCGGCGTGCACATTTGTGCAGTATCCCAGACTATATTTTGACGCATTCATATAGTTTATGGCCATGAAGGAATCTTTCACTCTGACATAGAAACTCAATGGGATTTCTATACGTTATCTTTTCTATCAGCTCATCCTTGTGACCACGTTGTTGCATCTCGAAACGCAGCTTGGGCACAGACAGCGGATCGCTATCGCCCCAGTCGGCTGCCGAGTTAATCCAGATCCGGTCGGGGCCGTACATTTCGATTATGTCGGTTGCGCGCTGCGGCGTGCACTTGGTATTGGGATAGATTGTCAGGCCCGCCCAGTAGCCGCGGTCGAGTATCTCCGAGACCGTGTGCTCTTCGGCATGGTCGATAAGTACTCTGTCGGGTTCGATGCCGCTGTTGGCCTTGATGGCGTCCATGATCAGCCTGGTTCCCTTGAGCTTGTCCTCCAGGTGCGGCGTATGGACGAGAATCAGCTGGTTGTATTCTGCCGCAAGTGCAATTTGCTCTTCCAGTATGACCAGCTCGTTCCTTGTATTCTTGTTTAGCCCGATCTCTCCGATGCCGACAACACACCGGGCCTCCAGGAATTCAGGGATGATCGCGATGACCTCTCTGGCAAACGCCGGATCGTCGGCCTCCTTCGGATTGATACAAATCCAACTGTAATATTCGATACCATACTTAGCCGCCCGCTTCGGCTCGTATTGGGTCAGTTGAAGAAAGTAGTCACGAAAACCGTCAACGCCGCCGCGATCGAAGCCGTTCCAGAAGGCAGGTTCGGTGATGCAGACACACCCGGCAAGCGCCATGCGCATGTAATCGTCCGTCGTTCGCGAGACCATATGAATATGGGGATCTATGTACTTCATCAGGCAATCTCCTCGGCTTTTGCAGCGCCGCTTGCGCTTCTGACGCCTTCGGCTGATTGCGGCAGTTCCGCACTGCCGTCACTGAATATCGTCAGTATTCGTCCGGCGCGGTTTGTCCGGCCATCGCAGAGCAAATCGAGGGCTTTGAAAAGCGCCGCTATGCGGTAGTCGCCCTCTGCAGCGGGTGTGTCACTGGTGCGGTCTATTCGGTCGAGAAACGCAGCTATGTCGATCAGCTTGGCGCGATGCTCCAGAAAATAGCGATCTATGACCTCGGTCGGTGCGTTATGAGTTTGTTCTGTCGTCATTCTTGCCCCACTCGTGAAAATCTTTTCAGATACGATATTGCAGCGAGCATCTGGTTCGTGTCTATCTCAAATATGTCGAATGTCTCGCCGATTCTGCTGATCGAAGGTATCGTGAGCTTGCCGCCCAGGTGTTCCTGGAATTCGTCCAGGCCTCCGAGCAACGTATTGGCTTGCTTGGTCACCCGGTGGTGAAGCTTGAAACCCATTCTGTTTAGACATTCCAGAATTCTCTGGTGGTCGGCGTCACAGAGCCAGCCCATGAAGTTGGCGTATGTGGCGTCGATCGCTATTCCGATAGCGACGGCCTGGCCGTGCGAGAGTTCGAATCCACTCATTTGTTCCAGCTTATGTGCCGACCAGTGTCCGAAATCCAGCGGCCGGGCATCCTGGCGTTCGAACGGGTCGCCGTTTTGTGTGATGTGGTCGAAATGCAGCCTGGCGCTTCGCCTGATTATGGGGATCGCAATATCAAGATTCCGCGACCGAACCGCCTGGCAGTTTCTGTCAATGTACTCGAACAACAGGGGATCTTTGAGCAGCGCCACTTTAACAGCCTCGCTAAAGCCTGACAGCCACTGGCCCGTGGTCAGTGTTTCCAGCGTTGTCTCATCATTGATAACAGCCCAGGGAGTGGTGAAGACCCCCATATAATTCTTCTTGCCGAATGCGTTTATGCCGTTCTTTACCGCCATAGCCGAGTCTGCCTGTGACAGTGTCGTCGTTGCTACCCGGATTAGTCGCAGACCTCTGTGTGTGATTGAAGCGGCGAATCCCACGGCGTCCAGTACCGCGCCTCCGCCGACAGCGATCACAAATGATTTCCTGCAGAGCCGGGATTGTTCGAGATCATCAAGGATTCGTTTGAAATACGGCTGCGTGTTCTTGATCTGCTCGCCGCCCGGTATTATGTGGACCTTGGGTGATTTTTCGGGCAAACGTTTCTTGAAGTAATCGCCAATTTCGTCTGCGAGATTTACCCGGCTTCGAGCAACATTGGCATCCACAAACACAGCGACATTGGAACAGTGGCCGCTCTCGGACGACAGGATTTCAGAGAGGGTCTCGTTGGCGGCTGCGAACACATTGCCGGTAAACCTCAGGCGGTGAGTAAATTCACAGGAAAAAGCAGCGTCATGAGCGACATTATAGGTCGCATGTGTCAGTTCGATCGGCCGTAGATTTGGCTCTTCACTAATGCATCGTAGATTACCGTACATCACCTCGCCCCCCAATACAGGCATGACTATATCACGCTCTGGCGTTATTATAGCATATTTCGCCTGTCAAAAGCAAGTGAATTCCGGTCCGGCTGCGCAGCCAAAATGCTTAGGACCGTGCATGAAATAACTTCCCGTTTTGGCCGGGCAATTGCACCGCATCTTCGGCTGCTCCTCAATCGTGGGATCCTCACTGTAGAATAGCTACAGTTCCGGCTCCACTCAATCGATCGCACCCAAATCTACAGCACACTTGGCCCCCAAATTCGAGAACTTATTTCATGCACAATCCTTATTGCGGCACGACCTCAATGGGGATTGCGGCAAGCAAACCCATCGAAGAACGGCGTTTCGGCAAGGGTTTGCCCTGCTTGTCCTTCGGGTTATATTCTCTGAAGGCTTCGATGAGGAGATTGTCCGCAAAACCGCTCTGCACGGTGTCCTTATTGGCCCTGAGTTGAAACGCCAGGCCCTGGGGCACGACGGTCACACCGTGTATGGTCACTCCCTCGGGTGGTTTATTCAGTACGAGCTTCATTTGTTTGAGCGTTTGGGTCTTGCGCGTTTTGAGCGTTACCCGGGTTGAGCCGCCCAGGGGAATACGGACGGGGCTGCCTCCGAAAAGTGTGACAGGCGGAGCACCCCATCTGCTCTTTTGGACCAGGACGAGGAATTCCTCAGCGGGTACGAGGTGCCGGTATAGAAATGCCTGCATCACATCATCTGCGGCGACAGCCGTACGGCTGATAACTTCGCCCCCAACCCTGATGCGGCCTTCCAACTGCACTGGGATCGGCCCGGCGGTGGCCTTCGCCGGCGCCGGCGCCCTTAGGGTCATGCGCACACTGTCGCGCCCGGCGGGGATGCGCCCGCCTTCGAGCTTGAACCCGGCGGGGGCGTTTTTCAATACGACTTCGATATCGCCGTCATAGCCGTCTTTTCTCAAGGCATGAACGCTGATCGCAGCGAGGCCTCCGGCGCGCATGCTGACACTGGAAGGCGCCACACGGAGTGCAAAATCGCCTTCTGCGACGGCAACGCGCAGGCGGTAGCCGTAGGCGTCGCCTCCGTGACGTTGTGAATCGGCCAGATGCACGTAGTAAGTTCCGGCTTTGGGCACCTCGGCCATCAGGTACGAATCGGCGTGGTGGGTGGTCAGGCCCATCATGTTTGTGTGAAGGTGCTCGTCCTTGAGCATGTAATCATCATTCAATTCCAGTACGTTGCCCGACGCATCGGTCAGCCGCAGCAGCGAGTCCAGTTGAGAATTCAACCGGCGGCTATGCACTTCGACGACAACCTCAGCGCCGGCGCGAGCCTTGAAGGCGAACACATCGATGTCGCCGGGCTTGTCGATCCGGCCGTTAACGATCTTCGGCAGCTCGATTAGCTGTGCGTTCCTTGTCGTATTGTTGGATTCTGTTTCGTTGCACTCGGCCAGCGTATCGACCGCGTACGGGACGGGGTTGGAACACTTCTTGCCCTCGTAGTAGGTTGCTTCTCTGACGGGGTCGCCGCCGGGTCGGGTATCCAACGGCAAGCGGCTCCCGGGCAGATTCCAGCCGGTCACCGCGGCGACGGTATTGACGCCTGCTTTGCCGCCTAACGGGTACGCCTGTGTGATATAAGGCTGCTCCCCCACGGCGACGCGGTAGACGAAATCCTCGCGCCCGCGGTAGATGGAATCTCGAATCTCCAGTTCGTAGTCGCCCGCCCTGGCAATCCGGTAAAAGAGAACCGGATCGGGATTGAAATGGTAATCGTCTGCGAAAGCCACCTCCCTGCCCCTGGCGTCGTAAAGCGCCACGGTAGCCTGGAACCAGCCGGGGACGGCATCGGCAAGATAAGGGATCAGACCTCGGGCGTGCATCTCGATTACGAGCCGCTGTCCCTGCTTGGCTCGGAAGCGGAAGCGATCCACGTCCCCCGGCATGATCTGGCCGTTTAACAGCACGGGTGTTTCGAGCGGCTTGTCACCCGGCAGGCTCACCAGCTTCGGCATGTTCGGCAGGGAAGGATAAGCCTTGCGGTCGTTGGGCTCCAACTCGCGAACTTCCGGCAGCACGCCAACGTGGAAGACCATGGGGTTGGTCAGCGCGGTGCTGGTGCGAAGCCTCAACTCCCGCTTGCCCGGCGCGGCGTCGGGGTCTACTGTAATCTCGATCAGCACCATTTCCGAAAGCTGCCGGTTCATCTGCTGCTTGGCCCTCGGGAAGAACATAACGCTCGCAACATGGGCCAACTCTCGAATGCCCTTGTCATCCAGGTCTTCCAGGACCGGGTGGTCCGGCAGTTTTACCTCTTTCTTCTTGGCGGCATCAGCCTCTTTTGCTTCAGGTTGGGCCTTCGGAGCAGCTTTTTTCGAGACCGCCTTCGCT
The DNA here is from genome assembly GCA_964562575.1 of uncultured Pirellulales bacterium. Taxonomy (GTDB): domain Bacteria; phylum Planctomycetota; class Phycisphaerae; order Sedimentisphaerales; family Anaerobacaceae; genus SG8-4. Next base: position 5,766 of record CAZLTY010000195.1, read on the forward strand.
TGGGGTTTGGTCTTTGCAGGGGTGCGTTTCGACTCCGAGGGCCTGGCCGTACGTCTTCTCACCGCCGGCCTTTTTGCCGGCGCAGCACCGCGGCGTCCCCTGGGGGTCAGCTCGGCCAACCGCTCATCGCGTAGTTCCTTCAGGCGCGTCTGCAGCCACTTGCGCTGTTCGCTCTGGAGATTCCGAAACGCCTTGCAATACTTGATGACCTTGGCGTGAACGCCTTCGCCGGAAACATAGACGTCGGTACTGTTTCTGAGGGCCTGTCCGCCCGCTGTGATGCGAACGACGGTGCCCTGTTGGGCGCCTGCCGGATACAGATAGCCAATATGCGGCTGGTTCGTACTGCTCTGGCCCCGGGCGGCCGCAACGCAGAAAAACAGAATAACGAATAACGAAGACGCCAGCGTCATAAGTATTTGTGAAGGCCGTTTTCCGCATCTTGAAGTCTGATTCCCAATACGGAAATCGACTTTTGACGCGGGAGTCAACGAATACTGAATAATGATTGACAAACTTCGATATTCGATCTTCATTTGCCCCGCTCCTGATATAGAACTCCATAGATCCAGTCCAAAAGACATACGTTTGAAATCCATGCATTGCCACCCTTCTCTTATCGGGCGCCTCTACAAGATCTAATCCATTATACCCGATCGACGCTCTTTTGCAAGAATTCCGCCCAAGGCGAGGGAAGGCAATTCATCACAACTCATTGAATTACAGCCATTTAGCTGAAAACTGACTCCTGGCGGTTTCTCCATGTTTGACATTTCCCGCGCCATACTCTATGATTCGGTCACGAGCAGTGGAATATGACGTATGACAGCCGATAAGGACAACTTGGCGGGTAGACGCTGTCTTTCCAGGGAGAACGCTCTTCGGCTGCTCACATCTTTTTTGCGAAATCCTCATATTTTTTCTTGACGGGAGAGGTGAATCAGTGTTACACAGGTGTCTGTGCGATGCCTTCAGAAGAGGAGGGCTACATCGCAAGTCGCTGCCCGCACGGATGTGTGCTGGGGGCGCTGTGCCGGTATCGAAGGCGCGTGAGTTTCAGTTTTACTCATGTACGATTCCAGGCGATAGTGCAAGTGTTGTGAACGCAGTTGTCTGATGTTCACTCAGCAAGAAAGGAAAGGAGTTGCAGAATGATGAAACAGATCCGAGTTCTAACATCCGTGGTGTCTTTGGGTCTTCTGCTCAGCCTGACAGGCTGCAGTGAAGGCGTAAAGAGTGAAGGTGTAAGGATTGAAGGTGCAGAGACTGAGGTCGTAGGGCGTGAAGGTATAAAGCAAGAAAGCGAGCCGGATAGTCTTACTCTCGATTTGCAGAAAGCCGAGGCCGAAGAGCAGGATCTCATAGCAAGAATGGAAACTGTCACGCGGGCCTCCGATCGCTTGCAGAGACAGCTTCGCACACAGTTGCAGAGCCAGGTCGACAGCCTCACACAATCGCGCGACGAACTGCGAGAGCAGATCGATAGGTTGACTAAGTCACGCGGCGAATTGCTGGAGCGAATCGACGAGCTCATGCGATCGCGCGATGTGGCTGCCGCAGAGGCGCACATGGCTCAGAAACAACGTGACGCCATCAAAAGTCAGTTGGAGTCTGAGACGAAAACGGTTAGTCAGTTGAAGGATCAGTTGGAGCAGATTAGGGAGCTTCAAGGAACGATTGCGAAACTCCAGTCCGAGTTGGCTAACGTTGTGAAACATGGCTCTGACTCCTCGGGGTCCGCTACGGCAAACTCAGGAGATTCAGAAGATCCAGGAGATCCAATGGTGGTGGAGGCCCCTGCCGGGCCCAACTGAGTCACACCTGTTCCATGTGGCCTTTTTGCGCCGCAGCAATGGCTGATTATGGGAGCCTGTCGGAGAACTCGATCTGGCTTCGAGCGGCCCTTTTCCCGCCTGGCTGCATCCGGCTGTATCGACGATAAAACCAACATCGCCTGCTTCGCCGTCTTTGCCAGGCGAAAAAATTGCTCGCTCTCGTACCCGACGACGGAATTCTCCGACAGGCTCCTATGAATAAACCGGAGACAGACCCGCTGTCTCCGGTTGTCGATGAAAAGATCACCTTGGACTATCAATGATTTCCTCTTCCGGCACTAAGATCTGTGGAGAGTTTTTCGGTTTTCTCGCGGGCTCAGTTCAGGGTCTTCTGTTGCATGACCACGGAGTCGAGTTCCTCTTGGGGAATCAGCCGGCGAAGATTGCCGAGCCGATGCGGAGGATGGTCGCCCCTTCTTCGATTGCGACCTCGTAGTCCGAACTCATGCCCATGCTCAACTCGGTAAACTGGGGGCCGACAATTCTCTCGCCGCGCATCTCGACAAACAGCTCTCTCGCTCGAACGAAACAGGCTCGCACGATGTCCTTGTTATGGGTCAGCGGCGCCATTGTCATCAGCCCGGCCAGTTGCAGATTGGGCAGGCTTTCTATCTGCTCGGCCAGATGCGTCGCTGCACCGACGGGGACACCGTACTTCTGCGGTTCGTTGGAAGTATTGACCTGCAGAAGCACCCGGGGCTGTAAGTTGAGTTTCGCCCCGGCAGCGCTTATCTCTTCGGCCAGCCGAAGCGTGTCTACTGAGTGCACCAAGGCAGCCAAAGGCAGTGCCTGGCGCACCTTGTTGCGCTGCAAATGGCCGATCAAATGCCAACTGACTTGTTTCGCCGCGGCGGTCTCGCCATTGGATTGCTGGAGAACGTCCGACACCTGAGCGGATACCTTCTTCAACTGCTGCACGCGGTTTTCTCCCAGTTCGGTGAAACCTAGACCGATGACCTCTTTGATCGCTTCGATGTCGGCCGATTTGGTTACAATGACGAGCTTAACCTTCTCAGGCACTCTACCGGCGCGTGCACAGGCCGACGCGACAGCTTCCTTCACATGTTTTATTCTTGTGGCAATCTTCGTCATAAGGCAATAAACACCGAGCAAAGACAAAAAAACCCAGGCAATTATGGTGCATGAAAACAGCCAAAATAGCAAGCTGAGACGCTTATTTCCATAACAAAAACAATGTGTCCGGAAATTTTGTTGTTTTTTCCCGTTAGGGGAGAATCTCCTCAGGTGGCGCCTCTTTCGCGGTCCGTCAGAACAGTGAACAG
>CAZLTY010000196.1:0-8841 GCA_964562575.1 uncultured Pirellulales bacterium
GCCTGACTGCATCCGGCTGCATCGACGATAAAACCAATATCGCCTGCTTCGCCGTTTTTGTCAGGCGAAAAACCGCTCGATCTCGCACCCGACGACGGAGTTTTCAGAAAGAGCCTAGGTGAAACGTATCAGATCGCTTCGATCGTCGAAGGCGGCTTGGTTGCTATGTTGTATGTTACGCTGACGATGCCGGGCACCTCTTGGACAATCTCGGCAGCCAGCTTTTCCAGTGTCTCGAATGGCAGTCGGGTCGGCGTTGCCGTACGTGCATCCACGCTGTCCCAGCAGCGCAGCTCGATCTGCTGACCAAAATCACGCCTGCCCTCTCGCATACCGGTCACACGGTCCTGGTGAAGAATCGCCATGTACTGGAATGCCTCGGTGTCCTTGAGCATCCGCTCGACAATAACCGTCGCCTTGCGCACAGTCTCGACTCGCTCGGCAGTCACCTCGCCAATCACGCGCGTCGCCAGCGCGGGGCCGGGAAAGGGGATACGCTCGAACAACTCAACGGGGAGTCCGAGGGCCTTGCCGACCCTTCTGACGCCGTCCTTGCGAAGCTGAATCAGCGGTTCGAGGATGCTGTAGCCGAAGGCCTCCTGCGGGTCGATGCCAAGCTGCTCGAAGACGTTGTGCTGCCGCTTAATCCCAGCGACGGTCTCGTCCACGTCGGTCAGAATTGTTCCCTGCAGAAGGTGCCTGGCCCCACTGTTCTTGACCAGACGCCCGAATACGTCCCGGTAGAAGGTCTGGGTAACGGCTTCGCGTTTTTCTTCGGGGTCGGTGATTCCCCTGAGCGCGGCGAAGAACTCCTGGCGCGCATCGACCACCTCGACCGTTACGCCAAGCTCTTGGAAAAAGCCCACGACCTGTTCGGGTTCCGCCTCCCGCATGAGACCGTTTTGGATAAAGACGGTCTTTAGCTGCTCGCCGAGGGCGCGATGTCCGAGCATAGTGACCGCTGACGAATCGACACCTCCCGATAGGGCGTTGATCGCCGTCCCATCGCCAACGGCGTCTTTGATGTCTCTGACCTTCTCATTGATGAACTGCTCGGTGTCGAGTTCCCGCGAGGTGATCTCAGTAATTGTGCTGGCCATGTGGTAGGCTCCTTTCCATTTGACTGTCCTTATTTGATCTCTAATCTAAGCGCGCATCTCAGGGAGAAAGCCTAACTTCGTACCGGGGGGTTTTCAAGAGAAAAAGGGTAAGATATACCCTCGAGGGTAGTAAATTCCCGCGAGCGAAACCACAACCTGTTATACCCTTGAAGGGTAGTAAATTCTCGCGAGCAAAACCATAACCTGTTATTGTGAGGCGACCTACCCGCGCAAGAACAGAGATTCTGAGTCGGGAACACTATATTGTAAAGCCGCTTACCCGCGCAAGAACGGGAATTTTCAATCGGGAGCAGTATACATCCTGGCTTTTTGCTTTTTTGCCGGTCGCCTTATGAGTATACTTGCCGGTCAAAGGAAAAACTTTTAGGAGATTACCAGATGACTACACAAAATCACGAAGAATTCCAGATGCGGAGTACGTGCTGCCCGTGCGGGCACGACCATTCGTCAGGCGAGATAACTCGCAGAGGCTTTCTGCAAGGCGCCGGCGGAGCGGCGGCATTGGGAGTCGCCCTGACCGGCCTGACATGGTCGGCGGTCTCGGCGGCAGAAAAGGACGGCGAGGCGGGACCCGCAAGACGCCCGCTTGTGGTAAAACCGATCCTCGTCTACAGCACGCCACGACCACGTCCTCAATGGAGCTGGCGCTCATGGGGCGGCATACAGACCGAGCAGGATGCCAAGCAGGAGGTTGCTCGTATCAAAGGCGAACTCCGCGAGCTGGACAACAGGGCGGACTTCCCCGTGAAGTTTCTGCCGGTTGCCGCCATCAAGGGAGCCGGAGACGTGGGCGGGATTGGCGAGCTGGACAGCGCGGATGTCATTATGGTCTACGCTGCCGGCGGCGGTATGGATACCTTCGCAAGACTGGCCGAGCGGGGCAAGGACATCATTTTCTTCTGCCGTCACAAGTCGGGGCCCGTCTATCTGTGGTACGAGATCATCAGCCCCCGCTACCTGCGGCAGCACACCGACAAGCTGGCTCTAAACGGAATCGACGACGGCGATGTGGTCATCGACAGCCAGGACGAGATTCTCTGGCGTCTGCGAGCCCTTTGCGGCCTGCGCAACACAATGGGGACGAAAATAATCGCGATCGGCGGCCCGGGCGCCTGGGCGCAGCCGAGAGATGTCGTGCCCAAGCTGGTCGAGAACAAGTGGCAGTTCGATATGAAGACCGTGTCATACAAGGATCTGGGCGAGCTGATCAAAGAGGCCAGAGCTGACGACGCGGCGGTTCGGCGTGCACGCCGGCGCGCCGGGGCGTATCTCAAGGCGCCCGGCAACACACTGGAAACAAAGCGAGAGTTTCTCGACAACGCATTCCTCCTGGAACAGGTCTTCCGCGGGCTGATGAAGAAGGAGCAATGTCAAGCGATTACTATCAACGGCTGCATGGGAACGATAATGCCGCTCGCCGAGACCTCGGCCTGCATGACGCTCAGCCTGTTGAATGACGGACAGTACCTGGCCTTCTGCGAGTCGGATTTCGTGGTGATACCGTCGGGTGTGCTGCTGGCAAACATTTCCGGCATGCCCGTATTTCTCAACGACCCGACCTATCCGCACGCCGGCGTGATTACCTTGGCTCATTGTACCGCGCCGCGAAAAATGAACGGCAAGGAACTCGAACCTGTCCGTATCATGACGCATTTCGAGTCGGACTACGGCGCTGCGCCAAAGGTTGAGATGCGCAAAGGCCAAGTCGTGACCAATATTGTGCCCGACTTCAAGTCCGAGCGATGGGTCGGCCTGCTGGGCGACATTATCGAGGCACCGTTCATGGATATCTGCCGTTCACAGATCGATATCCGCTACACTTGCGACGATCTGAAACTCGCCGAGCGGATGCCCGGCTTCCACTGGATGACCTGCTACGGCGATTACATGCGGGAGGTCGGCTATGCGCTTAAGAAGGTCCAGATAGAGTGGGAAACTCTGGCCTAAAGACAGCAGCGCCTCAACGAGACTCCATTGACAGAAAGGGAAAGTAACATGAGAAAGCATCGCTCCCGATTCATTTGCTATGCCATGCTTTCGCTGGCCTGGATCCATTGCGTCCGAGCCATGGATATGTATGTCTGCCTCGAAGGCGACGACCGGTGGTCGGGCAAGCTCGCCCGACCCAATGCCAAACGAACTGACGGTCCCCTGGCGACGCTTGGCGGTGCGCGCGACCGCTTGCGACAGCTACGGTTGATCGCCAGGATACCGGAACCGATCCGTGTCGTTATCGCCGATGGACGGTACACGTTAAACGAGCCGTTTGTTCTTAGGCCTCAAGACAGCGGTACCGAGCAGCTTACCGTCAGCTACGAAGCCGCAGCCGGCGCCAGGCCTGTCTTTACAGGCGGGCGGGTGATCGCCGGTTTCAAACGCGGCCGAAACGGCATCTGGCAGACGCACGTTGGCGAAGTCGCAAGCGGCCAATGGCATTTCGAGCAGTTGTTCGTCAATGGCCGCCGGGCTGTGCGGGCGCGGATGCCGAACAAGTTCTACCATTACATGGGCGGGACGGCCGAAGTCCCGATCGAAGGCCAAAAGGGCCGGTACCACCGCACGACCTCCGTTCGCGGCGACTGCCTGGGACCGCTTAAAGGATTGAGCAAGGACGAACTCAAGGACGTGACGCTCGTTGCCTATCACAAGTGGTGTATCAGCCGCCGCTTTCTGACGGAGATCGATGCCGATGCCAACCGGATCATCACAGTAGGCGAACAGCTCAAGAGCTACTCCGGCTGGCCCAAGAACACGCGTTTTCACTTGGAGAATTTCAGAGCCGCTCTCGATACGCCGGGCGAGTGGTTTCTCTCGCGCGACGGGACTCTGAGCTATATGCCGTTGCTGGGTGAGGACATGTCGACGGTACAAGTTGTGGCTCCTGTTATCAAGAAGCTGGTCGTCTTCCAGGGTGAGCCTGAGAACGGACGATTCGTCGAGCACATCAAGCTCAAGGGACTCATCTTCGAGCACAATCAGGAGCTGCTGGCCGCCACGGGGTACGCACCGTATCAGGCGGCATATGTCACCGAGGCGGCAATCATGGCCGATGGGGCGCGCAACGTCACCATCGCCGATTGCGAGGTCGGTCACAGCGCGACTTACGCGGTGTGGTTTCGCCGGGGTTGCAGGGATTGTCGCATCGAACGATCCTTTCTGCACGATCTCGGCGCCGGCGGCGTGCGCATCGGCGAGGGACAGATCCGCCCGGACGAAGCATCGCGGACGAGTCACATTACGGTCGACAACAATATCATCCGATCGGGCGGCCGCATATTCACTTCGGCGGTCGGAGTCTGGATCGGCCAGAGCGGCGATAACAATGTCACTCACAACGAAATCGCCGATTTCTTCTATACGGGTCTTTCGGTCGGCTGGCGGTGGGGGTACCGCGAAAGCTTGTCCAAGCGCAACAACATCAGCTTCAACCGCGTGCACCATCTCGGCTGGGGCGTCCTCAGTGACATGGGCGGCATCTACACGCTCGGTCCCTCTGCGGGCACTGTCATCGGCAACAACGTCTTTCACGACATCTATTCCTACTCCTACGGCGGTTGGGGCCTCTACACCGACGAGGGCAGCACGGGAATCGTCATGGAGAACAATCTCGTCTACAACGTCAGGACCGGCGGCTTCCACCAGCATTACGGCAAGGAGAACATCGTCCGCAACAATATCCTGGCCTTCAGCAAGCTGCACCAGATCCAGGCCACGCGGGTCGAGGACCATCTGTCGTTCACGTTCGAGAACAACATCGTCTATTGGGACCAGGGCCCCCTGCTCTCGGGGCGCTGGAAGGAAATCAACATAAAGATGGACAAAAACTGCTACTGGAACGCAAGCGGCGAGCAGATCAGGCCGGCCGGGATGACATTCGAGCAGTGGCGCCAGAAAGGTCACGACGTCAATTCGATTATAGCCGATCCATCGTTCGCCGATCCGGAGCGTTTCGACTTCAGCATGGCCCCGAACTCGCCTGCCCTGGCAACGGGGTTCAAGCCGTTCGATTACAGCAAGACGGGCGTCTACGGCAGCCGGGCGTGGCGCCGAAAAGCGGCAGGCGTCAGATACCCCAAGCTGGAGGTTGCGCCCGATCCGCCGCCTGCGTCGATCAACGAGGGATTATAGCCCTTGGCAGAGAGACGTCGAAAAACTAAGACGACAGGCAGACGCAAATCGGCGGACTCGTGGTTCTTGCCGGCGGTTGCGCGGGGGCTGGCATTCTTTCTCGGCTCGTTTTCGCTGCTTAACGTGATGGGTGACCTGCTCAGCCCCGGCTTCGACGCAAACCACTCGTGGATTGATCTTAGGCCGATCCATTCGCCTGCGGCCGATATATGCTTGCGAGTTTGGTTTTACCCGGCCGAGCTTGATCAGTTGTTGGCCAGCGGCACTTGATTCTGGCGGATGTCATAGTGCTCCCGATTGGAAACTTCCGTTTTTGCGCGGGCAAGTAGCTTTACTCTGACAGTCTATGATCTTACTCGTGGGAATTTACTACCCTTCAAGGGTATCAGATTTTCTTTGTCTTGACATCCGGTCGGCGCAGGTAGTTTGGCCTCAGCGTCAGGGGGTCGGCGAACTCGGCCCGAAAAGCCCTTTGGCGACCGAGCAGGTGGACTTTGGCGGCTCGGGGGCTCCAGTACTTCTCGTCGAAGAAACTGACGCCCTCGGCGCAGAATCCATCCCGGTAATACAACAATCCGTCCCCGAGCAGGCAGATTGGCTTGTCCCTCAGGGCGAACTGCTCCAGGAACCCCGAGGTGGTCATCAGGCAATCGCCGAGTATCTTTGCCCATGAGTCGCCGGATGTGCTGCGCTCGTAGGCGGCGATGAAGAACTGGCCACGTTTGGCGTCGACGATAACAGCGACTCTTTCATGTGTCATCTCCTGCAATTCAGGGTTCAAAGCCGAGGAATCAACTTGCTCGGTGAGGGTGATGACGTTCGAGGCAACTACGTCGAGTGTGTCGACCGAGACGATTCTGGCACCATTGGCCAGATGCATAATCTTGGCAAAAGCGGCGGCGATGCGCAGGCCCGTGAAGCTGCCGGGCCCGGCGGATATGTAGATGTGCTTGATTTGGCCGGGCTCTCGGCCGTAGCTCTCGAGCAGCGCACGCATCGCGGGCAATAGCTCGGCGCTATGTTTCAGCGCGCCTGAGAACGCAGTCTCAGCGAGCATCTTGCCACCGAGTGCGATTGCTACTGAGCCTATTCTGCTCGATGTCTCGACGGCCAGTATGAGCTCTGTCTTGGCCATAATGTGAGTTTTTCGACGATAAGGGCCTGTATCTGCCCCTTTGAATCCCCGTTATCGCCACTAAAAAGGCGTTTAGCGGGTGACTATTTTTACACCGGACCGACCCGGGTTTTTCAGTTTGCCGTACTGCAACGGAGATATTATTGGCATAGCAGGCATAAATCAAATTTTTCTCTTGCAAAAAAAGATGCTTTCATATAAACTGAATTGTTGTGAGTCCGGTCTACTCTTGTAACTGGAGGTTAATACGTACAGGTGATTGTTAAGAGGGTGGTTTATTTTCTGGCAGGAGGTATATTTTGAGCAAGCCGAGTTTCTTGACCGAATCTTTAGGCAGGAGGTTTCTGTCCATTGCCGTTGTGTCCATTTTGACATTGATAACAGCAGTCTCTGGGGTGACGGCGTCGCAGGAAGGCCGAGCGGGTGACCGCCAGAGAGCATTTCGCCGACTAGTCCAAAGCTACGTTCAAACCGGCAAAGCAGAGTACGACAAACGTTACTTTGAAGAGGCCCAGAAGACCTTCCTTATGGCTAAGCCGTATCGGGAGTATCTGACCGGTGCCGAACGTGAGCAGTTGGACGCACTTCTAAACAAGACACAGACTGCGATTGCCGAGAGAAAACACGCCCTCGAGACGTTCCAGGCTGTCAACAGCTTGATCAAGCAGGACAAGCTGACTGAGGCGAAGAAGCGTCTTGATACGCTCGCCAGCAGTCCGTTGCTCACCAAGTACGAGCAGGCGCAGATCGCCGAAGTTCTCAGGCAACTGGACCTTCAAATAGCCGATGATCAGACTCATCCCGAGAAGGTCAAAGACGGAAAGCTGCTGACCAGAGAAAAGCTGGAGAAAATCGCAGAAGGGATCCGTAAACCCGGCGAGCAGTTGAAGGAGCAGAACCAAAGAATCGCCGAGATTTATCGCGAGAGCATGAACTACTACCGCGCCGGTCAGCTAGTAAAGGCCCGTGCGGGCTTCGTCAAAGTGGCGGCCAGCAGCCTGATCCCGCCGCTGATGAAGAAAGCAATAGAAGATCATATTGCCAGGATTGACCAGCTCTCGCCCCAGAAAATCACGAGCAAACCTCTCACCGAGGACAAGAAACCGGAGTTGATCTTGGCCGTTGAGCCGAAAATTGCCGAGCCGGAGGCCTCGAAGCTCACACTCGCCCAGCCGAGACTTACAGAGGCCGAGGGCACCGAGCCGGCGCCCGTTATCGCCGAGCCTGCTGCGACGAAGAAACCTGCACCGAGGACCACTGCAGCGACGGCCGCCAGCGAAGGCAGTTACATCGACAAGATGAACAAGAAGAGGAACATCCTTCGCACATACACGGCAACGGTCGTAAACGATGCTGCGGTGAAAGCACGCGTTCACATGGACAAGGGCGACTTCGAGAAGGCCATACAAGCGGTCGAAGCCGCTGCATTCGTCGTGAATGAAAATCAGATACATCTCGGAGCCGAACTTTACAAGGCGCACATCGCCAGGCTCACGGTGCTCAACGAAGAGATTGTCGCGCTGGTGGCCGAAAAGGCCCGGCTGGACGCCGAGCAGAAGCGTCAGGCTGCGGCCACAGAACAACGTCAATTCAGAGAGCAGGCGGACATCGACAGGCAGAAGAGAATTGACGAGTTGATGGAAAACGCGATCGCCTATCAGAAGCAGCAACGCTACGAAGCGGCTCTCGGCCAACTGGTGAGTCTGCTCACACTCGACCCGCAGCATGACGCGGCGCTGACGATGAAGGACTTGCTGGAAGACACAATCTACTTCCGCAAGCAGTTGGATATAGAGAAGGAATCGCGCAGGCAGACTGCGGATGTTCTGCTAAAGACCGACGAGTCTCAGATCCCTTACGCTGACGAGATTACGTATCCGAAGAATTGGCGTGAGATCATTGAGAGACCAACTCGCCAGCCAGACAAACCCATCGGGCTCGATCCGGCCGACGCGGCTGTTTATGAGCAATTGGAACAAATCGTCGACCTCTCAAACCTGACCCAAACAATGACTTTCGAGGACGTAGTAGCGGAATTGGAGAATTCCGCAGATCCTCCGTTACAGATACAGCCCAACTGGAAAGATCTTCTCGAGATGGCCGAGCTTGAGCCAACCACCCCGGCTATGATGGATGCGCTGACGGGTATTAAGCTCCGCAAGGCGCTGGAGGTTTTGGTAGCTGGAGTCTCAAGCGACTTTGCCATAGTCGACTACGTTGTTGACGAGGGCGTGATCGTTATAGCGACCGAAGAGGCCCTTCCGCAGAAGATGGTGACTCGCGTCTACGACATTACCGATCTCGTCGGCCAGCCTTCTCAGGGCGGCATGATGGGTGGAATGATGGGTGGCATGGGCGGAATGATGGGCGGCGGCATGATGGGCGGTGGATGGATGGGCGGTTTAGGTGGGAGATAGGGGAGTATGGGCGTCGGATATTAGTGCCCCTTATTGGCTA
>CAZLTY010000197.1:0-8689 GCA_964562575.1 uncultured Pirellulales bacterium
ATTCCCTTTCGCATATAAGTCGCATGCCCTTCACTGCTGTCGCCAAGTTTTGTGTCCCCTTCCATTACCTCTAAAAGTCGGCAACTGCGGAGACTTCTCAAAGCGAAAATACTGGCACTTTCGTATTCGTATTCAGTAATTATATTCTTAGCATATTCAAAGGGCACAAAATTTGCGATATACATATTCTTCATATCCTCACTCTCAATGCTTCGCAGTGAATCAACACTTAATTTGACTTCTTCCATAATATGACTGCTATGCATTTTGATTTTTCAACCATGAAAGTGATTATATCCCCCCGGTGGCAGGCAAATCAAAGGAGAAAACAGTTCAGGGACTGCCAAGTAATCAAGAAACTATGAAAGCCAGATGCTCGGAGGCGAATTCGTTACGATGGCCTTCGCGTGTTCGCCACAGGGGCGTCACAAAATTTAGTCTGATGAATTTACTTAAGGAGCATCCGAGGGACGATTTTCGGGAGACTTTCGACAGGACAGGAGGATAGACGAGCCTTGAATATCCAATATCAAAGTTCAACAATCCTCCCTAATCAGTGAAATCTGTGGCTATTTCTAATAGATCCCTCCGTGCAGTCTACCCCTTCGATCTACTCAGGGCAGGCTCTGAGCGAAGCCGAATGGGGTCGGGATGACAGAACGACATACGCTATCCACTAAACGCTATCCGCTATTGCGGCAACGTTCTTGAAGAAGTCGTCTGATTCTGCTATAGTTGCCGCGAAAGTAATTATGGAGGTACAAACTATGCTGGACAGAAGGACAGTACTAAAAAGTGCGGGTGTGGCCGCGGCGGCTCTGACGGCCGGCGGATGCTCGCAGATGGAGCAGGCAAGGAAGGACACCGATATTGACTTTGACAATGGGTATTTCTATGACGCCGAGGGCAATTTCAAGCCCGAGGCAGCGAAGGATGCCTATATTGCCCTCATGAAGTATCACGGCTATCCGGTGTTCGCCGATGCGCGCGAGAAGCTATGGGTGTCGGACTACGAGACTTGCCAGTTTGCCAAGCTCGGCCTCGGTGCGGTTTTCTTTGTCAACAACGAAGAGCACCGGTACATGATGCTGGATGTTTACCTGCTGCCGGGCCAGATGCTCCCCGAACATTATCATCTTGCGACGGCGAAGAACCCGGCCAAGCTGGAGGGCTGGCTGTGTCGTCACGGCGTTTCGTACGTCTATGGCGCCGGAGAGCCGACCGAGAATATCAAGGCGGTTATCCCCAAGTGCCATATGGGTGGCAAGGTGACGGTACGGCATGAGACGATCCTGCGGCCGGGTGAGTTCACGGGTTTGAAGGCCGCCGAGGAACGGCACTGGCAATTCGGCGGGCCCGAAGGCGCTATTCTCACTGAAGTGGCCAACGTCCACGACGGCGACGGCGTGAGGCATTCGGATACGAATCTGGTCTTCGGGTAAGAGACCGGATATACAGGAATTGCCATCGGCGACAAAGGCCGGAATATTTCAGGAAGGACGGGGCGAGCCTCGGTTACTAATCAACTTGCACCAGTTCGTATTCGCTGCTGCCCAGGGCCATACTTTCGGCGTGTCTGATCTGGCACCGCGGGTCGAGCTGCTTATTTCTTATTAATGCCCCGAGTGTGCGGCCGGCTGTCTCTTCCACCAGATCCAACGCCGCCGCATCGACAGCTACCGGATCGGTCGATGCAAGTATGCCTATATCATCGACCATCTTGGGCATGTTCGGCGTATCGAAGCAATCGCAGTCTTTGGTGACCGATATCACAAAGTTGAAAAACGCCGCTCTGTTTTCTTTGCCTTTAAGCGCTCCGAAGGCATGCTCGGCCATGCTTTTTTGCATGACTTCGGTCTCCTAGCCCCAATTGCATCTGACAGCGCCGAATCTGCACATTGCCATGCACTCTGCGCAGCCGATACACTTGTCCTGATCGATGTGGGCCTGGACGTCGTCAAGTGTGATCGCATCGGCGGGACAGTATTCGCAACAGACGCCGCAACTCGTGCAATCGTCGCTGATCTCGAGCGCAAGAGCCGCGTGCTGTGCCATCTTGCCGTGCTTGCCCGCGCAGCCCATCCCCATGGTCTTGAGCGTTGCACCGAGACCCGAGGCCACGTGCCCCGTGAAATGCGCTACCGAAAGGATCGACTGGCACCTGGCGATGCCGTGTGCGACAAAGACTTCCTTGTTGACTTCGCCGTTAACATCGACGGCCTCGGCAGAACTTCCCGATAGTCCGTCCGGTGGGATCCATGGTATTCCCAGCCCTTCCAGGCTAAAGCCGTGCTCAGCCGCCAGGATGGCGTGATCGACGGCGTTGTGCCTTCGCCCGACGTACAGCGTAGTGGTGTCGGTAACGAAGGGTTTGGTGTTCAACTCGAGCAGTTCCTCGGCCAGTCCCTTGATGCACCGAGCTGTTATGTATGTCGTGTTGCCGCCTTCGCCTACGTGGACCTTTACGGCGGTGAGATCGTTTTCCCTGAAGCAGTCAGAGAAGCTGCCGGCCCTGAACAGAGTGCGTGCCTTCTCTGAGATCGCATCGTCCCCTTCATCGCGGGAGGCTCTGATTAGATACACTTTTGAAGCCATACAAACCACACTTGCGCTCAACAGATCGGATAACTTGTTTGTCGTTGCCAAATTCGACAACACAGCGGTGCCATTGTATTGTTCTTCCAGCAAACCACAACGATTGTTTAGAAGAACAAGTGCTCGATCAGAACCTTTGTGCCAATTCCTATGAGAATGACCCCGCCGAAGGCTTCCATCTTGCTCTCGAAGAAATGTCCAAATCGCTTACCGATGTAGACGCCTATATAGGACAGGACAAAGGTTATCAGTCCTATGATTATTACTGCAACGACGATGGAACCGGCTATGAGCGAAAGAGTTATGCCAACCGCCAAGGCGTCGATACTGGTCGCGACCGACAGTACAAGCAGGACGAATATATTCGACGGATCAGGATTCTCTTCGACGGATTTGATCTTCAAGGACTCATAGATCATCTTTCCGCCGACCGCGACAAGAAGTCCGAAAGCGATCCAATGGTCATAACGTGCTATGTGTTCTCTCAGGGTTAGACCGGCCAGAGAGCCGATCAAGGGCATGAACGCCTGAAAGGCGCCGAAGAAAATCGCCATTCTCAGAGCGTGTTTAACGTGCAACTTCTTGTACGCGCTGCCGCTTACGATTGAGACTACAAAGGCGTCCATCGCCAGTCCGACGGCTATTATGACTATCGTAAGTGAATCCATAACGCAGCTTCCAGCTCAGTGCTCTTCGGCCACCGTCTTCTATTACTCGTACTATTGTGCCTTGATTATGCCCTCGTTGGTCAAATCTTCATTGATCTTCTGTCCGGGTTGGACGATCAGGAAATCGCTGTCATCCCAGTCGCCGTCAAGGAGCCTTTGCATCAGGGCGGGGCTGCCCTTCAACTCGTCATAGTTCCAGTTGAGAAACTCAGCGCACCCCCTGGCATAGTCCTTGTATTTGTCGGTGTTGGCGAGCCCCCAGTCGATATAGGTGGCCCAGTTGTACTGGGTGATCCAATCCTGCTCGAGTTCCATCAGATATTGAGCGTTGTCGTCGCCGTATTTCTCTTTGTATTCTGCAAGCAATCTCTCGTAGCGCTGCTTGCCGGGTTGCTTGCCGGCCTCGATCCAGCCGGTGCTGTACCAGTAGACTCCGCGGTGCGAGTCGAAGTACTCCTGATATTTCTCTTTCGAGCCGAGCAGCAGTGTCACACAGTCATGGCCCCGGGGTACGACGATGGGGATCTTCGCCGAGAGCCCCACGATGCCGTTGCTGCAAAGACCGTAGCCGAGCAGAGATGCATCGTAGGGACGTCCCTGAATATCGAGCGTGTTGTCGAGAGCCTTCTGCACTTGGTTTCGAAGCTCGTCCGGCTTATCGTGCAGGCCCTGTTCCATCAGGGTCACATCGACAACGTTCTTAGAGCGGGCGCTGCAATAGTACGCCTCTCTCTGCATCACCTTACATGAAATGAACTGAAGTCTCATAGGCAAGTTCTTGGCTGTCATGGGTTGCACCACTTGCAGGGTCGTTTGCCGGCCTTCACCGCCTCCTGCCTGGTCTTGTAGCTAACGATGTTTTCGGTCGAGATGCTGCTTGCCGAGTGGCAGTTTGATTTGTGGAAGACGTCACTACCCTTCGAACCTGTGAATTGATACTTTCCTGCCGACGAGCTGGGATTTGGCCTGGCGCGCCTTCTTTTATCCGTAGGAGCATTGCCAGTGTTATGGCTCTCGGGCGTGTCTTTATCCACGGGATTTGCCTGACGGTAGTTTTTGATGAATGAAGCAGTCAAGACCTTCAGGTTCTGCCCGATGGCCTGGGCGAGCCTGCTCTTGGGGCTGTGAGCAAACCACATAAGCTCCCACGTAACAACATCAATTCGCGTTTGAGGGCTTCTCTCCAACGTCACCATTTGAAGGAAATCAACTTTCAGATTGTATACGAAGGTCTCCTGGTGAGCCGGCCTGTAGAGCTTGACCGCCACCCTGAGTCTGCACCGGCCTGGCACTGAACGCCACATGTGCAGGGGCCGGACTTTGATGCCGGCGTCTTCAAGCTGTCTTTGAATATTCCTTCGAATGTCTTCTTCGTCCAAGCCCATCTCTGTGGCGCTTTGGCAGCAGCTTGCGTGGACCGTCATTGATTCGACGCCTTTGAGAGATGCCAGTTCGGGGCTCAGGGCTGCGAAGGAACTGCCGCCTGCACCCACCAGGACAAGCGTCGCCAGAGCGGCCGTGAGGATTATATCCTTGTTGATTCTCATGTCTTCACCTCCTTGCGCATTCGAATTCGAGACCGCGCAGGTTCGGGCCCGCTGGTCGCGAACATCCATGTATAGTGCTCCCGATTGAGAATTCCTGTTTTTGCGCGGGTAAGTAGCTTTACAATAACAGTTCATCATCTTACTCGCGGGAGTCTACTACCCTTCAAGGGTATCTCAGTTTACGTCCAGAGCCTTGTTTACCGCTGCCTTCATCTTCTCCAGACCTTTCTTGGCCACGACCAGGGGATCCTGCTTCCAGTAAGTCGGACTGAACAGCTCCAGTGACAGTACTGCCCGGCTGCCGTTTGCGATCAGATCGCGAAGGATCTGCGTTAGCGGCGCGATACCGTCACCGGGCATAACTCGATCGCGGTCGCCTATAGTCTCACGAGGCGGATCGGCAGGGTAATCATTCATGTGAAGAACCTGAACGGCGTGTGCGCTCAATTGTTTGAAGCCGTGGAAGTCGGAACCGCCCTTGTAGGTGTGGTAGACATCCGGCAAAAAACACGCCTTCGGGTGGCCGCTCTCGATCACCACGAACATTGCCTGGCCCAGCCGGTGAAGGTTCTTCGAAGAGCCCCACGTTTCGATTTGCGGGACGACTCCCATCTGATCGCCAAGTTCCAGCAGCGCACGATACCGCTCGGCTGCTTTCATCAGATCAAGCCCCGGTTGCCTTGTGGCGCCGGCCGGCGGGGCGGCGATACGTTTGCCGCCGATCTGGGCCAACACATCCATGCCGCGTTTGACCTGTTCGAAACCCCTGGCGCGTTCGGCGTCGTCATCGACTATCCAGCGGGAAAAGTCGATGGCACTCTCGACGGTCAGACCCAGATCGCTGATCTTCTTGCGGATATCCCTGAGGCTGCCGCCGCTGGCGGCGTAATCGTTGACTTTCCTGATCCAGGGCTCAATTCCGGTGTAGCCGGCCTCGGTGGCGATGTCGATTTCCTTATCGAGACTGAGGTTCTGGCCCCGAATAGTGCTCGTATTGAGACAGTAGCTAAACGGCACTTTTCGTCCCGACTTTGCGGCCGCAGATGCCAGAGCCGGCCGGCCGGTCGTTACGGCAGCACCGAGAGCAGCGCCGGCGCCGGTTATGAATCTTCGTCGAGAAACGTGGTTGCTTTTCATAATCATCTCCAGCTTCCTGCAAAAATGTCTCGCCGGGCTCCTGCAACATCACGCAATAAGCGCGAGGGCGTCGGTTACATCCATACCTTCTGTAATGCCCAGTGCCCGGGCTTTGGCGTTTGCCTTTGTGACCGTACGGTCCGCGAAACGCTCCAGTGTGCCTATCGGATTATCAGGCGTGCTTTCGGCTATCGCTGCGGCGACGCCGTATCCTTCGCAGGCATCGACGTCGATGGCCGGACAGGCGAGGAAACCCTTGGAGCCGGTCACTAGCAGAATATTGAATCCGGTCCATTTTGTCTGGACGCCTTCAACCGAACCGTTCGGCGTCTGATATGTCTTGGTGACTACTTTCATTATCGTCCACCTTTAAGATCATGTTCCCGAGAAGCTGCGAGGCAACTCGCCTTTGTCGCACAACAAGCTGCTCGAAGCCAGATCGAGTTTTCAGGCAGAGCCTAGCGCGGCTTGATTACTCTCTGGTCTTTGAGGACTTTCCCGCTGAGGTAATCGGTAAAAGTGATTCTGGCCGTCAATTGTTCGTCAAGACTTTTGACCGTATCAGGTATGTCGAACACCAATCTGTAGTTGACGGCTATGAGTGTTTTGAACCAGAACTTCTTCAATTCGTCCGGCTCTATGTCCCATTCGCCCAGCAGGGCCTCGCCATCGGTTTTGTTCAGGTCCCACAATTGGACGTTGACGGCGCCGGTCGCCTTCATCCCGTCGCCCTGTTTGTCGACTGGCGTCATGTAGACGATCATCTTCTCTCTTTTGCCGTCCTTGTCTTTATCGAAAAAGCCAGACAACCGGCCGATTGTTATTCTCTCGAGGCTATAGAGATTTTCGCCCCTCACATCTTCGGGCAGGCCCGAGAGGACCTGTACTTGCTCTTTCAGTTTCTCGTTTTCTGTTTTCGATTGATCAACCTGCTCCTGCAGTTGTTCATTCTGCTGCGTTAGTTGCTCAATCTGTACGGTCAACGCCGTATCCTCATTTGCCTTATTTGCCTTCTGGCAACCCACAACAAGGAAGATCAAAATGCAGAAAGCAAAGCATGTCCTGAGCGAAGTCGAAGGATGGAAGATCAGTGAGGTCATCACCGCAGAGCGATGATTCTCCGTGAGGAGTCCAAAGGACCACAATCCTAATTCTTGATATTTCACTTTTGATATCCAGCGTGGGGCATTCATTGTTCTTGCTCCTGCTGGTCCTGGTCTCTTACGATTTCAGGTGCTTTTTGCAGGACTCTGTCGGCAAGTCCGTATTCTATCGCTTCGGTTGCGTCAAGCCAGAGGTTGCGGTCGCAGTCATTCTCGACTTTCTCAGACGACTGGCCCGTATGCTTGGCCAGAATATCGTAGAGACGTGCGCGCAGCCGCAGTATTTCCTGGGCTTCGATTTCGAGATCTGTAGCCGGGCCGATCAATTGTCCGGTGATCAGCGGCTGGTGCAGAAGGATCCGGTTGTTTGCAAGGAGGAACCGCTTGCCGGTGTTGCCCCCGGCGAGCAGGACGGCCGCCATGCTTGCGGCCTGTCCGATGCAGTATGTCGCGACGTCGCAGCGAAGGAACTGCATCGTGTCGTAGATTGCGAGCCCCGCAGTGATCGAGCCGCCGGGCGAGTTGATGTAGAAGTGAATATCTTTCTTGGTGTCCTCATTGCTCAGGAACAACATCTGGGCGATGATCAGGTTGGCGGTTGCATCGTCGACCGGTCCGCCGAGAAAGACTATTCTATCCTTCAACAGTCTCGAATAAATATCGTAAGCGCGCTCGCTCCGGCCGCTCTTTTCAATAACTATCGGCACCAAATTCTGATTAATGCTCATTTCTCAGGTTCCCCGGATATTGTTGAGTCTTGAACTTCGAATTTATTGTTTGTCTGTTTCGCTGCCTTTTTCGTCTTCAGCCTCTTTCTCTTCCTCTTCGTGCAGCACCTCATCGATGAGGCCATACTCGAAAGCTTCATCGGCGGTCATGTATCTGTCTCTTTCGGTCTCGGTGATAATTTTTTTCGCCGGCTGGCCCGTGTGCTTTGCGAGAATCTCGCTTATCATCGTCTTGGTTTTCAATATCTCCTCGGCCTGTATCTTGATGTCGGCCGCCTGGCCGGTGACCCCACCCCAGGGCTGGTGCAGCATGACCTTGGCGTGCGGCAGGGCGTGGCGTTTGCCTTTTGTGCCGGCTGCGAGAATTATCGCAGCTCCGGATTGGGCTCTGCCTATGCAGTAGGTCGCGATAGGAGAGCTGGCAAAGCACATAGTGTCGTAAATAGCCATCGTGTCGTCGACGTTGCCCCCGGGGGAGTTGATGTACAGGCTGATCTCGCTGTTGCGCTTGAGGTTGTCGAGGTACAGCATTTTCATGATGACGTCGGCAGCTCTTTGATACGATATTTCCCCTATCAGAAAGACGATGCGGTTTTCCAGCAGCATATCGTCGAGACTCATCTGGCGATAGCGCTGGTATTGGCCATGCTGACTGTACACATCTCTGTTCATGGGCTCCGTTTCGCAGCGAGTTGCGAAATGGGGACCCCTTGAAATTTCCCGTGCCCGATGTTCGATAGACATTCGTTAATCCCTTAATAGAATTTGTGGCTCGTATTTCGTGCTCAATCTTCACGCCAATACTTGCCTGCTCGTTCTCAATCCATCAGAAATACTGCTTATTCTCACCGTCGTAGGCCCCCCCCGGGGGGGGGGGGGGGGGGGGGGGGGGGGGGGGGGGGGGGGGGGGG
>CAZLTY010000198.1:0-8612 GCA_964562575.1 uncultured Pirellulales bacterium
AAAAAATCCCTAACCCGCATTTCTCACCGCGTCAATTGAAGAAAGCTCCTTTTGCTGTAACTGGCCCGTTACAAGAAACGTTCATAAGCTATTGTCGATGTTAATCTTATGATGGGCTCTGTAAAGCAACGATCACAAGAAACAGCAAGCTGATTTGTTGTAACATGAAGAGATTTGGCCTTCGGCCAAACGAGGTTGTAGAGGGATTTCACCCAACATAGTAATGTATGAAGTTCTAAATTCGGCGACAGTCTTCATGGTTAAACACTCTCTTCGTTCCGGCCACAGGCCGGGCTGCATTACAAGGTCGCAAGAACTTGAAATATTTTCCAGATAATTGAATGGCGGTGTTGTAAATAGCGTTATTACAAGATAGTTACGCTTCTATCCTTTTGTCTGTGTAATCTGTGAAATCTGTGGCTCTATGTCGTTTCTTGGTTCCGGCCGCAGGCCGGGCTGTGATCTCTGTGGCCAAAGAAAATTTGAAAAAGACAAAGCCAATTTAGCTATCGCACCTGGCTCTGGGAGCAGGACGGTGAAAAGACTTATCGCAAGTCCTAAAGGTAGCTCTGCAGACGCCGAGGGAATTCCTCAAAACGGAAGAGCCTGTCATATTCGATCAGGCCCGACAGCGCCCTGGAGAAGATACGATGCTCGCGCTCTTCCAGAACTGCAATGGGATTTAGACCGCCTACAATGATTGCGCCGACCCTGCCGGACGGCACGGGGATGTCCAGCAGGGGCTGCTCGGGCAAGCCGAGCTCCATGATCGCGCCGAGGCCGACTTCATCCAGTCTCTGGCCAATGTTTATGAGTCTCTGCCTGCTCTCACTGGGCAATTCCCTGAAGCTGGCGCCGATAAGTCCGTTTCCATCCTGTATCGCGCCATGATAGTTTGTCATGCCGCTTCGGATGAATACTTCAAGCGGGTCAATGCTGGTCCCACCGTAGTGTATGATCTCGGTGAATCTAAGCGCCTTGCCGTCTCTGACTTCCAACAATCCCCCAAAACGGGATGCCGTCGGTATTCCGTGCTTGAGTAAAATGCCGTTTATCGTAATCGAACAGACGGTACAGAATCCAACCCTGCCTTCGGGAACCAGAACCTCGCCAATTGTCTCGCCGGGCCGCAGCAGGGTCATCAGTTTGCCCATGGCAAAGCCTTTGGCGAATACTCTGCAGACCGGCTCAACACAATCCGCGAGTTGATCGGGATCCACAAGCGAGGTATTGACGACAACCGTTCCACTTCTCATTGGCAGGTCAAAGGTCATTCTGTAAATCATTTGGTCTATTTTTGCCGACATGGTTCCCGGCAGCTGCCTTATTGTCGATGACTGCAGTTCGGCCCGGCCGGCTTCGGTTATCACCCTGCCCTTTCTCCCGTGGGGAATGGTCAGTCCTTCAGCGTCGAGTTCCTTTAGATAGAATCTCACCGTTCTTTCGCTGAACATGAGGCTGCCGAGCGAAAGCAGCTCGGTAATTTTCGCAGAGCTGGCCGGGTGGGTCTGCTCTTTCAACACATTGAGGATTGCAATTTTTTTCTCGATTTTTTTTTGCATTTTGCGGAACCCAAAAACGGCAATTTCGCCACCGTACCGACATTTCAGATGGCTTTGCGGCCAAGTATACATAACGTTCGGCAAAAAGCAAGTATTTTTGCCGCTCAGTGTGGCAGGTCGGCAAGAATGCCGACATTATGCGGATATTTATCGATTGACATTGCCGTTATGATATGGTATTTGGGAGTTTCGGCATTTTCTTGCCGATCGAATAGAGTTTTTATTGACTAACTTTTTTAGAAAGGAGCCTAATCAAATGGCTGCAAACACCGTAATTCAGAGCGTTTACGAGGACGTTCTAAGACGCAATCCGGGCGAGGCAGAGTTCCAACAAGCGGTAAAAGAAGTTATTGACTCCCTGGGGCCGGTACTGGAAAGACATCCGGAGTATGTCGACGCCAGAATACTGGATCGGGTGGTAGAGCCGGAGAGGCAGATTATGTTTCGAGTGCCGTGGCTCGACGATAAGGGCAACGTTCAGGTCAATCGCGGATTTCGGTTTGAGTTCAACAGCGCGCTTGGCCCATACAAAGGCGGCCTGAGATTCCACCCTTCGGTCAATGCAAGCATCCTCAAATTCCTCGGGTTCGAGCAGGTATTCAAGAACTCGCTTACTACTCTGCCCATGGGGGGGGGCAAGGGTGGATCAGATTTTGACCCAAAGGGCAAGAGCGACAACGAGGTCATGCGTTTCTGCCAGAGTTTCATGACTGAACTATATCGTCATATCGGTCCGGATACCGACGTGCCGGCCGGCGACATCGGTGTCGGCGGACGTGAGATCGGTTTCATGTTCGGTCAATACAAGCGTCTGCGAAATGAGTTCACCGGCATTCTCACCGGCAAAGCGCTGAACTGGGGCGGATCGCTGATACGTCCCGAGGCCACGGGGTACGGCTGTGTCTATTTAGCCGAAGAAATGTTGAAGAGCCGCGGGGAAAACTTCAAAGGTGAAGTCTGTACCGTCTCCGGTTCCGGAAACGTGGCACAATACACCGTGGAGAAACTGAACCAGCTCGGGGCGAAGGTTGTCAGTCTCTCTGACTCCGGCGGTACGATCTACGATCGCAATGGGATTGACGATGAGAAACTGGCTTTCGTGCTGGAACTGAAGAACGTACGGCGCGGGCGCATCAAGGAATACGCCGACAAGTTTGGCGCTGAGTACCGCGAGGGCGAACGTCCCTGGGGTATTACGTGCGATTGCGCCTTCCCGAGCGCAACTCAAAATGAGATTAACGGCGAGGATGCCAAGACACTGCTCAAGAACGGCTGTCGCCTTGTTGCCGAAGGAGCGAACATGCCGAGCACACCTGAGGCCGTTGACCAGTTCCTGGCCGCCAAGATACTCTATGGTCCCGGCAAGGCCGCAAACGCCGGTGGCGTGGCCACCTCGGGGCTCGAAATGTCGCAGAACTCGATGCGCATCTCATGGACGCGGGAAGAGGTAGACCAGCGACTACAGGATATTATGGTCGCCATCCACAAACAGTGCTTTGAGGCGGCCGAAGAATACGGACAGTCGGGCAATCTCGTCATGGGCGCCAACATCGCCGGATTCGTGAAGGTTGCCGACGCCATGCTTGACCAAGGGGTTGTCTAAAGTACGATCAATGATACCCTTGAAGGGTACCAAATTCCCGCGAGCAGGATCATAAACTGTTATTGCAAGGCTACTTACCCGCGCAAAAGCGGAAAATTTAGATCGGGAGCACTATAGCGAACAGGGAAAAGGGCGTTTCTTTAAGAAACCGCCCTTTTCTTTTGCTCTTGCGAGGGTCATGTGTCTTGCTGGCGCGTGTAGCCTTCTTGATAAGGATAGTCTGATGCCGTAATCTCCGGCGGCAATGGGGAAACCAAAACATGGTTGGATGGGCAAGTACGGGCTTTGAAAGTCTGGATAATATACTTACCGGTCTGCAGAAAGGCGACAACGTTGTCTGGCAGGTGGACAGCGTCGAGCACTTTCGCAGTTTCGTAGATCCGTACGTTACCAAGGCGGCGGAGGACGGGCGGAAACTCGTATACATGAGATTCGCCCACCATCGACCCCTCGTTGAGCCAGGACCTAACGTCAGAATTCACGATCTACATGCAGCCAGCGGCTTCGAGACTTTCTCATCACAGATTCACAACATTATCACCGAGGAGGGCAAAGAGGCCTACTACGTCTTTGATTGTCTCTCCGATCTGCTCAGTGCCTGGGCGACGGACTTAATGATTGGCAACTTCTTCCTGGTAACATGCCCATACCTTTTTGAGTTGGATACCATAGCCTATTTTTGCCTGTTGCGGGACCAGCACTCCTACAAGACGATAGCCCGCATTCGCGAGACCACACAGCTCCTGTTGGACCTTTACAGTTTCGAGGGGAGTTTTCATGTCCATCCGTTGAAAGTCTGGAATCGTTATTCGCCGACGATGTTTCTTCCGCATATCCTGAAGGACGATGAGTTTGTACCGATCACCACGAGCGTCGACGCTGCACGGCTGATTTCCTATTTCTCAAAGAAAGGACCTGAGCCGGCCCAGAGGGCTTTGGATTACTGGGACAGGATTTTCATCGGCGCAGAGGAGCTATGCGCAAAAGTCTCCGCTTCACCGCAGGAAAAAGGCAGTGCTATCGAGCAACTGTGCTCAATGATGGTCGGCCGTGAGGAGCGCATGCTGTCGCTTGCAAAGGCGAACTTTTCTCTGGAAGATCTGCTCGGTGTGAGGAAACGCATGATCGGCACGGGTTTCATAGGGGGAAAGGCCGTAGGGATGCTTCTGGCGAACAAAGTGATCTCGGCCGATGAATCACTCGGACTAAGCGACAGCCTGGAGCCCCATGATTCGTTCTATGTCGGATCGGATGTGTTCTACACCTATCTTGTGGAGAACGGTTGGTGGAATCTTCGCGTCGAGCAGAAGTCTGCGGAAGGTTATTTCAAGGCTGCCAGTGAACTGAGGGAAAAATTGCTGACGGGCAAGTTCCCCGATCAGGTTCGTGAGCAGTTTCGCGAGATGATAGAGTACTTCGGCCAATCGCCGATCATCGTGCGCTCGAGCAGTTTGTTGGAGGATGCGTTTGGCAATGCCTTCGCCGGTAAGTACGAGAGCTTCTTCTGTGTTAACCAGGGAGATCCCGACGAGCGATATTTGCGGTTCGAAGAAGCGGTGCGACAGGTCTACGCGAGCATGATGGGACAAGACGCCTTGGCATATCGACTGCAGCGTGGGTTGGACCGGGAGGATGAGCAGATGGCGCTGCTTGTCCAGCGCGTTTCTGGCTCGCATCGTGCCGGATACTTCCTCCCAGACCTCGCCGGGGTCGGAATGTCGCACAACGCATTTGTCTGGAATCCGGCGTTGGATCCCGGGGCGGGGATGCTCCGATTGGTATTTGGCTTGGGCACTCGGGCTGTGAATCGAGTTGAGGACGACTATCCACGGATAGTTGCCCTTGATGCGCCTCTGACTAGGCCATTGGCTGGAATGGATGATGTGCGGAAGTTCTCTCAGCATCGCGTCGATTTGCTCGACACTAAAGACAATGCCCTGCGGGCGGTCGCGTTTGAAGAGCTATTGGGCAAGGGGATGGACGCAGAGTTAGAGTATGTTGCCGTACGGGATTCACAACTGTCCAGACAGTTGAAGGAACAGGGCGGACGAGGCGAGCAACATTGGCTGCTCACCTTCGAGAAGCTCTTCTCAGAAACCTCCTTCCTTGAAAGCATGCAGAAGATATTGAAGGCCCTCGAGACTGCGTACAGCTATCCCGTCGATATCGAGTTCACGGCAAATTTCATCGAAGGCGGCAGGACTATGATCAACCTGCTTCAGTGCAGGCCTCTCCAGACCAGAGGGCATCAGCCGCATGTCGAGATGCCGACATCCGTCGATCCGGGTAAAGTCCTGTTTAAGACCGAAGGCTATTCCATGGGCGGCAGCATAGCTCAGGGGATACGCCGCGTGGTTTATATTGACCCGGAAGGATACACACGGTTGTCTCTGTCGCAAAAATACGACGTTGCCAGGCTTGTCGGCAAGCTGAACAGCCTGATTCGTGACAGGCACGCCGATGCGACGATCCTGTTTGGTCCGGGCAGGTGGGGCACTTCGACGCCGAGTCTGGGTGTGCCCGTAGGATTTCACGAAATCAGCAATGTAGCGGTGCTTGTAGAGATGGCCTACGAGAGCAGCACTATGATGCCCGAGTTATCCTTCGGGACCCATTTTTTTCAGGATCTGGTCGAAACGGATATTTTTTACGTTGCCCTCTTTCCGAACAGGGAAGATGTGGTTTTTAACAGGGATCTGCTTTTGCAGATGCCGAACATGCTGTCGGAGCTTGGATCTGAGGCGAGTAAGTATGAGAGTATTGTTCACACGTACGAGTTGGACCATGGGCAACTTCAAGTTTTCAGCGATCTGGTCTCTCGAAAAGTGGTGTGTTACTTCGCATAGTTTCTCAGTGGGCGCTCCAAATTAGGTATTATGTGTCTTGTAACAAACGCGGCCAGGAATAGTTTGACAGTGCAATATTCTTATAGTCTAATCCTTCGCAGTTTGCAGACTTTTATGGAAATCAAACGACATACTTGGAGGTTTTGGAATGCCCAAACGCAAAGACATCGATAAAGTAATGATTATTGGTTCAGGGCCGATCATCATCGGCCAGGCGTGCGAGTTTGACTATTCCGGCACGCAGGCCTGCAAGGCGCTGAGGCAATTAGGCTACGAAATAGTGCTGGTCAATTCGAACCCGGCGACAATCATGACGGACCCCGAGATGGCGGATGCAACGTACATCGAGCCGCTGAATCTGGAGACTATGACCAGGATCATCGCAAAGGAGCGTCCGGATGCGCTGCTGCCCAATCTCGGAGGCCAGACCGGCTTGAACCTCTCGTCGGAGCTTGCCCGGGCTGGCGTGCTCGAGGAATACGGGGTAGAAGTCATCGGCGTTCAGATCGATGCGATCAAACGAGGCGAGGATCGCCAGGCGTTCAAAGACACCATGGACAAGCTCGGCATTGACATGGCGCGCGGCTTGATCGCCAACAGCATCGAGGAAGCCGAAGAGGCTATCGCCGAAATTGGTCTGCCTTGTGTCGTGCGCCCCGCATATACGATGGGCGGAACGGGAGGCGGTTTTGCCTACAATATGGAGGAATTCAGCGCCCTAGCCGAGCGAGGGCTCAGTGCGAGCCTCGTGGGGCAGATCCTGGTGGAGGAGTCTGTGCTCGGATGGGAAGAGCTGGAGTTGGAGGTGGTGCGCGACAGCAAGAACCAGATGATTACCGTCTGTTTCATCGAGAACGTCGATGCGATGGGTGTCCACACGGGCGACAGCTACTGCACGGCCCCTATGCTGACAATTGACAAGAAGCTGCAGGAGCGTTTGCAGAAGTATTCATACGACATAGTCGAGGCCATCCAGGTAATCGGTGGCACCAACGTCCAGTTTGCTCACGACCCCAAAACCGGGCGCGTCGTCGTGATCGAGATCAACCCGAGGACTTCGCGCTCTTCGGCACTCGCCTCAAAGGCCACGGGTTTTCCGATTGCCCTTGTATCTTCGCTGCTGGCCGGCGGACTGACCATGGATGAAATCCCCTACTGGCGGGACGGGACACTGGAGAAGTACACTCCCTCGGGCGATTACGTCGTCGTAAAGTTCTCCCGCTGGGCGTTCGAGAAGTTCGAAGAACTCGAGGACAAGCTTGGCACCCAGATGCGGGCCGTCGGCGAGGTTATGAGCATCGGCAAGAACTACAAGGAAGCATTCCAGAAGTCAATTCGCTCGCGAGAAGACGGTCGCCACGGCCTCGGGTTCGCCAGGGACTATAACCAGGATTCTCTCGACGAGTTGATGCCCCTGTTGGCCGAGCCGTCCAGTGAGAGGCAGTTCATCATGTACGAAGCCCTTCGCAAAGGCGCCAGCGTAGAGAGCCTGCATGAAACCACTCATATCAAGGCGTGGTTTCTCGAGCAGATGAAAGAACTCGTGGAGCTGGAAGAGAGAATCCTCAAATTCAAAGGCAAGCTGCCACCCGACGATCTGCTGACAGAGGCCAAGAAGGACGGATTTGCGGACCGGTATCTGGCCCAGATTCTCGGCGTCGCCGAAACGAAGATCCGGGCTGCCCGCATGAAGCTCGACATCGTCGAGGGTTGGCATCCGGTGCCGGTCAGCGGCGTCGAAGACGCAGCCTATTATTACTCTACTTATAATGCACCGGATGTCACGGATGTTTCGCCCAACCGCAAGGTCATGATCCTGGGCGGTGGGCCTAACCGCATCGGGCAGGGTATCGAGTTTGACTATTGTTGCGTACACGCCGCTTTCGCCCTGCGAGATGAGGGGATGGAGTCGATCATGGTCAACTGCAATCCCGAAACCGTCTCCACCGACTATGACACCTCGAACAAACTTTACTTCGAGCCTCTCACGGTCGAGGACGTGCTCAGCATCTACGAGAAGGAGAAGCCCGAGGGCGTGATATGCCAGTTCGGAGGTCAGACACCTCTGAACATCGCGGCCGAACTCGAAGCAGCCGGAGTAAAAATTATTGGCACAACGCCCGATACCATTGGATTGGCCGAAGACCGCGATCGCTTCCGCAAGAAGATGAAGAAACTCGGAATTCCTCAGCCCGAAAGTGGTATGGCAAGTACGCTCGCCGAGGCAATGGACGTGGCGGCCCGGATTGGCTATCCGTTGATGGTGCGCCCCTCTTTCGTGCTTGGCGGAAGAGCAATGGAGGTCGTGCATGACGAGGAGATGCTCAAGCGTTACGTGCAGGCCGCCGTCGATGTGTCACCGGATCGCCCGATCCTCATCGACAAGTTTCTGGAAAATGCGATCGAGGCGGAGGCCGATGCAATCGCCGACGGGACGGATGCTTTCGTTCCGGCGGTGATGGAGCATATCGAATTGGCCGGCGTACACTCAGGTGACTCGGCGTGCGTTATCCCCCCGACCACTATTCCGCAGAAACACATTGACACTATCAACGAGCACACGCGCAAGATCGCCATTGAGCTGGGTGTCGTCGGACTGAT
>CAZLTY010000199.1:0-8609 GCA_964562575.1 uncultured Pirellulales bacterium
TACATCAGGCAAGTCGGATAGTCCCACAGCAAATCCCAGGCCGATCAGGATTGGGACGGACCCTAGCAAGATAGAGGGACACTATGGTGAAAACTGGGTGCGGCCCTATTACCTATTACCTACTCTCCGGCTCGCCATCAGCGAGACATCTCTACCACCGGCGACTCAGGGTATTGCACAAGTATTTCAAGCAAGTTCTCCGGTATGAACGACAGCAAGGGGGTGTGTTTAATGGAATAGTAGACCAGCCAGCGGTTCAGGTCCGTCTCGTAGTGATGAAGGTAAGGGTTGAGCAGGCCTTCCTGAGACGTGTTAACACTGATCACCTGCACCGGTGTCTTAAGGTCGAAATCGCAATCCCGCAGCCGAATTGTCTTGGTCTTGCTATGGCGGAAGGTCTTGTAGTGGACTTCCATCTTATTGAGGTCATAGACTATCTTCCACTTCGTGGAGTCACCCTGTTTGACGGCTTCTAGAGTCTCAAAAGCGTATTCTATGGCAGGGCCATCAGAGTCGGACCGATATTTCTTGACTCTATCGGCAGTGCAGACAAAGCGATCCAGAGACCCCCATGAGCCACAGGGAATAGTCTTCTCGCCGCCAAATCCCGTGTATTGCTTCAGGTAGTTGACCGAATCCTCGTAGGTGTCGTTGGTCAGGGCGGTAACCGGGAGCGTCTCATCCACGTGACACACGAACTTGCCGTTGAGAAACTCAAATGTGGCGACATTGCCCTGACGGTCGCAGCCGAGAAAATGCAGAGGCATCGGCACAGCGGCCGCAAGTCGGATCTTCTTATCGCTCCCGATGACCTCCTTGATTGTGGTGTGGTTGTCGAGTTGGTACTGAACCCACGCCATGACTGCGGGGCGGCTGTCTGGATCCGGGTGTCGGGTGCTCGGCAGCATCATGACTTCAAGGACCAGGCCCGCTTCGTTCATACCTCCATTTGGCAGTTCCCGGCCGTACTGATTGAACGTCACGCTGCCGTATTTCGAAACCCATTCAGCAGACTTGTCGCTCTGATCGAGCAGGAGAGCCCTCTTGGGGACCCCACTCTTGTTCACAATGACAAGGCCATTATCGAGGTGCCAGTCGTAGTTCTTCCCGAACACAAGGCTCGCGTCATCCTTGAGACAGAACGATGTGCATGCGAGTAGGGCCTGAGTGAAGAACAGAAATATGCAACTGGTGAGGACGAGAACCCTGATAGATGATCCCTTGCGGGCGTGTAGTTGTGGCATCCTTCTTCTCCTTCTCTGTTCGATTGCCTCAGACGCAGCCGATCGCTCACTGTTGTGCCCCAGCCATTACAGGTCGACTGCCCGTTGCACAACGACCTTGTCGGGCTCATCAATCAAGTCCGGCGGGGCATACGTTACAAGCTTACTCGTTTGTCAAGACTATCAGTTTCAGTAGTCTAATCAAGCATTCTCTTGTTTTAGGCTCTGTCTGAAAACTCGATCTGGCTTCGAGCGGCTTATTTTCCGCCCTACTGCATCCGGCTCCATCGACGATACAACCAATATCGCCTGCTTCGCCGTCTTTGTCAGGCGAAAAAACGCACGCTCTCGGGCCGACGACGGAGTTTTCAGACAGAGCCTAGTCTTTCTTGTAGGCGATCGACATATGGCCTGGATATACCCTTCAGGGTAGTAAATTCCCGCGAGTAAGATCATAGACTTTTTACTGTAAAGCGACTTACCCACGCAAAAACGCGAATTTTCAATCGTGAGCACTATAAATAGCAACCGCAAAGTCTGGACGGCAGCTTTTTTCATCAGCCGCGTCCATGGAGACTCTGCATAAGGACGTTGGGCGTGTTGCTGTGAGAAGATCAATGATATTGTCATCCCTGCCCCGTCTCGAAGTACGGGGTAAACTCCAGCAGGGGAGACAATCAATTCCAAAGCTCTCGGATTAATCGGTCCGGACGGGGTACTTGCCTTGCCGGAAAAATGCTGGTACACTTCGATGGAAGCAAGTCCCCAAAAATGATTCTCTTCTCAACAGAGGACAAAGAAATGAGTTGTATTCGATACTTTGTAGGTTTGGCCGCAGGGTTGATGTTGTTTCCAGTATCTGCCGGAGCCGTCCAGATGCAGAACTCCGAAGCGCGGGGCATCTATTTCCCACCTCCAGGTGAGTCTATTGCCGATCAGGACCGCAGACGGCCCGAGGAGGTGGGCATGCGTCCCCATTTCATCGCCCGGATAAAGGAAAGAATGAAAGGCAATCGCTGGGCATTGTGGCGCCACGGCTACCTCGTCCACATAGACGGTGACTTCAACAAGAACACCGAGGTTGCGTCGCTCCGCAAGAGTTGGCATGCCCTGACAGTCGGAGCGGCCATCGGACAGGGCAAGATTCCATCCGTTCACCAGAAAATCAAAGTCTGGCGCAAAGAACTGACAGGCAAGGACGCCGAAGCCACTTGGTGGCATGTGATAACGCAGACGACCGGATTCGACTATCCCTACGGTGAGCACCCGGCCTATAAGCCGGGGCAGATATGGACCTATTCCGATAAGAATCCGAGGCATTTGTGCACTGCGCTGGCCCGTGTTTACGGAAAGAAGGATTACGCCGACGACTACGACGACGTGGTGCGCGAGGCTTATTTCAACGCAATCGACTTGCGCGGCTGGACGACAAGGGTGAACCAGGACGGGATTCGTTTTCAGCTCGATCTGGAGGACATGGGACGTCTCGGCCTGCTTGTATTGGCTCGCGGCAGATGGGGGGACAAGCAAGTGATACCGCAGGCGTTTGTCGAGCAGCTCGAGACCAAACAG
The DNA here is from genome assembly GCA_964562575.1 of uncultured Pirellulales bacterium. GTDB lineage: Bacteria > Planctomycetota > Phycisphaerae > Sedimentisphaerales > Anaerobacaceae > SG8-4. Next base: position 2,796 of record CAZLTY010000199.1, read on the forward strand.
ACCCACGGGGCCAAGGTCAATTATAATGGCCCTGACGATGGCAACGTCGGTCTCGATCCGCAGGAATTACCAGAGGCCCCCTATGGCTTTATGACCTGGGTCAACACCGACGGCGATTACTACCCGGGGGCCGACAAGACCTGGGCCTGGGGCGCCGGCGCCGGCGGCTCGCGCGTGTTGTGGAACCATAAGAACGGCATCGTCTTTGCTGGATTCAACGTCCCCAGCGGACCGTCCTCGGACGGCATACCTCATATCATCGAGTCCTCCATTGACAGTCCCAATCCTCTGGTTGACCACGTCAGACGTTTCGCCAAGTGGGCGCCAATTGAGATTGCTCTCACAGGGCCCCCATCCAGGGGGCGCGGCGAACCGAATCCGTTTGCCGTTTCCCTTGACGTTCTGTTCACCGGACCCAGTGGCACACAGTATCGCGTGCCGGGATTCTACGACGGGGACGGGCGCGGTGGTCTCGACGGAAGCGTCTGGAAAGTTCGCTTCTCAGCCGACGAAATCGGCCCGTGGAAATACGTTTCGCAGAGCAACGATCGGCAACTTGACGGGCGCTCGGGTGAGTTTACTGTCACCGAACCGCCTGAAAACGCGCCGGCGTTCTATCGCTGGGGACGACTCGAATATACGGGAACCGCCGAAAACAGGCTTCGCTATTTGAAGTTCCGCGACGGGCCTTACTGGCTCAAGGCCGGCTGCGACGACCCGGAGAACTTCCTGGGTGGCTACGACAACTACAACACGCTGGCCAAGCGAAAGGCCGCCGTCGACTACCTTGCCACACGAGGTATCAATTCGGTTTACATTATGACCCACAACCTTGGCGGCGACGACCGCGATGTCTGGCCATGGCTGGGCGCCACGCCGCGCCAGGCAATGGCCAACGGCGGGGCCAATGCGCGCTTCGACGTGGCGAAGCTGGCCCAATGGCGGGAGCTGTTCGAATACATGCAGACCAAGGGCGTCGTGCCTTACTTGGTGCTGGAAGACGACAGCGCCTGGAAAGGCTACAGACACAGACGTTACTACCGCGAGATGATCGCTCGCTTTGGTGACTTGCCGGCGCTGCTCTTCAACTTCAACGAAGAGCACAACGAGAACTACAAACTTGCCCAGGCGTTGGAGTTCATGCGCGAACTTGAACAGATCGACCCTTACGATCACCCGCGCGGAATTCACAATGTCAATACCCCCAACGACCAGTACATCGATGCGGGCCAAGTTGATTTTACGTCGATCCAGACAGGTTCTCCCGGCACGGTCGTCGGTATCGAAAAGGCGCTCGGGCACCATCGAACGACTCTCAACTGGATCGAGCGATGCCGGCAGCGCGGCAGGCGAACGCTCGTTGTCAACTTCGATGAGGGCAGGCCCGAGGAAGATCGTCACGCCTGGTGGAGCGCCTATCTGGCAGGTGGTGTATGGGAAGCCCACGTTAACAAGCCATATGATCGTCCGATGTCGGCCTGGGAGCCGGTCTGGACCGAATTAGGTGGAACCCGGGCCTTTATGGAATCGCTGCCGTTCTGGGAGATGGATTCGCACGACGAAGTGATAGAGTCGGGGACTGCGTTCTGCCTGGCGAAACCGGGTGAGGTTTACGCACTGTATCTTCCCACCGGAGGCAGTGTCACTGTCAGCTTGCCCGCGAATAGGAATTTCGAGATTGCCTGGTGGAACCCGGCGAATGGCCGCGACGGGCGTTTTCAAAACGGACGCCAAGTCAATGGCGGTCTCCGGCGGTTCACACCTCCGGCTGATGGAGACTGGGCGCTGAGGATACAGATAGTAAATCCTAAATCCTAAACTCGAAATCCGCCAACTCCGGCGTTGTTACCGGATGTCTGTTGCCCGGTGCCGTTCCGGAAACAATATCTAAGGTTCAAAACCCAAATGTTCAAAACAAATCGAGACCGGCTATGTGCGGTCCCGACGCGAATTGAACCAGCGCCGATGGTATCATTTGCCGAGCAGCCACTCGACCGCCTGCCTGGCAGTATCCTGAGGTGCTCCCGAAAAGCTCGTCAGGTTCTCAGCTTTGCCGGCAGCCACGAAAGCTGCTTTGACGATCGGCGGAGCCTCTTTGCCTTCTCCTGCAAGCCACAACCGTGTCGGCGCAGCCAGCACCAACAAGCCCGGCAGATCGTCGTACTTTGCCGCACCGGGCATGAAGTCTATGTCGTAGATATCTTCAAGATCGGAAAAGCGAAATCCCTCCGTGTCGATCGCCGCGCGGGCAACGGCACCCTTCGCCCGTGCGACGGCAGCAGCCACCAGATGTCCAACGCCATTCAAACCAACCACGTCAATCTCACCAGCCTCCACAGACGCGATCACCGCTAGAATGTCGTGCACACGGCGGGCAAACACGGGAAGGTTGTAACAGTATGTCCACCCGCCATACCCCTCTTCGTTGGGCAGCCATCGCTGCCTTTGGAGTGGTTGTCCATCAGTCAGGAATTCGCCCTGATACAACAGATCGACACCCACAACAGTTATACCCGCATCGAGCAGACTTCGAATGGGTGGCTTTACCGAACCGTCATTTGTGTAGAGACCTGCTTTGCCTCTTTTGTCTATCCAGATCACGGTTCGATCATCGGGCTGATTCGGTGTGAGCACAACCAAAGGCAGCTTGGCGCGGTGATCCTCGATAGTTCGATAAGACAGAAGTCCGACTGTCTCTCGATACTCTCCCCTGCTCGCCAGATTCATCTGCTCGAAATCCACCTCAGGATTCTCCGGCAGATTTCGCAGTAGAATGTCCCACGCCCGGCCGACTACTCGACGGTAGCGTCGGAGAGACTCGCCATCTGCAGGAGCCAGAGCGGTTAGCTGCTTCTTGGCGTCGTCGCTTAGCCATTGGAGAAGCCTACGTTCGAATTCGGGAGCTCCTTTGGGCTGGGGGTGTTTATCGTCCCAGACCGACAATTCCGCACGAGTCAGCCTTTCGTAGGAACGCTCGACAATCGGTTCGGCAAGTCCGAGGTCGAGATGCCGGTTGAGCCAACTGTACATCGCGGCCCGGCTGACAGCGTTGTAGTTGTGCGGAAACTGCAAGAGGGCGATGTGCGAGACGTTTTGTGACGCTCCGAGCAAGCCGTAATGTTGTTTTAACTCAGGAAGGCCCCGCTCGGACATGGTTCGCGTGGCGTCATCGGCAGAGATCAGGAGCAGGGGCTTCGGCGCATGCAGCGCTGTGATTTCGAGATTGTACGTGCCGATGTGGAAGCCGCTTATGTTCTCGCACGTGCATCCACCCTGCCGCGTTGTAGAGACAATCACTACCGGCACAGAAACGAGAGGCCTGTCGTCGACGGCACAGAGCATGAACGTTTGTGTCCCTCCGCCGCTGCCCCCTGTCACGGCGACACGCTCGGGATCAACGTCCGGCAGGCTGGCCAAGAAATCCAGAGCGCGGATGGAATTGTACGTGTGCAACCCCATAGGATTTTGTAGATGCAACTCGGCAGAGGCACTATAGAAACCGCGCTCCCGCGGCTCTTTGAACTTAATGCGCAACTGCGAGAACCGGTGAGCCACATCGAGAGGTATCTGCACACTGTCACCGTAGCCGATCATGTCGTAGTGAAATACCACGCAACCCATGCGCGCCAGTTGTACGCAGCGCGACTGCATGAAGTTGCGTCCGCCGTCCTCGAACCTCTCGGCGCCTTTAACGATCTTCCGACGAACCGTATCGAGTCCTTCGTCCTGGAACCGCCCGCCTGGAAAATGCCCGTGAGGGCTCAGCACTGCCGGTCGTTTCCCTTTCTTGGCTTTCGGGCGATAGAGATTGCCTGTAACGTAGAAGCCGGGGACCGACTCGAAGTAGACCTTTTCGATTGTGTAATCGCCCTGGTCGATGAGGCCGTGAATGACAGGATTCAGGGCAGTCCTGGTCGGCATGGGCCACAGTCCCAGTGTCACAAGCATGACCCTCCGGACGTACTCGGCTCGCTGTTTCCACTGCTGGCGTGACTGAGCCGGGACAAAAGAAAAGTCGCCCCGTTCACCCTTCAGCGGACCGAGTCGCATGTCGGCTGGGACCTCACCTGGCGGTAAGGCGCGTGGTGGCCCGGCTGCCACGCCTGAACTGCCAAATCCGGCAGACAATGCTGCGACGATCAAAACAAGCAACCACAGGGTGGACCTCGACCCACCGATCAAGAATGGTGGAGCAGTGCCCACCGCACAGGTTCCGGGTTTACTCATCGTGTGCTCCGATTCTCAGACTTCTCGGCCGGCTCTACATTCGCTTCAAAAGCAGGGCCCAGTCCTTTTCGGGATCGGTCGGAGGCGCTCCGATTGTGATCTTGCTGCCTCCTTTAACCGGCGCGGCCTCTCCGGCAAAGCGACCGGTGCGCGGGTTGTACCACTGTTTCGTGAACTCTTCCTGCTCTGCGCTCAGGTTGAGCGTTCCGGTCTGACGGGCCGAAGGAAAATACAGCGCGTAACATTGCCCCGGTCTGGCAAAGACCTGGCCGTCATGAGTTGACGTTTTGCCCTTGAAAACAGACTCACCTTCAAGCAAATCATCGGCAGGCTCCATCTCCCAGAAGGGCACATTCTCCTGAAGGAACTTGCGAGCAAACCAGATGTAACGCCACAGGTCTTGGTACTTGGCGAAATTCTCGGTCTTCAAAAGATCGCCCACGATGAATTCCACCTGACCGCCCGAGAGGTACGCAGGCCACAGCTTCTCTTTGCGCAAAGCTGCGATGTCGTCCTCGGGCAACCAGGGCTTGTCGCCAGTCGTAACCGTGAACTCGTCGATGGCAATGGGTATCGGTCTGCCTGCTTTGCGAGTCAGTTTGCGGAAGGTCTCCACGACAGGTTCGATGTCCTTCCTGCCAATCTGAATCGACGTTATGCTGAAGAGCTCATCGCCTATGAATGGTTTCCACATAACGACAGGGTCGCTGGAGTGATGGACGGTTATGGGGTGATCGTACGGGTCGGTACGACCAATATAGCGTGCAAACTCTTTGACGTTCTCAGGTCCGAGGTTGATGTTCAGATTGTATTCCTCGCAGAGGTTCCACAGGATCGCATTATGGTGGCCAAAGCGCGCCACCATCTCTCGGTAGAAGAGCTTTCGTTCGGTAGTGAGGGTCGTTCCGAGCTCGGTCTTGTTCTTGCGTTCGGCTTCGTTGAAGACAAAGTGCAATACGATACCCTTTCTTTGGGCATGACCAAAGACGATCTCCCACTGGTCCAGCTTACTGACATCGTAATGCAGATTGTCGTTCGAGGGGTGCCCGGCAGGATTGATTTTGCCTGCGAAGGGCCAGACATTCCTGCCGTCTCCGCCGATATTCATGGGCAGGAAATAGATGAGATTGACATTCTGTGAAGCCAGATAGTTGATCGCCCCGATGATGCCCTTGCCCTTGCCCTTGCCCTTGCCCTTGCCCCAGTCAGGATCGCCTCTGCGCCAGTGCGGGACATGATCGGCGTAGGACTTCACACGAAATTGACTGCCCGATCGTGTATTGTCAAATCCCTCGTAAGACAGCAAGTCCTCCGGGCTGTCGGCCCCGCCCTTGATCCAGTATGGGCCGTCATGGAACTTGAGGTAGTAGCCTCCAACGTACTGGAGCCTTCCCAGCTTGAGAAAGCCTCGCGCCTTCTCGTCACGGGGGGCGATGTCGAAAGTACCCGTACAACCGTCGAACGCTGCGGGTTCGCCTACGCTTGGGTCCAGACTCACGGCGACCTCTGACCCTTTTCGAAAGGACGCCTGGAACAACCATCGACCTGCTTCGCCGGGTGAGAAACGCACTCGCCAGATGGTTCCGG
>CAZLTY010000200.1:0-8526 GCA_964562575.1 uncultured Pirellulales bacterium
GTCCAAGGTTGCTTATGTCGAGGGTCGGTGTGTGGGGGGGGGTAGTGAGATCAATCGTGGATTATATCATCGAACACCGCCGGAGATATTGGAAAAGTGGCGTCGTGAATATCATGTTGAAAACCTATTAGAAGAGGATATAAAGCCGCATTTTGAAGCCATCGAACAAGCTTATGTGGCCCGATTGCCGGTGACCGCGTCGCCAGCATCCCTCAAACTGCATGAAGGGGCCGTCAGACTAGGATGGACATCCATGGAGGTGCCACGATTGGTAAAATATACAGTCAAGGATGGATGCGTGGAAGCCAGTAAAAAGCAGTCCATGACTGAGACTTATATTCCTCGCATGTTGAAGGCTGGTGGCAGATTAATGCCCAACACAAGGGTACGGCGTCTCATGCGCGTCAATGGTCAATGGCGCATACTGGTCGAAAGATATGATCCTCAAGTATGCCGATCTCTGGACATCTATGCCAAGACGGTTTTTGTTTCATGCGGTGCCGTTCAGACACCTGCTCTGCTTCGTCGATCCGGTTTTAAAGGATGTGTGGGGCAATCACTTGCATTCCACCCGATGATAAAAGTGATCGCTCAATTTCCTGATGAAATGAATCCACCGGGGATGTTGGATCCGGTCCATCAGGTCAAGGAATTTGATCCGAGGTTCAGCATGGGGTGTTCCGTCAGTTCGCGACCATTGTTGGCATTAACCATGATGGATCATCCCAAAGATCTTGCCAACGTTCAACATGATCACAAACATATGGGATTGTACTATACACAAACCAGCGGGGGGTATGGAAGTGTACATGTCTTGCCCGGCTATCGCGACCCCCTCGTTCGTGTCACTATAACACAACAGGAATCACAAACACTGGCCGAAGCTTTACGACGACTCTGTGAGTGCCTATTTGCAGCGGGTGCAGTAGCCCTGTACCCGGGGATATCAGGTTTTCCTGTTCTGCATGGCAATGAGGATTTAAGTCAGTTACCGGCCCGACTGCCGAAGCACTGTGCCAATCTGTCGACACTTCATCTCTTCTCAAGTTGTCGGATGGGTCAGGACCGACAGCGCTGCGTTACTGATTCGTTTGGGCAAGTCTACAACACCGAGGATCTCTATATTTCGGATTCATCGATACTGTGTGGGCCGACCATCATTAATCCACAAGGGACTGTTATGGCCGTGGCCCATAGGAATGTAATGGAATACTTGCAGCGCTCCGCTTCCTGACAGTCTGTAGGTATACCCTTCAGGGTAGTAAATTCCCGCGAGCAAGATCATAAGCTGTTATTGTAAAGCTACTTACCCGCGCAAAAAGCCGGAATTTCAATCTGGATTAGTATAAATAGGGCAGATAGCCAGTATAGAGGATAGCAGATTATGAAACATCTAGTTACCGGTGGTTCAGGATTCTTGGGCAATCTCGTTGCGCGACGCTTACACGAACGAGGTCATCAGGTCTGTGTACTCGATATATGGGAAGATGCATCACGTCCAAAAGAAATAGAGTATTTCGCCTGCGATGTGGTCAACAGAGACGGTGTCGCAGCGGCCATGCAGGGGATCGATGTCGTTCATCACAATGCTGCACTAGTCGCGCAATCTGCTGCAGGAAAAGACTACTGGAGAGTCAATGTTGAGGGTACGCGTATCGTCACTGAAGAAGCGGTCAAAGCCGGTGTTCAAGCTCTTGTTCACACAAGTTCCACATCCGTATACGGTCTTCCTCCAGAAGATGGCGGCCCCATCACGCATGAAACACTCACCAAGCCAGTCGAAGCGTATGGCCGTTCCAAATTGGCAGGGGAAGAGATTTCGGAAGCCATTTGCCAACAGCATGGCTTGCCACTGATTACCATCCGTCCTCGCGCCATATTGGGGGCCGGCCGGTTAGGTATCTACCAGGTTTTGTTCGAGTGGATCAAAGAGGGGCGAAATGTGTATGTCATAGGTGACGGCCACAATCTGTTTCAGTTTGTTCATGCCCAGGATGTCATGGATTTCTATGTGGTGGCGCTTGATAGTGGTAGAACGGGAACATATAATGTTGGAGCCAGTGAATTTGGGACATTACGTGAGGATCTTGGCGAGTTAATAACACATGCAGGCAGTCCGTCAACAATCAAGTCTCTACCTAAAGGTCTCACAATCAATACGCTGCGATTCTTGCATTGGGTAAGATTGTCGCCATTGGTTCCCTATCATTACATGACATACCATACTTCATGTTATTTTGATATTCAGCCGCTATTGGATCTAGGTTGGAAGCCAAAATACTCGAACATTGACATGCTAAAGGAGAGTTATGACTGGTTTTTGAACAAGAAAGAAGTGCATCCGACCGAGCAGAGTTCACCACATCGTTCACGCTTGAAACAAGGGATTCTTCGGCTTATCAAGCAGGTCTCGTGAGACTGGTATCCACCGAATTGTGAGTGTAGCAGGTGGTTTCACAGCCGATTTATCCTGACGTATACTGCTCCAGATTGAAATTTCGGGTTTTTGCGCGGGTAAGTAGCTTTACAATAACAGCTTATGATCTTGCTCGCGGGAATTTACTACCCTTCAAGGGTATGATTTCCTAAACCTTGGCCAACAGAACCGTATAGTTCTTGCCGTAGAACTTAGCACACTTCGGGCAAGTAGTATAGAAGAAGTACATCTTCTCCATCTCCTTAGCCTTGGCCTTAACGTAGTTCGTCATCGCCCTGGCCCACTTGCCGGCGTCTTTGTACGGACCCTCGAAGACCTTCGTCAGAAAGGTCCCGGATATCCTAACCATCTCCGCATCGGGAATCTCTTTCGAGACTGCGATGTAGATATCGGCTCCCCAAAGAGATTTCTCATCCGATAGCAAAAGCGGCTCGGGCGCAAGGGCCTCGGCCTGTTGAATCATCTCCATATTCCTGACCATGACCTTCCCGAAATTCAGCGGGATATGGACGAAGCTCCTGACGTGGTCTTTGACAAACAACTTGTCCTCAAAGGTCACTTCCTTCTCATCCCAGGGCTCAGGATTGAACCTCGGGCAACAACCCGTTTCCGAATTCTCGTAAAGCTTGTCCATGATCATAACCTCACTTTCTCAAAGAACTCAGTTGCCATATTGACGACAGATGTCCACCACACATCCGGATTCTATATCTTTGTTTGGCTTGAAGGTCAAATCCAATTCTCGAAAAAACCGTGGTCGGTGCTTCTGAACAAAAGAGTCTTTGACTGGAATCACTTGTCTGCCGCCAGAAGTTCTTTTATTACCTTTGCCAACCGTTCTATTCCTTCTTCGATCTTGTCTCCATCCGCATTTGAAAAATTCAGCCTCAGTGTGTTCTCGCCGCCCTCATCGACGTAGAATGCGCTGCCGGGCACAAATGCGACATCTTCTCCGCCGGCGAGATCGAACAAGCGCAGCGCTGAGATGCTTTCAGGCAGCGTTGCCCAGAGGAACATTCCCCCCTCGGGCCTCGTGAATTCAACTTCTTCGGGAAAGTGCTTCTCTATACTCGATATCATCAGGTCTTTCTGATTCTTGTAGACCTCTTTAATCTTGAGAATATGCTCGTCAATATCATGGTCGGCCAGGTATTGAGAGACGATCCTCTGCGAAAGGTAATTAGAATGCAGATCGGACGCCTGCTTTGCGACGATTATCTTCTCGGTCACATCCGGCGTCGCACAAATCCATCCCAGTCTTAGTCCGGGCGCGACTATCTTTGAGAACGAACCCAAGACGATGACATTATCCCGGAGATAACTCCTCATCGAGGGCAAATGTTCCCCGGCGAATCTCAGCTCGCCATAGGGGTCATCCTCAAGCAGAATCGTATTGCGATCTTTGAAGATCTCGGCAAGCTCCAACCGCTTCTGCGCCGAATAGGTGATGCCCGACGGGTTTTGAAAATTCACAACCGTGTGAAACAGTTTTGTCTCATTTTCATCCAGAGCCTTTTCAAGCAGGGCCGTATCTATCCCATCGGCAAGCAGCGGTACGGGTTCGAATACGGGCTCATAAATTGAAAATGCCTGTATCGCGCCCAGATACCCCGGGCGCTCTATGACAATCCGGTCCCCTGCATTCAAGAACACCTTTCCGATCAGATCCAGGCCCTGCTGCGAACCGTTCGTGATCAAGATCTCATCCGGCTCTACTTCCAATCCTTTCTTCTTGGAATATCGCTCGGCAACGTACTGCCTCAAGGGCAGATAACCCTCGGTCGTGCTGTACTGAAGGGCATTCTCACCATCTTCGGCCAGCACCTTTGCGGCTGCATCCGCCAGATCCTTAACCGGGAAGAACTGCGGATTCGGCAGCCCGCCGGCAAATGATATGACCTTCGGATCGGCAGTGACTTTCAGGATTTCCCTGATGAACGACTTATGGGCGGTGGCCATTCTGTCTGCAAACATGTATACTGCTCCTGATTGAAAATTCCCGTTCTTGCGCGGGTAAGTAGTTTTACAATAACGGCTTATGATCTCACTCGCGGGAATTTACTACCCTGAAGGGTATAATTCATGTGTGGCATCCTTTTCTAATGCGAATCTCCGCCACCAACAGCAATCGCCCAGTCGGAGCGGTACGGAGCCCTCCAAACATGCTCTTCGGGGCTGAGCGCTGCGATTTTGATTTCCTTGTATTGCCTTTTCGTGTCCACGGCAATTGCCCGCTGAGCGCCCGGCATTGCGGACAAATCCATGTGAATCGACGAAACATTCTCGCCGTAGAAAACGCAGTTCTTCTTTGACCGGGTTGACAAGACACAGGCGCCGTTGCTCAGGCTGTTGGCCCTTTGCATATCCAGCCTGAAGCGATTGTTCGTATGCCAGAACGTGTAGTGTGTCCGCAGTTGCTCCGGCTTCGGATATGGGTGGGGGCTGTCAGGATAGAAACCGTAGAAGCCTCCCATGCCACCGGCCATCGCTTCGGACCACAGCAGTCGTCGCGTCCCGTCCATATCGAGATTGAAGCCATCGCGCTTGTAGCTGTGTCTTTCCTCGTACAAATGAGGCCGTGTCAAATCGGCGTCCATGTCATCGGCTATTTCCTCATAGTCCGCCGGTCCGTGCGCCGTTGTCGTCAGCGCCACATTTCGCCCGAACCCATCGTAGGAATTGAGGTTGTTAGGCCCTTTGAGCAGATGTCCCCTCGCACATAGCAGATGTTGCCAGCCGAAATGCTCATGTAAATACGCCGCCCAGGAATTCAACTGCTCGGTATTGGTCCACTCATGCAAATCGAATCCATACCCCATTGTCCAGCCGGGCAAAGGGCCAAGCCGTGCGGCGATGTATCGCTGAAGGCGCCTGTCGGTCCTGCCATTGATGCCGCCGGGAACGCCTCGCGGCGTCCATCTGCGCGACTCATCGCCCCAGGCCCAGATGTGAACTCGGCCTCCGGCAGTATGGATCGTTTTGATGATCGTCTCCAGCACTCGGAAGGCCGACGGGTCCGGATTCTCACTATCGTGCTTGTTGTGCTCTCTGACTCCGAGCTTGAACCAGTTGTTGTTGACATGTACAAAGACAATTTCAAAGCCGTTGGCCAGGGCGTGCTTCAGGTAGGCGGCGGCTTTGGCCTCGACCTGCTGTAGATTGGCGCCAAACTCGTCCAGAAAGGCTGGATGTTCGACCCTGCTCATATAGGCGTTGAACAGGTATCCTCGCAGATCCGCCTCATCGGCCACCTGTATTGCATATTTGTTTCCCACATGTGTCAGAAAGCCTTTGACGTTTCGATTGGGATTGGCCGCAACAGTCACCGCGCCGGTGTGGCCGTCAAACTCGGCCATACTGCTTGCTGTTCTGAAGGTCCACTCCCCTGCTCGAGTCCCGGTGAAATGGAAACGCCAGGTATTGTCACCATCGTAGAACATCTCGGTCGTGCGTTTTTGACCGGTGCCGGTGTGGGTGAAAGTCGCCGTCGCCTGAACGCCGAATGGGTTGTCCGAATGTGCGAGACCCTTGATACTCCAGTCCATGGGCTCCCACATGACACCCATCCGACTGCCAAAATCTCTGCTCTCACTGGCGGCCACGGCTTCGACCAGCAAGTTAAGCGCGTGATTCTCCATCCCGGCGCTGCGGATCTTCGCGTCGTTCCAGCTTATGATCAGATCCAGGCTCGGCACAACGACCATAGCGCGCGGGCCGCCGTGACCGAAGCAACCGTAGGCATCTGTCGGAACGTCGGGCCAATGCCGCGCGCCGCGGCGGCTGATCCCGTTTGTCCACCAGAGCCAGCTATAGCTGCCGACGTGGTCGCACTGATTGTCGGGGATGTTCTTCGAGCCTATCGAGCGCTGCTGCGGTATCATCTCGGCCACCTGGTTGCCGGCTCGCGGGATCGAATTGGGCAAAGGGCTCGTGACAGCCATTGTTGCGTGTTCGCGGCTGATGAGCTGGGTGTCATTCCACTTGCCTTTTCGCAAATACAACAATCCGAAACGCGCAAAATCACGAGGCGAGATCGCCAGCCGGCCGGGCCTGTCCCCGGTGCCAAATGCCATGAACGTCGGATTGTCCTGGCACTGAATCCGATCGGTTAGAATTGGATGAAAAACCTCGGCATCCACCGTCTCGAAGTCGGCGCCGTAGACCTTCTTGAACAGTGTGTCCCAGAACAGCGCCATCTGCCAGTCGTTGTAGGCGTACGCCGTCCCGGGAGCCTCGGTGAGACCATAGCATGATATCTGGTTGGCGAAATGTCTCCATGTGATGTTGCGGTCCTTGTAACCTAGTCGCTCGTTGATTTGACTGAGCCTTGGCTGCCATTTGCCGGCCCGCTCGTCGAGGCTGGAGATCCTCCCGTCCTCTAAGGCCTTGAACAAAAAGTGCGAGTAGAGAGGTTTTGCCGCCGAGGCCACATCTTTTCGCCTGCCGGCGTCACCCCACTCATAAACCATGTATCCGTGCCTGACCACGCAGCCGAAGCCTCCGGCGTAGTCGCCCAACTCTCTCAGTTTATTCGCATCCAGGTCGACCTGATCGGGCCTCTTGGTCTCCCAGTCTTTGCCGGGGTATACCTGGGCTGCCTTGTCCGCCCGCAGCTCAACGGCCCCTGCGCAGGCCAAAAGCCCTGCAGCCAAAAACTTAATCAGCTTCATGTTTGTTCCTCTTACTGTTTGTCGCCCAGATTATCTTTGACCAACGATGCCTCCAGCTTCTTGTGGTCGCTGGAGACGTCTATCAGAACATTGTCTGTGAACACTATGCCCGTGCTGGGCCTGCCCTTGACGGTCAGCGCCTTCGGGCGGACGCCTGAGAAAAGATTACCGACTACCGCAATGCCGGACGTGCCGTCGAGGACCATACCCGCGGCTCTCTGGTCATTCGCCGACCGCTTTGTCTTACCCTCGCCGATGTAACTGTTGGAGAAGTTGTTGCCGGTGACGGTGATGCGCCCGCTCTTTGGTCCGATGTTCAGGGCATCACTGCCCATGATGGTAAAGGCATTGGCGCTGACGGCGCAGCCGTGCGCATCGAGCAGCGCGATCCCGCCGCTTGCGTCGTGGGCAATCACGTTGGCGCTAAGCGCGATGCCGTAACAGTCCCTATCGAGCACAATGGCAATGCCCTGGCACTCTTCTATCATATTGCCCGAGACTACCGAGCCGTATGTGTTTTCGATAACCACGCCGTTGCCGAGGTGATCGTCAAGGCAGTTGCCCGTCATGCAAAGATTGAAGCCGTCGGTAAACCGCAGGGCGTCGTTGTTTTCCTCGAACTGATTGGCCGAGACGACGACATCGTGACAGCCGATTGCATTTAGCCCCGTCTTCTTGTTATAGGTGATCAGCGAGTTGCATATTCGCGGGTCTTCGTAGCAGTAGTACAATTGAATGCCGTCGCCGCCGTGATAGCTGACGGTAACACCGTCAATGAAGACCTCGTTTATCCGCCGGGCCTCGATGCCGTGTCCGCTCTTTTCGTTGCCCGTGATGCGAAAGTCGGCCAGGCGGATACGCCATAGCTCGGCCTTTCGATTATCGCCGGCGCTTGGGTGCTGAAGTATCAGCGCACTGTTGCCCTTGGTGTTGACGTTCTTTATGTGCGTAGCGGTCCCGGCTCCTTTGATAAGAACGTCGCCCTTGCCGACCTTCAAAGGCTCACTAATCTCAAATGTCCCCGGCGGCAAATGTACGACTCCGCCGGCATCCGGCAGAGCGTCAATCGCAGCCTGAATACTCGGATACCGGCCGGCGTCAATAGCCGCCCACGCCCCCGGCAACCGTATGGAAACCGATTCACGCCCCCAACACCGGCTGCTGCCGGCGAAGACAACGCTCACGATCACTACAAAAACCATCAAACCTCTGATTCGGCGTCTCTGTTTCATTTTGTCTCTCCTGATCAAGATTTCTGCGAAGCTGAATTTCGCACACCAGTTTAACCTGATCCGGCGAAGCGGTCAAACCTCGTCGCAGAGAATTCAATCTACCGCACCGTTGACGCAAGACCAAGTATCTAAGCTCTGTCTGAAAACTCCGTCGTCGGCCCGAGAGCGAGCGGTTTTTCGCCTGGCA
>CAZLTY010000201.1:0-1717 GCA_964562575.1 uncultured Pirellulales bacterium
GATGCCGCCGATGTCCTTTCCGAGTTGCCCGAGCCAGATCGAGCCGAAGTGCTGCAGCGCATTCATCCGGCTGAATCAGCGGAAATCAAGGAGTTGATGAGCTACTCCGAAGACTCTGCCGGCGGAATCATGGACCCGCATGTGATAAGTGTGCGCGAGGACGCTACGGTTGGCGAGGCAGTGAACAAAATTCGTGCTGCTCAGATCGATGAGGATTTCTTCAGCGTCTATGTCGTGAACAACATCCGGCGATTCCTGGGCGATGTTCGCGTGCGATTCCTGCTGACTCGTCCCGAGGGCACGAAGATAGCGGATCTGGTAGATTCCGACACCATCTATGTCAACGTCAATACCGACCAGGAAGAAGTAAGAAATATATTCAGCAAGAACGATCTGATTGTGGTGCCCGTTCTTGATCGTGGCCACAAACTGGTCGGCCGGATCACTGCCGACCGTGTCATCGAGGTTGCCGAGGAAGAAGCCGCTGAGGACTTCTACACGATGGCCGGCACAGATCCCGACGAACTCGATACTGTCAGTGTGTTCCACGCGGCTCGCGTGAGGATGACCTGGCTGCTTCCCTGTCTGATCGGCACGGGTGTCACCGCCTTTGTCCTAATGCTCTTCCACGACAGGTTTTCTGTCGAGAACTTGTCCCTTGTGTATACTGCTGCACTTTTCTTTGTGCCGATGATTGCCGCAATCAGTGGCAACGCCGGCTTGCAAACTTCTGCGATTGTGGTTTCCGGGTTGGCGACAGGTCACCTCGTGGCGTTGAGATTAGGCCAGGTCTTTGCGCGAGAGGTGCGAATCGCTCTTCTCGTGGCATTGAGCTGCGGTTTGTTGGGCGGCGTAGCCTGTGCTATTCTGACTGATTCCAATGGTGCCGAAAGCGCTGTGGAGCCTGCGCGGCTTGTCTTCGCGGTTGGTGTGGCAATGTTCTCGGCGATAATGGTTGCGACGACACTGGGCCTGTTTCTCCCGTTCTTGTTTCGCCAGATAGGCATAGATCCGGCCATAAGCTCCGGCCCGCTTGTCACGACGGCGAACGATTCGATTAGTGTGGCCATCTACATGACGCTGACGCTGTTGCTGGCGACGTGATTGTGGGAAAGGTAGATTCCAGCCGGGGCCGGGATTTTCTTGTGATTTGAGGCGTCAAAGACGTGGTTCGGCTTGGGCTCTCATCGGCGCATTCGTCTCATGCCTGCCCCTCGCCTCGTATCGTATCTCACCCTCGGCCTGCTTTCGTGCGAGATCTCCCTGATCTTCGTCTTCTTTGGTGTTTGTCTCTTGGGGCTCTCGCCGGCGGGTACTTTCTGTCCCAGCAGTTGCAGGGCAGCTCGACAAACCTGCTTGGTGGAACTGTCACGATGCTTCAATCCATCGTTGAGAACCTCCTGGGCTACCTTCTTCATCCTGCCCCGCATCTTTCTCAGGCCGTATGCAGCCGCATTCTTCGCGGTAACATGGAAGTTGCCACACAAGACACCCTTCAAAATCGTCAAGCCATCTTCCTGCATCCAGGACAGATTGTAGGCCGCTCGCCGCCTTGTCGATGCATCAGACGACTGCAAATGCTCACCGAGTTTGCGAAGAAGTCTTATAGCCGCTTCTTGCTTTTCTCGTTCCGAAAGTTTTTCCTTTATCGACTCCATGAAAGACACCCTATAATATATCGGCAGGCAGGTGTGAATTGCTGAAGTCGATTTGTTTT
>CAZLTY010000201.1:1735-8366 GCA_964562575.1 uncultured Pirellulales bacterium
GCGGGGTCAGGTGCGGTCATGGCCGCTCATATCTCGACGGATTTTGTCCATTTTATCACCGAGCTTCGGCGCCTTGCCGCCTACCGCTTCGGCGAATGTCGGGGCCCTGCGAAAATCGGGATGATTCTTGTACCGTAAATGTCGGCGGCCACAATATGAGCCGTAGTACTGTGATTCCTCGGTGATTTGTGTCGAAAATCGATATTGTTCGAGCATCGCGGTTGACAGATTGGCGCAGGAACTTATAATGGAAGTATATAACGGTATGTCTTTACAAACCTTATGATACGATGAAAGCTCTTCTATGTGATGATTGGCTGCTAGATCCGGTCGTTATGAGGAGAGTCGTTTTATAAGCTCTTGAACGGGCCGTAGTTATGAGTACCGAACAACCTGCTGATGATCGAACGAGTTCCGGTCACGAGCCTGAATTGAATAAGTTCTTCAGAGCTGCTATCAGTAATCGGGCTAGCGATCTGCACTTGAAGGTGGGCCAGCCGCTGAAACTACGCCTTTTTGGCAAACTGAAAAACACGACCGGCGAGATAATGACCGCTGAGAGGATGGAGCAACTAGTCTTCGAGATACTCACCGGGGCCCAGAAAGAGTCTTTTCTCAAGCATGGTACGCTGGACTTTGCCCACGAAATTGACGGTGAGCATCGTTTTCGAACGAACGTGTTCCGCCAGCGCGGGATGCTCAGCCTGGCGGCGCGTCGTGTCAATACGGTGATTCCCCCTTTCGAAGATCTGCATTTGCCGAAGGTGCTGGAGAGCATATGCCAGAGCAGGCAGGGATTGGTGCTCGTGGTCGGTCCCACCGGCTGCGGCAAGACCACGACCATTGCCTCGATGATAGATTACATCAACCGCACCGAGTCATGTCACATTGTCACGGTGGAAGATCCTATCGAATATCTGTTCAAGGACCACAAGGCGATAGTCTCGCAAAGAGAAATCGGGATCGACACCAAAGACTTTGACGAGGCCTTGACATACCTCATGCGTCAGGACCCGGATGTAGTGTTTGTCGGCGAGATGCGGGATGCCAGAACTGTCGCGGCTGGAATGAGAGCCACCGAAACCGGGCACCTTGTGTTTGGAACGATGCACTCGGCGAACGCCTCTCAGGCAGTCCACCGACTGTTGGATTTGTTCCCTCAGGACGAGCGGGACTTGATAAGGCAGGCTCTGGCCATCGCCATCAGGGCAATCGTCAGCCAGGTTTTGATGCCCTGTCTCAAAGAAGGCGTGGACAGAGTGCCGGCCGTGGAGATTCTTATCGCAAATGCTTCGACGCGGAAACTCATCGCCGAAGACCGCGAAGTTGACCTTCCCAACGTGATACGAAGCTCCCAGGGCGAAGGCATGCAGGATCTGACGTATAATCTATGCGATTTGATCAAGGATGGGATGGTGGATCCCAAGGATGCATACAAATATGCACCGAACAAAGAAGAACTGAGAATGGCGCTCAAAGGCATCAAGTCTACCGCCAGCGGCATTTTGTAGGATTTATTGGAGCCTCATCTTATGCTCGACCAATTAATAGGGGCCGTCGAATACGGTGGCTACATATCCATACTGAAACTCATCGGCTATCTGGCCCTGTTCTTTGCCTGGCTTCCGCTCATCGGTTGGGTGCAGCAGGACGCCAAAGTGCTGGAAACAAAAGAAGGTTCTTGGACGGGACTTCTCCTGGGGGTTGGAGCCGCCGCGGCGATGATCTGGCTTCTCATACCGCTCTACGTCGGAGGGATGCTGTTTTACCTTCTCGCTGTCGGGGCAGTGGCCCTGGCCTACGTCAAGCACCGTAACAGCAGAGTCCCCGATCACGATCGCGTTTTGACCATCGAGCATATCAAGAGCCTGCTCGTGAGCAAGGAAAAGAAGATGGAGGCTCTCAAGAGCTTCACTTTTGTTACGGCAAACAGGAATGAAATTCCCATACCCGAGCCAAGGACGGCAGACTTTTTCGGATACAAGACAAGCCATGATATTCTCAGTGACGCTATCTGGCGCCGGGCGAGCAACGTTGCGTTTTCCCCGACGGCTGAAGACTATAAGGTAGCCTACTTCGTCGACGGCGCATCGCTCAAGCAGCCGAGCGTAACCAGAGAACAAATGGGACATTTCATTACCTTTGTCAAAGAGCTGGCCGGCCTGGACCCCAAGGAACGACGAAAACCGCAAAAGGGAAGGTTCGTGATTCACAAGGGCAAAGACGACATGCCGTGGGAAGTGACCACCGCCGGTTCAACCGCCGGGGAACAGGTCAGACTCAAGCACATAGAACAAGAGACGATATCGAAACTGAGCGATATCGGCTTGATGCCCGAACAGCAACAACAGTTGAGTCAGCTTGGCGGTGTCAAGCAGGGCCTGTGCATCATAAGCGGGCCGCCAAAAAGTGGAGTGACCACTACGCTCTATGCGATGCTCCGCAATCACGACGCCTTCATCAATAGCATAAACACGCTCGAAAGACAGCCCTCCGGGGAGATGCCCAACATAACTCAGAATGTCTATGCCCTCAGTGACACGGGGACGACGACATTTGGCGCAAAGCTCCAGGCCGTCGTGCGAATGGGTCCCGACATCATCGGTGTCGCCGACTGCGAGGACGCCGAGACCGCCCGTGTGGCCTGTGCGGCCGCCAAGGACGGAAAACTTGTCTACGTCACGCTCAAAGCCGACAGTGTGCTCCAGGCGCTTGGCAAATGGATGAGGCTTGTCGGTGACAGGAATCTCGTCACCGAGACCCTTTTGTGCGCGAGTAGCCAACGACTGCTGAGAAAACTCTGTGAAGAGTGCAAGCAGGGATATGCGCCGGACAAGGAGCTTTTCAAGAAATTCAACATCACCGCCGATAAGACAAAGGTGCTCTATCGTGCCGGCAAAGTACAGTATGACAAGCACGGCAAACCACTGACCTGCGAGCATTGCCAGGGGACAGGCTACTTCGACAGGACGGGTATTTTTGAGCTTGTCGCCATGAACGATGCTTTGAGACAAGCTGTCAGGAAATCCAAATCGTTACCGGAAATCGGCGCGCAGTTCAGACGTGCGAAGGTGCTTTATCTGCAGGAGCAGGTGCTCCGAAGAGTCATCGCCGGAACGGCATCGATAAACGAGATGATAAGAGTACTTTCGACGTCCAGAGCAAAGAAGACAAAGCCAACGCAGTAATTGGCACATAGCGGGGCGCGAATCGGTCGCAAATCCCCGATAGAACTGGAGATATCATGATATCTAGCTTAGTCGTAGTGATAATAATTCTGGGTTGTGCTGCCTTGCTGTATTTCAAGGGCACATTTGTCAAGGCGTTCGCCGCAATAATAATCGCAATCATTTCAGGCATGGTTGCGTTCGGCTTTTTTGAGGCTGTTGCGAACATGCTTATCAGCCGCGGTGACGAGGGGATGTTTCTCACCATAGCGCCATGGGCCCAGACGATATCTTTTATCCTGATCTATGTTGTGGTTTTTGCTGTTCTGGAAGCGGGCGCCACCTACCTGCTAAGGAATCCGGTCGATCTGGGCTTTCTGCCTGAGTGTATCGGTCGCATCACCTGTGGGATAGTGCTGGGTTTTCTCGTTTCAGGCTTTCTGCTGACTGCTCTGGCGATGGGCCCCTTCTCACTCGGTTTTCCTTATCAGCGTTTCGATCCTGTCAGGCTCAGGCCCGACGATCCCAAGGGTGGCCTGCTCGGCGCCGACGGATTGGCAACGGGGCTCTTCACCATGGTCAGCAAGGGCAGCTTCAGCGGCAAAAGGAGTTTCGCCACCATCCATCCCAACTATCTGGACCAGCTCTTCTTCAACAGACTCATCAAGACCGAGACGACTTCGATTATAAGCAATAGTTTCCCCGCCATTTCCGTGCCGAGACAGGCCGCCGTCTGGCGCGCCCCCCAAGCTGTAGCCGAGCAGGCTGATGGTTTAATCGGCGATCTCAGGAGTGGCTCGGGCAGGGTCAAGGATGCTCAGGGCAAGTCCGTATCTTTGCCCGTCTCCACCAAGGGCAGCTATGACGTAATGATAGTGCGAGTGGGAATATCGAAAAGGGCAATCAGGGCAGACGCCAGGATTAATGGCGGCGCGTTCACCCTTTCCCAATTGAGATTGATCTGTAAACGAAAAGGTTCGGGCCAGGACCGATTCGCCGGAGAAGCAGTCAACGTTTATCCCCTCGGGCACCTGAGAACGGCGAGCCAGATTCAGGTTGCCCCTGAGATAAAACTCGATTCCCGAAGAGTCGACGGGAATGAACAGCTTATTGATTTTGTCTTTTGTGTGCCGAGCGGCCACGAGCCTGTGGTCGTCCAGTATAAACTGAACAGCATCGCCGAGATACCACCCGGCGCGATTGTGACCGATGAAACGAAAATCCCGGCGCCGGCAACGTTCAACGCCTCATCCGGCGGCAATCGCCAAAGGAACAACAACAGGCAAAACAACTCTTCAAACCCTCCCGGCGGGCAGCCTCAGACCCAAACTGATCCCCAAGGAAGGCGCGGTCTCAGTGATACAAGCAGGTCTGTTGTGGGCACTGACTTGGACGAAGAATGATCGGGTTTGTAAATTCGGGCTAGCCGCAGACAGCCAGTTCCTCCAAATCCAACTCCATCAGATGCTCAAGATAGGCTTTCAAATCCTCCTCGGAGAAACTGGCGAGAAATTCCGGCTTGGCGCTCTTGTTGATTTCACAGATGCAGTCTATCAACTCCCTTTTGCTCATACTCACTCGTCCTTCAAAAGTGAAAAAGTCCTTTGCAACCTACGCAATATCGACAGGGCAAACGTCTTTTCTTTAGCCTGCCAGCCGGCAGGCGGAGCAACGCCCCATAACGGAAACCACCATATGCCCACACCCATTTGGCTGCATCCACTATATATTGCGTAGCCCAAAGAACGGCCCCTTTCGCGGATTCAACTGTCCAATAAAATCACACTCGGTGTCGGTCAATCCCGGCCACAAGAAAAAAGTGAGTTTTTTCAATTTTCTGATTTGTTGTTGATATCCGTATTTTTTTTGTAAACAGGATTTCTTCGATCGCCTCTATAATCATAGATATGCGACCGGTCGTTGATCTGAGTTGTGCACAGTTTGGCCTTCGAAGACGTGTATGGTGTCAAGAGAGAAGTTCAAAACGCTAGTCGATGATTGCAGCGCACAAGTGCTGAATACCGCCGTGCGGATTCTGGGCGATGCCGAACAGGCCCAGGATGTTCATCAGGGAGTGTTTCTGGCGATTTGGAAGCGATGGCACAAATACAACGGCCGGACGAATTGGAACGCGTATCTATACCGGGTTACCGTGCGAAAGGCCATCGAGTCTGCTAGACGATCGAGAAGCGAACACTCACTGCCACAGCAAATGCAAGGTGGTCTCAGCAAGTGCAGGCCCGACGGACTGATGCGGGCCGCCGAACTGCAGAAGAAGTTGGCCGGATCTCTGGCGAGATTGCCAAAGCGCCAGGCGGACGCGTTCGTGTTGTCGCGAATCGAAGGCTTGGATGCGCGGCAGATCGCGGAAATCCTGGGTTGCTCACCGAGAACTGTCCGGGTTCATCTGCATCGGGCTCTTAAACGCCTGGTGCGCGAACTCGGCGATTACCTGATCGAGTGAAGAAGGTGAATTATGGATAAGCACGAAGAGATGAGCAGGTTGTTGGTGGGTTTTGCTCTGGGCGAATTGTCGCCGCAGGCGCAAGCCGATCTCAGAACGCACCTGGACGAGTGTCCGCAATGCCGGCTCGAATCAAAGCGACTCGAAGCACTTCTCGAATGTACGCGGCGCATGGGAGAATTGTCGGCTGATCCTCAAGCGTGCCAATCCGCCGAACGAGCGGTTCTTGAAGCCGTGCGAATTCAGGAAGACAAACAAACATCCGGGCCGAACACCAGCCAGGGATTCATACGGAAGATGACCATGAACAACAGAACAGCGAAACTGGCCGCCGCGGCGGCGGTTATCATGGTCGTGCTGGGCGGCGTGACGTTTTGGCCTTTCGACACTTCAGACAATGGAAAATGGTGGCTGGGACCTACTGCCGCCTGGGGACAGGAAATTATCGCTGAGCTGGTAAACATCGAGGCGTTGGTATATCGTGAGCAGTCCGTTTTCGTGGGTCGTCACGGCTACACGCACGTCTCGGGTAATTGGAGCAGAATCTATAAAGCCGAAGACAGGTTACGAAGAGATAAATACTACGAGGATACCGACGAGAATACTATAGAAGATAATGGCCCCGACAGCACGCTGGTAAATATTTTTTGGGACATACCGGACGGAAATGACCTGATGTCGTACAACGTTTCTTTCGAGCACGAGTGCTATACAATCAAGACTACCGAGGCCGGGGCGTACAAGCGCGACCCGATGACGAAGTTGCGATCGTATGTCCAAGAGCTGGACAGGGCTGATCGAATCCTGGAAACGGAGGTGTTCGAGGGTCGGGAATGTGTGGGCTTTGAGATAGACCGCAGCTACTACGGAGACGGTTTCGAGCGCCGTGTCGATCGCATATGGTTCGACGTGGAAACGAAGCTGCCGGTTAGGATTGAAAGACACGGGGTAACCGTTCATGGGTATTTTGACAGTATCGGGCAACACACCCGACATCAAA